>NZ_JACEOL010000070.1 GCF_013868055.1 Thermoactinomyces mirandus | reverse complement strand
GGTCAACAGCCTTTTTTGTTGAATTAAAATATAAAAGCATCCCGAAGGAAGGTTTTACTATGTTCAGAACGAACACATCCAGAGAATTTCAACAAGAAACCGTCAACATAGAGGACCTTGTCCCTCAAGATCATCTGTTAAGAAAAATTAATGAAACGATTGACTTTTCTTTTATCGCTGATAAATGCCGACCGTTGTACTGCAAAAACAATGGTCGACCTTGTATTGATCCTGTCATGCTGTTCAAAATGTTACTTATCGGATATCTGTTTGGCATCCGCTTCTCCAAGACGCTTGATTGAGGAAATTAAAGTAAATATCGCTTATCGTTGGTTTGTTGGACTTTCCTTGACAGATCCGGTTCCTCATCATTCCACCTTCAGCCAAAACCGCCGTCGGCGGTTCGGGCAGTCGGATGTTTACCAGGAAATCTTCGATGAAATCGTGCTTCAGGCCATTCAGCATGGATTGATCGACGGAAAACAACTGTTTAGCGATTCCACCTTCTTAAAAGCAAATGCCAGCAAAAGCAAGTTCAAGAAACAAAAGGTTACTGTCACTCCCAAGGACTATATGGTTGAATTGGAAAAAGCCATCGACGAAGACCGGATTCAGCATGGAAAAGATCCGTTAAAAAAAAACAAGTAAAATTGGAGAAAAAGGAAATCCGGATCAGTACAACCGATCCGGACAGTGGGTACATGGTTCGTGAAGGAAAACCGGAGGGCTTCTTTTATCTGGATCATCGAACAGTAGATGGAAAATACAATTTCATTACGGATGTTTTCGTTACACCCGGTAATGTTCATGACTCCATCCCGTAC
>NZ_JACEOL010000069.1 GCF_013868055.1 Thermoactinomyces mirandus | reverse complement strand
TGATTGAGGAAATTAAAGTAAATATCGCTTATCGTTGGTTTGTTGGACTTTCCGTGACAGATCCGGTTCCTCATCATTCCACCTTCAGCCAAAACCGCCGTCGGCGGTTCGGGGCAGTCGGATGTTTACCAGGAAATCTTCGATGAAATCGTGCTTCAGTCCATTCAGCATGGATTCATCGACGGAAAACAACTGTTTAGCGATTCCACTTTCTTAAAAGTAAATGCCAGCAAAAGCAAGTTCAAAAAACAAAAGGTTACTGTCACTCCCAAGGACTATATGGTTGAATTGGAAAGAGCCATCGACAAAGACCGGATTCAGCATGGAAAAGATCCGTTAAAAAAAAAGTAAAATTGGAGGAAAAAGAAATCCGGATCAATACAACTGATCCGGACAGTGGGCACATGGTTCGTGAAGGAAAACCGGAGGGCTTCTTTTATCTGGATCATCGAACAGTAGATGGAAAATACAATTTTATTACAGATGTTTTCGTTACACCCGGTAATGCTCACGACTCCATCCCGTACCTGAAACGTTTGAATCGACAGATTCACCGGTTCGACTTCCTCGTTGAGGAAGTCGCATTAGACGCTGGATATCTCACGATGCCCGTCTGTCAGGAACTGATGAAACAAAATATTTTTGCAGTGACTGCTCATCGGCGTTTCCGACCAAAAAAGGTCTTTTTCATAAATGGCAATTTAAATACCCTACCTGAACAGGATATATATCTTTGCCCTGCCAGGTATGAACTCCGCTATTCAACTACCAATCGCACAGGATACCGCGAATACAAGTCAAATCCAAATGTGTGTCAGAACTGTCTCTTTCTCTCCCGTTGTACTCATTCCAATACCTTTCAAA
>NZ_JACEOL010000067.1 GCF_013868055.1 Thermoactinomyces mirandus | reverse complement strand
TTTTCATAAATACAACTGTAATATTAGCTTTTGTCTGGGGGCTCAGGGGTTCAGTAAAACGGGAACTATTACGAATTGCTTCCCTTTATAAAAAATAAATTTCCACTTTTGCGTAATTTTGGTTAGATTGCCTTAAGAAAAACAGAAAGGACTGTTGATCTATGATTTGGGTGTATATTTCTTTGACAGTATTAGGGATATTATTTATATATATTGGAATTCGATCCAGTAAAAAATCAGAAAGACCAAATGTCTACGGTAATCCTTTAGGTGAGCTCTTTTTATTGATTTTGTCTTTTCTTCCTTGGTATCTTACAAAAGCATTATTTATCTTAACAGGAATTATGATATTATTATTGAATGTGTATATCTATTTTCAAAGCTAAGGGTCCCTGACTCAGGCGAAGAGATAAAGCCGTTAACTCTAAGTACATTTATGCTGTGAATAAATACAACTGTAGTACCAGGTTGTACATGTTCAGATTCAGATCACTGCTCCAAAACTATTCAATTGTGATAACAGATTTCTTCAATCTTTTCAGTCCATCAATCAATTTCGTCCGGGGACAACCGATGTTCATACGTAAAAATTTTCCTTCATTCACATGATAAGTACATCCTGACATGATACCAACATTGCCTGTGTTTACTAGCGCATTCTGTATTTCAGCATCCGATGCATGCAGTTTGGAACAGTCTATCCATGCAAGATATGTAGACTCAGGCATGTTAAATGACAAATTTGGAAGCTCTTCTTTTATGAATTTGGAGACAAGCTTCATATTGTTATATAAATACGCTGTTAATTCATCTACCCAGCAGGCAGAGTGATTGTATCCGTAAATAACAGAGAGCATTCCAAATATCATTGCATTTGATATGCCATCACGCTGTTTCATGATTGATAAAAACGAATTTCTTATCTTTTTATCAGGGATAAATGCATAGGAACCACCTAAGCCGGGTATATTAAACGTTTTGCTTGCAGACGTGCAGATAAATACGTTGTCTGGATTGCCAATTATACCGGTAATCGGTGTATAGCTATGATTTTGATAAACAATATCCATATGAATATCATCGGAAATTATTTTCACATGATGCTTCTCACATAAGTTTGCGATATTTTGCAGTTCGTACTTGTTCCAAACCCTTCCAGTAGGATTATGCGGGTTACAAAAAAGTAATACTTTTGCTTTAGGGTTGGATAACTGCTTTTCCAACAAATCAAAATCAATTGAATAAAAACCGTTTTTGCAGATTAATGGATTTTCAACCATTTCCCTGCCAGACGCGGATATCTGTTTAAAAAAAGCATCATAACCAGGTGAGTGTAAAACAATTTGGTCGTTTTTATCCGTTAAAATATCTATTAATTTTGAAATTGTATAAATAACACTCGGACTATAAACAATCCACCCGGCGGGAATATCCGTTGAAAAACGAGATTTGTACCAATGTATAATAGCTGATTTATATGCATTATGATCCCATCTTGTATAGCCAAATATACCATGTTTCACATACTTTTCTATGGCCTGTAAAATCTCTGGCGGGCTCTGGAAATCCATATCTGATATGGAGAAAGGGAGAACGTTGCTTTTGCCAAAACGGTCTATTGCAAAGTCCCACTGTGTACAGTAAGTCCCTTTTCTATTAACTACTTTATCAAAATTAATACTCAAGGAATCACCTCCTTTACAGCAATAGGTTAATATTATCTAAAATGATAAACCTGCATCCTCATTATCATATATATCGCTCTCTTTACGCAGGAATCCTACAGTAAAAGCTATAATAACTACAGCTATAATAAGACCCAATAATAACATGAATGGACTGTGTACAAATGGCAGACCCCAGATACCGATTGCTGCAGGAATAGGTGCTTCTGCTCCAAGCAATAATGCAATTCCACCACCTATACCAGATCCGATTGTAATGACTGGAATTACTTTTAGCGGTGTAGCAACAGCATATGGGATAGCCCCTTCCGTAATTCCTAACGACCCCATCAATGCTGCTGGAATTGCATTACCTTTCTCGGATTTTGAGAATTTTTTAGGAAATAATAGCGTTGATAGAGATAACCCGAATGGTGCAGCCATAATGCCAATCCAGCACGCTGCCATCGGAGCGTAGATCCCTTCAGCAAGGGTAGCATAACAGAATGCCAAAGCGATTTTGTTTACTGGACCGCCCATATCAAATGCCATCATGGCGCTGATAATAAATCCAAGGATTAACAGATTACTTCCACTCATTGTATTTAACCAGTTTTCCAAACCGGTCATTGCTGGAGCTAATGGAATGGATATCAGCCACATGAAAATTGCTGATGCTCCGATACCTAGTACAGGTATAATCATGATTGGTTTAATTACAGCGATATTTGTATGCATCGGTATTTTCTTCAACTGGTTCGTAATCCAACCTGCAAAAAAACCGACTAAAATACCGCCAATATAACCAGTGCCCAGTTCAGCTGCAAACACACCACTTGCCAAGCCAACGGCAATACCTGGTCTGTCAGCAATGGAATAGGAAATGTAACCAGCGATCATTGGAACCATTAAACCTAAAGTCCAAACACCAAAGTTAACTAATTGTTCACCTACAGCTGTTTTTTCGCCAATGATTACTCCCAGTGAAAGTAAAATACCACCTGCCACAACGACAGGAATCATATAAGAAACACCTGTCATCAAGTGTTTTTTAGCTTTATTCCACACAGTTTTTCACCACCATTTCCTATAGTTTTGCTACTGCGTCTTCAATAACTTTAACTGCATTTTTAACTGCCGCTGCTACTGGAACTTCGTGAATGAATTTACCATCAAATCTGCTTGCTTTTTCAATTTTTGTATCGACTGCCAAAATCACTATATCAGCTTTTTCCAGATCTTTTGCTTCGATTTTATTTTCAATTCCCATTGAGCCTTGCGTTTCTACTTTGATTTTATATCCCAGCTTTCTAGCGGCCTTTTCCAGTCCTTTTTTAGCCATATACGTATGAGCTACTCCTGCTGGGCATGCAGTTACTGCTACAATATTCATGATCGAACCTCTCCTTTTATTCAAAAATACTGGTGATTATTTGATATATTTCATTCTTTGTTTTTGCTGACAGCAAAGAACCTGTGAATTTTTCTTCCATCAGATTCTCTGACAATTTTGCCAATAATTGAAGATGAAGTGTTCCTTCCTGATTTGCTGGTACAGCCAATGCAATTATTAACTGTACGGGCTTATCATCCATAGCCTCCCAATCCACAGCTTCTCTCAGCTTTATTACACTAATGGTGGGTTTCAGAATTGCATCAATTTTTGCGTGGGGTATGGCGATCCCGCCACCAAATCCGGTAGTTGATGTTCTTTCTCTTTCCAGCATTCCATTGAAATAAGCTTCTGCACTTTCCACGCGTTTGGCATTAAAAGCGATATCAGCAATTTCTTTTAATACATCTTCTTTTGTATTGGCATGAAAATTTAATTTAATCAGACTTTCATTTATTATTTCCCTATGGTACATTGATGATTATTCTCCTTACTAAATTGAGTCGATGGATGCCAGAAATTGGTTGAAGTTTCTTTTCTTACACAAAGTTTGAACATTTTCAGGCGATTGGATGATATCATATAGCGATTCAAATATCTCCTGAAATTTTGCTTGCAATCTTTTTTCCAAAACAATCATCATTATTAGTTTTACTTCCTCACCAGACGACCATTTTAATGGTTTATCCAGTATTGCTGTGCATATAAAAGATTGAGTTGAAACCATATTCATTGGATGCGGGATAGCAACTGTATTTCCAATGGAGGTTGGTGATATGCGTTCACGTTCCAGAATCGAGTTTTTGGTTTTTGTATCTATATAGCCCATCTGAATCATTGTACTTGTCAGAAATTCCAAAGCTTCCTCTTTTGTTTTTGCTTTCAGGCCTGGAAAGAACAATTCTTTGCTAAAGAATTGGCTGATTGTTTTTTTCTTGTTATGAATATTTCTTAATGAATGTTGAATTTCCAAGATATCTCTGTTATTTAAAATTGATGGTACGTGAATAACGGGAAGATCCAGTTTTCTACCAATTGGTACAGTTGTCAAGATAAGATCAGGGTTTTGTTTTAACAGTTGATCTAGCTGATGCAAGGCATATACTCCGATTAGGTTATAATTATTATCCAGAACATGAGACAGCTTGGTTAAGAGCAACTCAGATGTCGCCATACCTGAAGCACATACCAAAGCAACCTTTTTCTTTGAGTTTGATATTATCCGCTGTCTTTCAATCGCTGCACCAAAATGTAAAGCCAAAAATCCGATTTCATTATCATTCACTTGAAAACCTGTTACTTTTTCCACACAGTGGGCTGCAATAACTCCAGCTTCAAAAGCCAAAGGATGTTGTATTTTAATTTTGTTTACCAGGGGATTTCTGATGTTCATATTATAGGTGAGTCTCATCACTAACTGTTTAAGGTGTAGACCGAGATTATAAATCAGTTTATCATCTTCATATATGTTCAATCCCTTCAAGCCAATTTTGATTTGTTCAACAATGTCAACAGATAACCGAAAAATATCATCGCCCAAAAACAGTTTCAAATCAGATAACAGGATTTTTTCTTTTTGTCCAAGTCGATTCCCTGCCAGATGTAAAGTAGTGTACGCAATTTCCTGCTCAGAAAATTTGACACGGTAATGGGATTCAATAAAATGGTTAATTCTTTTTGCTATTTCATATTCATCTTTACTTTTTAGATACTCTATGTTTCTTATTGAACTGACAGGCTGACCATTTTTAATTCTCCCAACTGCTATGAGGATATGAATTGCAATTTTATTCAATGTTTCATCAGTAATTTCTATGTTATTTTTGTCCAATTGATTGAGAATGATTTCTTTTATTTTCTTCATGTCTTCATCAGAAAAGTGATTTCCAAAACTATTAATAAGTTTAATAATAAAGATATTTTCTATTTCCCCACCGTTTATAAAGTAATCGGAAATGCAGAATCGCATATTTATTTCATTTCCTTTGGCTTTTATGCCTTTGTTGTCTTTAACCACTGCAATGTTGTATTGATTTAAAATTTCCTTTACTCTTTTTAAATCTTTTTTTATCGTTGAATCGCTTACATATAATTCATCACCAAGCAATTCTAGCTTTATGCTTTTATTGGAACACAAAAGTTTTTGGATAATAAATCGGACTCTGTCTTCTAGTGCAACGAAATTAACGTCAAACATAAGTCTTTCTGTCTCGACCTGATTCAATAACATGTTACGTTGTTCTTCCGAGTCAAAGAAAAATTTATACCCTTTGCTTTTTTTAGATATAATTTGAGTTCCGTATTTATTTATTTTGTCATTTATTATCTTTATGTCTTCACGTATTGTTCTGGAAGTCACCCCCAGCTTTTTTGCGAGCTCATTACTTGTTACAAATTCATTTGTAGAGGAGAGTATTTTAATAATTTCCGTCATTCTGGCGGTCAAATATAAGGGCAATTTTGTACACCCCCTAAGCTAAGGTTAATTGCATGATCAATAGTTTCACAGGGAAAATTCTTCCTTTAGATAGCGGAAATTGCTTATCGAGGAGAAGTGTTGAATCCGGTGTTCAAACCGGAGGAGACTTAATAACCCCTTTGGCTGAAAGTGGAATAATGAAGACCGGAATTGTCAGGTAAAGCCCTGCAAACCAGCGATATGCGATATTTAACTTGATTTCCTCAATCAAGCGTTTTCAACAGATACCCGATGACCAGATCAACATGACAGGGTCAATCCAAGGGCGCCTAAATCCCACAATTTTTCATTTGTAAAAAACAGGCAGGAAACGTTTTTTCTTCATTGCTTCATCCATTTCTTCCCCATAAATCTGCCATGCTTTTTCCTCTGCCGGAATCCGGACAAACCATAAAAAGAGCAGGTTTATGGTCGAAAAAATAAACAGGCTGACAAAAGCCCCCATCACCAGCGGCAGCAAAACAAATTCCAGGATTACCACAACATAATTGGGATGTCTCAGATACCGGTATGGCCCTTTGTTTTGCGGTTTTGTTCCTGGAATGACATAGATTCGCGTATTCCAACAGTTTCCCAACGAACGCATCACCCATATTCTTAATCCTTGCACGGCGAAAAAAAGCAGCAACGGAATCCATCTCCATGACTCCGGCTGGTTATCCCGCAGCAATCCTTCCGCCAGGATCGAAGCCAAAAACAGGACATGGATCAGAACAAGCCAAGGGTAGTGGTTTTGTCCATATTCCACTCCGCCGCGCCCTTTGATCCAGCGTGCATTCCGTTTCGCCACCGACAGTTCGATCATCCTTTGTCCGATCACGCAAATCCACAACAGCCAAAGCCCCCATGAAGCCATCACTTTTCCTCCTTGTCCCAGCGCAATAAAGCCAATTCCAAACTGAATCCGGGTCCCAGTGCAGACATTAACCCATAACTTCCAGCGGCATGACACTTTTCCAACTCCCGTTCCAGAACAAACAAAATGGTGGCAGATGACATGTTGCCGTAATCTCTCAATACCTGATAGGACAGGGCCAAACAGTCAGGCGGGATGTGCAGGGCTTGATGGTAGGCATCCAACACCTTTTTTCCGCCCGGATGGGTGATAAATACTTCGATCTGCGACAAATCCGTGCCCGTTTTTGCCAGAAAATATTGTACTGCCGGCATCACATCCGCATGCACCAGATCGGGAATGCTCCGGGAAAAAATCACTTTCATACCTTCACTTGTAAATTCCCAGCCCATTACATCCTCTGAATCCGGCCATAAATAACTTTGTGTATGTATCATTTTGGGGAAAATCCTGTTTTTATCCGGCAACGCTACATTCTCCCCGCCAATCAAAACGGCTGCCGCCCCGTCGGCAAACAGCGAGGTGGCCACCAGATTGCTTTTGGAACGGTCTGATGAACAGAACGTCAAACTGCAGCATTCAACTGCCAATAATAATACTTTTTCTGACGGATTTGCCCTGGCATATTCACAAGCCCGTGCCAGTCCTGCCACTCCGCCGGCACAGCCCAATCCCCAGACCGGAGTCCGCTTCACATCTCTTTTCATCGACAGGCGATTGATTAAATATGCGTCTATACTGGGTGTGGAAAATCCCGTTGTGGAAACAAAAACAAAGTGGTCAATTTCTTCCGGCGCCATTCCCGTTTTGTTAAGGCAGCGACGGACCGCCTGTTCACCCAGCTCAATGGCCGTTTCGAAATATGCCTTATTCTTTTCGACAAAAGGATGTCCCTGTTCATACCATGTCCGGGGTTTGCTCAGGTACCGGCAGCGAATGGACGTATTTTCAAAGATTTGCAGATAACGGTCGACCTGTGAGAAAGAATCCGCAAACATTTTCCGCGCAAATTGCTTTGCTTCTTCCTGTCTGATCGGGTACGGGGGGATCGCCGTTCCCACGGCAAGAATTTTTGGCATGAATGTCACTCCTGAATAAATAACTTTTTAAGAAGTATCTTTTTCCATTCATCGCCAAAACATGCAAAGACCAAAAAAATATCCACCCTTTACAAAGGATGGATGTAAACCTTCCTGATTGCGATAACTGAACCGTTCACTTTCCGAATATTTTAGCGGCGGATGATTTTTTCCAGCACAAAGCGGATTCCCCCCACAACGACGGCCAAAATGACAGCAAAAACAACTCCCGATGACTGAGAAACCGTAACCATCAAATAGACCATCACAGCCCAGGCAATGGCCTTGAACAGAGAATGCCATATGAATGAAGTAAATATCAAAGCGATAAATATGACAATGCTTAATGAAGTGGAATGAAGGTATCTGCCTATTACAAATGATAAAAACAAGGTCTCAATAAAAGGAATCAAACTGGTAAAAAAGCCAAAAATTGCTTTCAATAGTTTTCCCAATTTCGGTCTTCCTCTCTGCCTTAAAAAATGGAGAGGAACCGATCCATTGGCAGGACCGGTTCAACTGATGTTTGCAATTGATCAATTGGCATTTTCCGAAGGCGGATGATAATACAGGGTTCGATCCATGTAATCGGAAATTTCCTGGTCTACCTGTTCGATCAAGCGAGTCTCCCTGGCATTGCGCAGAATTTCCAGTCCCCAGTCCAATCCCCAGTTCATCGCTTCATCTTTTTCTCCGCTCTTGTGATCTGCCTCTTTTCCGTCAGGGCGAAATACGCGTGGGGGTTCATTGGATACCACACAAGTGGTTACGTCACTGCGCATTTTCCGTTTTGTGCGAATATAGACGGCTGCATTCCGTTCAGGCAACGACTCTACCAAACTGGATTTGACATATTTGCGCGTCAGGCTCTCCACTTCATCGGAACCTTCTGTCTGGCCGCAGCTGATTACCATTCCGATATTGGAGCGGATGGCCTGCATCAAGTCGTAATTCTCGAAATGGTCAATTTCTCTCGTAATCAGGCCAATTCCAAACGGGTACTTCCGGTCTTCCTGCAGGATTTCCGTGATCAATGGAATTTGAAGCATATGCGCTTCCTCGATCAGCATCAGATGGAATTTGGATGAAGATGTGCGCTTTTTCGCCATTTGATAATAGAGGTTTAACAAATAACCGACCGTAACGCGCAAATCGTAATTTTTCAGGCCATAGGTATCGATCAGGACAATATGCCCCTCATCCATATAAGTTTTGGGGTCCAAACTCAAGCCTTTCTGGCAGAAAAGGCGGCGAAGGGCCGGGTTCTGCATAATCTGGTCCAGCCGGTGCAAAACCGGTTCCACTTCGTTTTTGATTTCCTGTTCGTCTGTATTTGCCCAGAACCGTTTGATATAGGGGTCCTGTACATTTTGAATCACTTTGTTCCTGAAAGCAAGGTTCCGGAACAGATCGTCTATTCCCAACAGTGTATGCGTCTGGTTATCTTCCAGCAGGCTTTGCACGGCAATTTCCACCAGCCGTCTCGACCGCTCAATCGACTCATCCTTGATCTCCGAATCAATCAGAATCGTCGCCAGTTGCTGGGCAACCTGGCCGGCAGACAGTCCTTCCGGCTGATAGAGCATGTTTAAAGCGGGAATATGAGTAGCATCAAATGACAAATTCAAATGGTGAATTTTTTCCTTGGGAAACCTGACCCCAAACTGTTCAGCAATCCGCAAGCGGTTTTCTATGATTGCCACCAGCTCCCGCGCCGGGTCAATAATTGTGAATCCGGGACATTCATCAGGATTGTCAAACCATTCATCCAGAAGTGACTGGATCATGTCTATGGCGACACTCGATTTTCCCATTCCGCTGGCGCCTGTTAAAACAAAGTGCTTGTTCAGCTGATCAAAATTGACCCGTACTTCCCGTTTGTCAAAAGGATGTTTCAGTTTCCCGACCAAAACGCCTTCCCGCAATTCATCCTTATCCAAGGTCCGTTGATTCTCAAACAGATGAGCTACATAACCGCGAGCATTGGGCCCGTCATCCTGAGGAGGCTGGTAAATGTAATGATCAGCCGGCGGCAAGTGAAACAACGTTGCAAGTTCATCCGAAGTCCAGGCCATCAGCGTAAACGGCCAGGGGATCGGCACCAGATTGTTATCTTTCATCGGATTCCACCAGCGCTGGCGAATAAACCAGATTTCCCCGTCATACTTCATAGTTGTCTGGATCGATTCTGCTGTTGACCGGACTACCGATTCAGCATTTTCATGATTGGACCAGACTGACAGACGTACCTGAAAAGACAATTCACGACCGGTCAGGCGCTGGATCAAACCGGCACGGCGAATCCGCTCTTCCGGTCCCATATTTTTATGTTTCTTTTTTGTCAGGAGACTGCGTGCCTCTCCGGAACGCTCTTCCACAGCGCGCCAGCTTACGGGGGAAAATTGCAAATCCATATAGGTTCCCGGCCGCAGGCTGTTCAGAATACTGCCAAGCTGACTCTGTTTTGTTTGCATAAGGGAAGTGAGCGGATAACCTTTCTTTTTGAACTTGAAAATGAAGTGGCCCCCAATTCCTCCCCTGGTCGGGCCCGGGAAATCCTCACTGCTGATGTCGTGCAACTCAGCAGAAGGATAAACACTTCGCAAGGTATCCTTCACACTGTTTTCCTTATCCTCGGGATAGGCCAGGTAGATCCCGATCTGATTGCTTCCTTCCGGAATTGCAAACCGCCAGCGAAACCAGGGACGTCCATACTGGATTCGTATCCGCAAGGGACGGATCATGCTCCCGAAGGTTCGGGTCAATTCCGAGATTTTGTCCAAATCCAGTTTTGTGTCGTGTGAAGGGAGGATGCGCAAATATTTTGCTCCCTTTATCGCGCGTTTCCGATAATGGGATTTCGTGGACCAGCGGCTTGCATAAGCCAGGATCAGAACAACAATGCCCAGCAGAACAAGCCAGGGAAGCGCGGCCAGGAAAAAATCTGCTGCCGACCCGAACAAATTCCAAATCCAGTCGGTCGCTTTTTCCGCTTCGTTTTTTTCCCCGAACAAATCCGCAAGAAATTTCCACAAATACAATGCGCCAATAACGGATACAAAGCCGATAATCAGATAAAAAAACCACTTGGCAACCTGACTTAATTGATGATCTCCGCCTTTAGGCACATTATTCCAAGGAAACAAACCAACCCCACCTTTCTTATTACTACAAGACATTTATCGGTAATACCAGAGTTATATAGTCAATTTCTTTATTCCGGACCTTCTTCCTTTAACTTTTTTGAAGAAGGCAATAACATCATCGGATCGATTACCTGCCCGTCTTTACGAACCTCAAAGTGCAAATGCGGGCCGGTGCTCCAGCCATTGGATCCGACAAGGGCAATGACATGGCCTTTTGATATTTCCTGCCCGACATGGACTTTTACATCCTGCGGATACATATGGGCATACAGGGTCTGGAATCCATTGCCATGATCGATGACAATTGTCCAGCCATATCCGCTGGATGGTCCCGATTCCACGACAACCCCGCCATCACTCGCAACGATGGGAGAACCGGCTGGTTTTGCTATATCGATCCCTTCATGCCTGCGATAAACCTTTTTGATCGGATGAAACCGGAGTCCAAAGGAAGAAGAAATCGTGCCGCCCTCTACCGGCCATATAAACTGTCCCGATGAGAAACGGGACCCGGAGGCATATACCGGTTTGGCAAAGGTTTCGGCATATTCTTTTACTTTCAATACATAATTCTCGTAATCACGATTGTATTGCCAGACAGGTCCCCCGCGGGCGAACCAGTCTTCTCCTGATTGATGGTTTGCTGCCAGATAATTGGCGGTTGCATGGATTGCATCGACCGGATCATTAGGGTCGGCTTTGCCATCTTTATTTCCGTCAACTCCATATCCCCCATAGGCTTCAATCAATTTCGGGTCTGTAATGTCAATGGAATCAGGCAAATCACCCAATTTCGTACCTCCCGGGTAATCCCAGCCCAACCAGGTCTTATCCATAAATTGGGTATGACCTGTTGCGCCGACGGAACTCTCACTCAGGTTCCGGCCAAAATCCGTCTCCACTTTATGAATGGCCGCCAGTATTTGCCACGGAACACCATACTTTTTTCCAGCCTCCTGATAAATGGGCAGATATTTTTCCGCTATCTCGGGAAAACCTTCCGCAACTACCCATCTCCCCATTTGGCCGTTTTCGGAAGAATTAAGTGAAAAGAGGCTGATAAAAACCGTTCCAAACATGGCAACCAAAAAGAAAAGCAAACCGCCAAATCCCAAAATGCTTACAAATAAAACCAATTTCATATTAACGGAAAGCGTTTTTTCAGGACGGATCGGACGGCGGCGAGCAGTGGAAAGGCTGATTTTAGTCGAAGCTTCCACGTACCTCCACCTCCTCAATTAACCATTCCCCTTTTTCTTTAATCAAAGTGAGTTGATACACACGCTCAATGGGAATTTTTTTCCCGTTTTCATCCTGTTCGACAACCATTTCAGCCAGACAGCCGACTTTTCCCAAATCATCCTGACAATTGATCCTGCCCAACTGTTTAAACCGGCTTGTCGGTGTCTGGCCGCCAGACTCAAAATAATTCGCTTCCTCTTCAAGCAAAGAAAACAATTGATCCGTAACATAAGGTTTGAGTGAACGGAGCCATCCATCATAATCAGCGGAAGTTCTGGTCACATATGCACGAACAAAAGCTCTTGCCGTAATTTGCACACGCTGTATTTCTTCTTGCGACAGGGCGGGAATGTCGGGTTCATTTACGGGCACCATGTTTTTGGAATTTTCCGCCTTGGCCCCAACTTCCGTATTTCCTCCATCTCCTACCCAGCCCAGATGAATGAGCAGATATTTGACGGAAAAACCGGCTACAATGAAAACAAACAGGATCAAAACAAAAAGTCGACGGCGTCCACTGGGCAAGTCTGTGTTAAACAACTCTATTCCCTCCCACTTTTAAAAACGCAGGGCCAGTTGGGCCAGTTCCTGTGCTACCTTCTCAATTTGATTTTTTTAGCTTTAGACGCCAGACTTTGTGTGTACTTCGTCATGTAATCAATCGGCATTTGAATGTTAAACTCGCCTTTGAAACTGTCTCCTTTGCCCATTGGTGCTTTCATGATGCTGAACAGTTCTTCCCGTTTCCATATGACACCAATGACCAGGATGAGTTGGATAGCGATAGTCCAGATATAACCAACCTTATCTGGCGGACTCATCGTATACAGGAACTGGGAGATGGTAAGCAACATGCTGAAAAAAACGCCAATAATCAATTTGATCAGCTGGTAGCCGACAAACTTCTTGAACCAGTTTACCGCAACACTGGACCAGGCCGGATTCAGGGCCATCAAAAAGGCGAATGGCGCGAACAGGGCAATGAGCAAGAACAAAAACTGATAAACGATCATGGCTCCGGCAATGAATAAGAATAACAATCCCAGAATAAAGTGGGAAACACATAGCAAAATCAACAAGGTCAGGCGCTGAAAGACCCCTTCTGTGGTAACCATCGGATTATTGAACTTTTTAACTTCTTCTTTCACCATGTTTTGTCTCGCTGTACTGCCTGGCTTAAAAGCGAGGATTTTCTGAATCCTTCCCTGGGTCAGCTCAGGGTCGCTGGAGGTTTTGGCATACTGCAGCATCAGATAAGGTTCATATACCATCATGTTGTAAAGCTTGTCGGAAACAACCAGCGATGAAACATCGGCGGGATAATTGACTTCCCCCTCTTCCAGATTTTCCTGAAACTCAATCCCGACCCCCATCAGTTCCTGGCTCAAACCACTGCTGATTTCATTGAGATACTGCATAACCCCACCGGCATTGGCAAAAAAGACAAGTCCCAGCATCAGGACCAAAACGCTGGAAAGCATTCCGCCCAGCGCTTCTGTTGTCTTCTTTTTGATCAGTCCCTTGTAAGCAATCCACGCTCCGGCAATAATGATCATCAGGGTCAAAAAGTTCCCCATCAACCCGGTGCTGCCATAACCGCTTCCGCTAAAACCGGCCAGCTGCTGAACCGCTTCTTCGACTGCATCTGCAAACTGATCCACCACATTGAGAGAAAATGCGTTTTCAACGATTAAAATCACCGTAAAATTCCATGACAATAAGGCTTGCCAAATAAAGTTGTTAAATTCATTAATCAGGATATACACCTGGTTTGACAGTTTGGTATCCAATTCATAAAAGGAGGTTTCTTCCGTAAAGATTTCCAGATTGTACTGGCTTGGCTGGTATTTTGAAAACTTCACTTCATAGCCTTTTGCTTCCGCTTTTTCGATCTGGTCCTCGGGAAAAATGGTTAAAAGATCACTGATCAGACTGTATCCTTCTGAATTTTTTTCCTGTTCTTCGGCGGCAATTGCTATGTTACTGTTTCCAACAATTCCGACCAGGAATAGCAAGGCAGCCAGGAATAGTATGAAAATTTTTCTTCCAATCATGAGCAGGTCTCCTTCACTTGTTCTTTATCGGAAACCCCTTTACGGGACAGAATGAACCTTGTCATGCAGAGTGGGTTGGCGTGAACCGCCTTGTTCCTGACGGGACCCGGGCCGGGTATCAAATGCGTTCAACAAACGCTTTTCCAACACACGGATCTCAAGTTCATTGACTCGCTTCTCCAAATCTGACATCAGACAGGTTCCCGTTGGCAAGCTTCGAATTGTTTCGATATTCTCTTCATTTGACTCAATTCCAAGGATTTGGCAAGCCGCTTCGGCTTCCTTAACATCACGGCACCGAAAGACAAAGCGACATCCCAGATTCGACCGGATTTCTTCTCCCAGCAAATCTTTTGCATTCTGGCTGATCAGGTAAATGGCGGCATTTTTGCTGCGGCCCGTTCTCACCAGCTCTTCGAGGATGTCCCTTCCCTCACGAACTTTTGCCAACCGCCATGATTCATCAAACAGGACGAGTTTAAACTCGCTGGAAGACTGGTTGGAGAAACGGCGGGAAAAATCGGAAATTGCCATCATTAACGCAATAGCCATGCGACCGTAATCCGTCTGGCTTTCATCCGGCAATTTCAGGCCTTCAATTTGCAGGATGGTCAAACGCATGGACAGGTCAATCACTTTTTGTGTGCCATCCCCGAAAAGCAATTGCCCCTGGCCGGAAGTGGCCAGATAACTTAATACATCGACAATCTCTTCCAGACTGTCCTGCCTTTTTTCCGGAGCTTCCTTCAAACTCTGGCGCAAATAGTCAAACACCTTCATCATGGATGGCTCAGGCTGATTTAACACCTGGTCGACCGCCTTGCCAATTACGATCGCTTCATAGGTGCCATCTGTGGCCCGGGCCAAAAACTGCAGGATTTTTTTGGCTGTTTCTGCAGCAGCCAGCTTATCTGCCGGTTTCGTAACCCCTGCCAGCGGATCCAGTTTCCCGCGGTCATCCAGGCTGGCACGCAATGTGACGACACGGGTCATGCCTTTCAATTCAGGCAAGACATCCGCCCAGTGGGCCCGTTCATCTTTCGGGTCAAAAATAAGCACTTTTGCGCCGTTTAACAGAGCCTGATAAGCCAACAAATTGGCACCCAATGATTTCCCGGCTCCCAATGAACCGATAAATGCCGCAGAAGCAGTAGTACTCAGCCTTTCATCTTTCGGGCCCCGATCATGTTGGAAGAATACAGGTAAATTGTTGGACATACCGATGAAGTGCCCTTTCCCGTCTCCCAGTTGCCTCGTGGCACCCATCATGCTGGCAGCCACTGCCGCCGGGTCCATGTAGTGTACATAATCAGTTATGATTCTTTTTGCCCCCGGAATGAATTCATTAAAGCCTCTCCACTGATCCCCAAAGGGAACTTCAACCTGAATCATCATGTCGCTGTACAGATCCTTTACCAGCTGGATTCTTAAATTCAGTTCTTCCAGAGAGGAAGCAGAAACACACAATAAAACAGAGGTCGTAAGCAACGGAAATTTATCTGTGCGCAAGTTGCTTTCCAATTCATTGGCATCATGGCGGCTGTGCAAAATGTGATAAGAGGTTTCTACTCCGCTTTCCGTCGCGTGTTCATCTTCCGCTTTCAACTCTTTTTTCTTGTTAAGTACCTGTGCCAATGCCTTGCTGTATTCAATCGTTTCCGTCCGGACAGATGCCTCTACCGGGAATGAAAGTCGTTGCAGATTATATATCCACTCTATTCCCGGAAAAGGCGCTTTATCGGGGATATGGGAAAGTGTCAAAAAGGCCATATACCCTTTTTTGATTTCTCTTCCTGCAACTTGTTCGACAATTAGATTGCGTCCGTGCGAATCGTCAAATCGTCCTTCCGTCAATGTTAAAATATCTCTGCCTGGACGAATCGCTTTTTTCCCCTTGATTTCAACCGGAATTTTTTTCGGTTTCCAGTTTTTTCGGCGCGGGGTTTCTCCGATTCCCCGATAAAAACCCCGACGGATCAGCCATTCCAAATCAGTTGTATCGACCCGTCTGGCGCGCAAATAACCATTTACCCTGGAATAAATCAATTCTTCCTGCACGCGATAGGCGTGAATTTCCTCTTCAAAAATTTCGGGGGCATCTGTCCCGGCCTGGTTGTTCAGGTATCTTTTAAAATCTTTCCATATATAGCTGATCTCCTTGAGGAAAGAAAGCCCCTTTACCGATGTCGGCTTTAGCTTGACCCCCATGAAAAAGCGATATTGATGCACATCTTTGCCGTACAAATGCTCAATAGCCATGCGAATATGTTCTTTGCCCGCCTCTTTCAAATCGCTGCATAAACCTGCTTCCATCGCCTGGCGCTGTTCCTCCAGACTCTGGAACTCAGGAACAACCAGCGCATGGGTTTCGGCATTAATATTCCAATAAAAAGCCTCCAGATTTCCATGGAGGCTGAGTTGATCATCCGTCGACCGATAATCATAGTTGAACGTTTGCAACTCATAATAAGCATAAACCGCTCCATCCTGGGCAAAAACCAGATTGTCTTCAAAATACTTTACCGGAAAAGGTATGCGCGTCACGGCTGATCCCTCCTGGTTGCAAAGCGGCAGGCTACTTCCCCTTCATACTGGTAGTAATTGTTCTTTGGTTTCTCAATTTCCTTGTAACGCGCAAAATGATGAGGACTGAAAAAATGCTCGATCCATCGAAATATAAATCGATGGGGTGCTTTGCCATCCAATGTTTTACGAGTGAAAAACCACGAAACCGCAGCTGGAACTGCCACAAATTTAACCAGAAAAAAATCGATCCAGCTTATGGGGGGAAACTTGTTTAAAACCACCATCAAAATCAAGGTTCCAACGAAAAATGCCATCTGCCGGTACGAAACCGGCAGTGGTAAATGAATTCCCTGAAGGGAATAAACCGTTTTCTCAATACGGAAAACCTGATCATAAACCCGTATCTGCTTCATTTGAGGTATGCCTCAAACAACCAGCGAAATCCGTCGGAACCCAATGAAGAAATCAACTCCGGCTGGAAAATAAAGACACTGACCAGCATCGCAAACAGTGCAAAACCGATAAACGCTGTAAACGCCCTCTTCCAGAACAGCGTCAAACTAATAAAAATCACGGCTAAAAAAAACAATGAACCAATTTCCGATCCGACAGCCTCCTGCAGTTTTTCACCTGGTCCCGCAACCAGGAGTGTCATCAAATAAGAGGTCATCACTTTAAATCTCTCCTTGTTCCATACTTGATACATACCAGCGCCCGCCTTCTTTTACGAGCTTGAACAGATAATGATTGGTAAATTTTGCTCCGGACGCCAAATCTTCCAGCAATACATTGCACTCAGCCACATATACCCCCTGATTCTGACGAACATTGAGCTGATCCATTTCCAGAAATGACATCATTCCTGTCAAACCGGACACAGACTTGCTGTTTTTCTTAAAATAGGCAATTTCTTCAGGAGCGCCAGTAGTATAAACCTTCCAGAAAGACTTCATAAATTGTTCGACTTCCAGGCGGGTTTGACTATCCACCGCTTCTCCCTGAACATCCTTCCTGTCTTCCTCCTGCTCTGCCGGCATTTTGGCAACCGGCGGTGCAATGAAGCGGGGAAAACCCGCAACAAGATAGGAATCGCCTGCTTTTTTAATGGGAACAACCAGATACCGATCAACTCTTTTTTGCTCATTGGAATTCTTTACATGACTGAGAATGGTCTCTGCATAAACCGTCACTTCAATGACCCCGGACTGGTCTTCTCTTTCTTTCACCGACCAGGCATCAACGTTCCGGGCATAGGAATTCCACTCCACCTGTTTGAAATCAAGCCCTCCCTGAACATCCATATTCGGCTTCCAGAAAGGTTTTAATCGTGCCGCCCGCGAATCCTCGTTTCCTTGTGTCCAAAAAAGATATTCGCGTACAAACTGTTCTGCAAATGCAAGTTCGCTGATCATCACTCTGTCACTTTCCCGGGGTGCCTGTTCGGCTGTCTCCAAATTGCGGGACGGCATCTGGATCAGGCCGAATTGAATGGCCAGGACTGCCGTTGTGCTTAAAGCCGTATATATAATCAGCAGCCAAAACAAAATCCTTGGTATCTTGCGGCGAACGATCGGCCGTTCCATCTTTCTCCTCCTTATGAATCAATTACAATTGCTACTCGATTCTTTTCATTTGCTCTGCCTGGATGATATATCGCTCTGGAGCCGGCCCGACATATGTGAACGGATAACAGGTGGTTAAAGTAAGTACCGGTTTCTTGTGTGGAACGATTACAGTACGATCATCTGGCGTGGTAATCCATGTTCTGGTGATTATATATTCAAATTTGCCGTAATTTGTTTGAACCAGTAACCGGTCCCCTGGCTTTAATTGGCCTACTTTGCGAAACACGGTATCCCGATGGCCCGACAAGACGGTATTATCCGGTTCTCCCGGAAGCACGCTTTCCGCATAGTGCCCCACCCCTTTTTCCAGTTCATCTTCATGCGTTCCCTCAACAACAGGCATTTTTGCCTGGAGCTTGGGAATAATCAAATCCGCAAAATGATCCCCTTTTTCCGGCCTGTGTTCCCTGGCGACAACCAGCCAGTCATTTGCCTCCGATTGGCCGCTGCCGGCTTCCGCAAGCTTTGTATCTGCTTTTGTATCTGCTTCTGTAGAAGTGTTCACAAGCTTTGATTGCAATAAATAATTTGTGCCTGAATAACCGGCATAAAAAATGCCTGCTGTAATAAAAATCAGAGCAATCACTTTATCCCGTTTCAAGATGATTCCACCTTGTTCTTGCGAAGGGTGTAGACCGACCCGAGCAGTGCAACAGCCCCGCCAAGCAGCACACCATTCAAATCATCACCGGCTGTATCAGGCAAAACCCCACCCTGGACGGTTTGCGGGATCTGTTGCTGCTCCTTGTTGTCCTGTCCGTCATTTGCAGCTGTTTTTTCATTGGTGGCAGCAGCCGCCACACCCTTGTTTGCCGCCTTTGGCGGTGAATACTGTTTCTCTTCGGCCGGTGCCTTGTCGTTCGTCACTACAGATTCTTTGCTGTTTTGAACGGTTTCTTCCTGTTGCCGGTACTCGGCCCGTGTGGACTGTTCCAGTTCTTTCCGGTGTCCTGATTCTGCATCTGCAGGTACGTTTTCCGGTGATTTCAGGTTACCGGCTTGCTCCGGTTCTTTCTCCGACTGTCTTTCCTGCTGTTCGTTATTGGTGGTCTTCTCTATCTCCTGAGGAATGTTTTGTAGCGGGGGAAAATCTTTTGTTTCTGTTTGTTGTTGCTTCTTCTCCTGCTGATCATCGATTCTGGATTCAGCTTCTTCTTTCTTCTCCAGGTCAGTCGGATGTTCCGGCAGCTTTCTCTCCGGTTCCCTGCTTTCTGCCTGCGGCTTTTCAACATTCACGTTTGCCTTGCTTGGTGCTTCGTCAAGTGGAGGCTGCACTGGACCTATTTCACTGTTTGCAAAAGCCGACCCTATTCCTGCTGACAAGCCTGTAACCAGACAGACGGACAAGGCAGCTGCCATCTGGTTCATGTTTTTACCGAGAGACCTCTGCGGTTTGCGACGGTTTCCTTTTGAATTTGGATACTCAAGATCAAACTGCCTTAACAGGCTTGAATAAATGTTCTGCGAATGAATGTCAGTTCGAAACGACTCTAAAATTTGTTTGGGATCTTTCACTGAAATCCCTCCTGTAAAGCTTCTTTGATTTGAAAGAAAATTACCTTCTTAACAAGCTTATTTCATAAAACCCGTTTACGGTTTAGTACCGCTTGGATGATTCTGTATCATGACAGGATTTCTGGCATTCTTCCCTCCATTAAAATTAACGTTTTCACCTTTCCTTTTTCCTATAATATTACATAAATCGTACTTATTTCAACACAATTCCGTAAAATTTGCCAGCACAATTTTTTTGTCAATACGAAGAATTTCTATTTAATCTTTTCCATGCATTCAAGCCTTTTTAAACAGGTCTGCGATATAAATTTATTCATTGAAAACAGTCCCTTTATCAAAATATTATTTTTATATAATTAAATTTTTAGATATAAAATATAAAAAAAGCCGCTTTCCCTATCACATAAATAAATTGGCAGAAAAGCGGCAGCCGTTTGAACAAAAGTTTATGCAGACATTCACTCCACTTGCCGGCAGATATCTGATTTATGACGATGTCCAATCCATCATTCTTTTTTCTAAATTTCCCGTAAAAAGCTCCAGGATAATTCCGTCCGGATTCCTGAACTGAATCGACCAGCCCCCGCCACGAAAAGCCGGTTCTCTCACCAGATCGGCATGATGCAATTGCAAACGGGAAACTGCCTGAAAAAAATCGTTCTCACTAATGGAAAAGGCGATATGATCCATCCCGGGACCACTCTCCCGGATCTGGCCTTCTGTTCTTTCCAACAGGCAAATCCAGACATCTCTCCACTCGGGGATAAACATCTGTGCGACCTTTGTGCACCAGCTTCATCCCCAAAAGGCCGAGGTAAAACGGGAGACTTTTCTTCAGACTACTCACTCTCAGGGTAATGTGGTCAAATCCGCTTACGTTCATGAATAGACTCCCTTTGCACCTTTTACACCAAAACTTGCAGCGTATACGTTTCGCTTCCGACCAGGCGGCGATATGCATCAACAAGCTGATATGGAATATCCAGCGTAAAGGACTGGATGAACAGATTCGGCGATATCCGCAACCGATGCCTGTCTTCCCAAATCCATTGGTATCGTTTCCCCTGATAGAATATGCCGTCTTCATACCAAAGGTTTCTGTTTTCGCCCGGGTCACTGAGACAGATAAACAGCGACAGCTTGTCGCAAAACTGCAGCAGCCGGAAATTGCGGGCAATGTTCTCTTCTTCTGTCTGGGTGAAATATTCCCGCAACTGATGCTGCCTTGTCAGTTCCTGTTCACGAAATCTGCGGGCCGCCGGATCCGTCTCATTGGTAAAAAAAGATGCATAATGTTTGCTGCATAAAAAACCGGCATAGTGATCATTGGCGACTACACGGGCAATTCCCTGCGTGTACGCCTCCAGTTTGGGCAAAAGGGGATAATCTTGGAAGTCATAAGGGCGGTTTTTTTCTTCATTCCACCGAATGGTTTGATCCAGTTCTTCCCAGCCGACGTCATGGTGGGAAATAGCAAACAGCGTTTTGGCAAGAGGCTGGATCGGTTCATTGATATGGGCGGCAATTTCCCCTGCAACCAGCCCATGGTCATGCTGTTTAACCAATATAAAATAATTCCCCCGTTTTCTTACAATCATTTCAGACTCCTCTCCTGGTTCTGCCTTGTATAAGACGCTTCCCCATAAGGCATCATTCATGAATCCGTCCGCATCCGGTCTGTCTTTTTCATTCCCGGTGACTTGTGTTTTTCCGTCCGTCTTGAACGGCCTTTTCTAACAGCATTACGACTGCTTCATTAAAGCTGAGATTCCGTTTGCGGCAATAGTATTCAAATTCCTTTTCCAGTTCTTTTGGTAAAACCAGGACCCTTTCGGCTTTTACCGATTGCGGGCGATCCACATTTTCCCGGACAAATCTCGTAAATGCATCCATCTTTTTTCTTTTTCCTCCTGACCAATCTTAAAAAGCAAAAGCCAAACTTCCGGTATAAGAGAAATTTGGCTTTTTGTCATTTGCCACAACAGGTTATTCCTGACTGGACCATTTCATATGATTTCCCCATTCGTTTTCAAAAACCATTTGTGACAGATCCAGCCGTGATTTCCAGCCTACTTCCTCAAGCAATGGCCTGGTCCGGAATTCGACCGGATAACCGATACACAGATAAGCAACCAACCGGACACCAACCGGCAGTTTCAGAAGTTCTCCCACTTTCTCCCTGTTCAGGATGCTTATCCAGCCAATTCCAATTCCCTCGGCCCGGGCTGCCAGCCACATGTTCTCGATCGCCAGACAGGTGCTGAACAAATCGGTTTCCGGCATCGGGCCTCTCCCCAGTACAAAGGGAGCATCGCGGTTCCGGTCACAGGTTACTGCCAGATTGACCGGAGCTTCCATGATGCCTTCCAGTTTCAATTCCCTGTATAATTTCTGGCGCTCAGGCTCGCTAATTTGTTCCAGTTGTTTTTTATTGGTTTCAATAAATTGATTTTTAATCTGTTGTCGCAATGTCAAAGAACTGACAAAAATAAAGTTCCACGGTTGCATAAATCCTACGGAAGGCGCAAAATGGGCTGCCTCCAGGATTCTTGCCAGGGCATCCTCCGGAACAGGATTTCTTTGAAAATGACGAATATCCCGACGTGCGCGAATGACTCTGTAAATGACTTCCTGTTCCGTTTTTGAAAAGGTCTCACTCAAACAAAGGCCCCCCTGTAAAAGCCAAAATAAATACTGTCATATTTATTATATTCATTAAAAGGTACATTTTTCTATAAGAATAGACAAACTTCATGACGATTTCCAAACAGATCGGTAAAGTCTGGGAAAGCATCTTTCAGAAGCGAAGGGATGTGCCTCTACCCTATTCCAAAACGGAAGAGTTCACCGGGAGACCCAGTTGGTGAAACGGTTTTCGAACCTGCCTGAAAGGGAGTAGCAGAGCGCCTTGATGCCTTCTTCCCGAGCAGATCCTGTTTTCAAAACCGCCTTCAGGAAAATTATCAAAATCCGGGCGGTTGCAAATTAGAAATTTGATTCAACGGTTACTTTTGCATTTCGTTCTGCAAAATTCCAGTCCGGATAATATTCATTGGCCACTAACAGGTTAGGTCCGGTACAATGCGCTTCAGGGCAGAAGCAATGAACTTTTTTTGCCACAGGATGTTCCAGCCAGCGTTCAAAAATGTCACTTAACCGGTCCTGACGAATGTTCCCAAGAGGCGGGATATCCCCAAAATCCGTCACGATGACATTACCGGTATAGGCATTGACATTTAACCGGGAGCGGCCATCCGGATCCTGGCGAACCGTCACTCCGGGTTCCTGATGAAGCCTCAGCCACAAATCGCGATCTTCCTGTTTTTCACTGCAGGGATAAAAAGGCAGCGTTCCAAACAGAAGCCATATGTCGGGATTACGGTGGTTTACCAGTTCCCATATGGTACTTCGCAATTCATCAAGACTGAGCAGTTTCATGCCTCTCGCAAAGTCACTGGGGTACAGGGGATTGACTTCATGCCGTCTGCAACCCATTTCCACAATCGCCTGGTGCATTTTTACGATATGCGGAGAAGTAAACGGGCTTAAAAAGGACTCCGCCGAAATAAAAACACCCAGTTTGGAAAGCTCACAAGCATTATCAACCATTTGCTGGTATAAGGCAGAGGCCGTGCAGGGGCTTACTTCTTTCCCGTAATTCTTGAAGACAATCCGGTAAAAGTCTTCATCATTCCGGTAATTGTAAGAAATATGCAGTACATCCAGGTCTTCAATCCAGTCCAGGTATCTGGACAGAGGTAAAGTCAGGTTTGAATTCAACTGGGTACGGATTCCGCGATCCCTGCAGTATCTCAACAAGGGACGGATCAGCCCCCTGACTACTTGCGGATTCAGGATCGGTTCTCCGCCGGTAAAGCTGACTGTCTGCAATGTTTCCACTTCATCCAGACTGCGAAGCAACTCGTCAACAGGTAGCGGCGTTCCCTCTTTTTCCGCCAGATCCTCACCTACCGCACAATGTTCGCAGCGAAGGTTGCACAAATGCGTGACCGTAAATTCAACACTGGTTAACTCATATCTGCCTTTCTCCACCTTGGTATACAACGGATCCCAGAGGTCCCGTTCCGGAGTATTCACTTTTTGTTCACTCTGATTCATGATTCCAGTCTCCTTTTCATTCATCACAAAGGCATCCTTGATGTCAGGTTTGCGCTGTGTATGAATATAACGCAACGATTTTCAAAGCGTCAATGCCTTTCTTTATTGCAAACAAGGCAACATTCAAATCCGGACACCGGTCGAAACAACCCAGCAAGCGGACACATACCGGCCTGATCTGGAAAAACCGTGTCCCGACGAATATATTGATAAATATATAAATTTAAAATAAAATAATAATTGCGATAATAACGAAAATAAAAATAATTTGAAATGATTTTGGAATCTGTTTTAAAAATCAAGAGTTTTTCAGACATCCCATGCAGAGAGAGGAGACTTCACATGAAAATCGTTGCTGTTTTTCCGGAAACCCCGCCAAATGAAAAAAACAGCCCGCTTCTGAGTGCGGAAAAGGCCTTAAATCTGCCATCGTTCTTTTCGGGCACAGGTCATGAGATAGTCGTTTTGACAGATCCCGGGGAACTTGATTCCCGGCTTGAGGATATGTCTGTATTTATCTGTTCCCCGTTTTATCCGGCCTATCTCACTAGGGACCGCATTGAACGTGCAGGTCAGCTAAATCTGGTAATTACGGCCGGAGTCGGATCGGATCATATCGATCTGGAAGCAGCACGGAAACATCACATATCTGTTGTGGAAGTCACCGGTTGTAATGTGGTAAGCGTGGCTGAACATACAGTGATGAGCATATTGATCCTGCTTCGTGATTTTCTTGAAGGTCACAGGCAGGTGGTACAGGGAGAATGGAATCTTCCAAAAATCGGGGCCCGTGCACACGACCTTGAAGGGAAAACAGTCGGCATCGTCGGCTTCGGACGCATAGGCCAGCTGGTGGCAGAACGGCTGTCCCCATTTCAGGTAAGGATCGTTCATTATGATCCTTTGCATCCGGTATCCTTGCACGGTTCAGAACCGGTTTCGCTGGAAGAGCTGATCAAAACAAGCGACATCGTCACCATCCATACCCCGCTCACCAAGTATACAGACGGTTCCTTCAACAGGGAACTCCTGTCATATATGAAAAAAGGAGCATATCTGATTAATACGGCACGGGGAAAAATCGTTGAAACCGATGCCTTGCTGGAAGCCCTGGAAACGGGTCATCTTGCCGGTTATGCGGGGGATGTCTGGTATCCGCAGCCGGCACCGGGCGATCACCCGTGGCGTACGATGCCCAATCACGCCATGACGATTCACTACTCGGGGATGACGCTGGAAGCCCAACAGCGGATTGCTGATGGAGTAAAAGACATTCTGATCAGATTTATTCATAACATTCCCATGAAACCGGAGAATGTCATCGTGGAAAACGGTATAATCAAGAACACAAGCTATCGTGTGAAGTAAAATCCCGGCCTGCTCGTTCAACAGCCCTTTTTGTCGACGTTGACAAGTTCCGGCATGGCAGCAAAAAAGTAAAATGAAACTGTATACATCAGTTAAAGAATCAGCCTGAAAGCACCACCAGCACATCCCTGACCGACAGTTTGGCAGTCGCCCGTTTGGACTGAAAAATAATCCCCTGACATTACGCACGTTTTGAAAACGCCTTCAAAGACAATAAATTAACAAAATCCCGTTCGTTGTAACAAACCGGTTTTACTGTTTCTCTATTTTGACTCCAACTTTACATGTACATTACATTTCAGCCAAAACCGTGACAAGCCCGGCATTCTGCCGATATAATAAAGACACTAACACCACTCACCTAAAACCACCTAATTCACCCAATTCTTTCACAGGAGGAATTCATGATGCACCGCCCAATGCTCGGACTTTTTAATGCAACATTATTAAGCATTCCATGTTGGGGATTGATCGGTTATGGCATTAGCTTGTTCGTATAAAAGACTGAAAAAATAAACGCCTTCATCAGTAACGGATGAAGGCGTTTTTTATGGTTATTCCATTGTCCTGTGTCCCATCATCATAACGAAGTACGAAAGAGGTGACGCTGAAATGGTCGGACTCGCGTGGCTGCAATGGGTTTACCTGTTTTTTTGGCTCTGTTTTCTCGCTTTCCTGACAATTGGCGGCTATTTCATGTTCCGCAAATTTTTGAGGACTCTGCCGAGGGATGACGGCAGATCAATTCTTGACTGGCAGGAATATTACATAAAGGAAACCATCCATCTTTGGAAACAAGAGCACAAGGAACTATTAAATGATCTGGTAAAACCGGTTCCGTCACCGTTTCGTAACACTGTCAAACGAAAAATTGCCGGAAAAATCGGAGAATTGGCGTTAAAGGACCAGATCAAAGCATTAACTGAAGAGTACATTATTCGCGGCTATATTCTGGCCACTCCAAGGCGTGATCACAAATGGCTCGTAAAAACGCTGAAAGCCAGAAAAATAAATTTGTCCAAGTATCGGAATCTGATCAAGTGATGTGTAAAAAACTTGAAACTTAACAAGTTGCATGCTAATATGGAATTACAATGAGTTAAAAAGTGGGTTTGCAAGTCAAGTTTCATCTTGTGGCCTCTTGTTCAGGAAACAAAAGGTTTTCAAGTGCTTGAGTTTGACCGCTTTTTAATGGGAAAGAAGGAGGCCCTAAGATGAAGGGAAAAGTAAAATGGTTTAATGCCGAAAAAGGTTATGGATTCATTGAGCGTGAAGATGGTGGCGACGTATTTGTACACTATTCCGCAATTCAGGCCGAAGGATTTAAAACACTTGAAGAAGGCGAACCCGTAGAATTTGACATTGTCGATGGGGATCGCGGTCCTCAATCTGCAAATGTTGTACGCTTGAATACTGTACGCTGATTCTGATCACGAAATCAAAGCACTTTCCCAAAGGAAAGTGCTTTTTTAATAGAACGGTTAAATGACAGACTGCGGGAAAACCGTTTTTCCATTTATATCATTTTCAGCAAAGCCTGCCGTCCTGTCATTCCCGGCTCAATCCCCATTTCCCTGGCCGTATGGGTAACCGACTCCAGTGGTGCATCCAGCAGTTGTTCCAGGGTTCTGACTCCCAACGCCCTTGCCGCAACAATATTCCGTTCAGAAAGCCGTTCATTTAACAAGGTTACATCAAGCGCCCCGCACATAATATATCCCTGATCCGTCGTCACTACCAACAGGGTAGTACGCGGTAACTTGACTTCAATTCCCAAAACCTGTTTTCCTTCAATATCAATCGGCTTTAATTGAATCATATGATTCCCTCCTCAGACTACACCCTTTTTTATTCAGTGTATGAACAAAAGCCCAAACATGTGAGGGAATGTTTTGTTTAATGATAGCGCGTAGCCGGAGAGTCAAAACGCAAACGGGGCAGTTTCCCGTCCTGGACCATTTTGACTTTCAACATCTCCACCAGATAAACACCAAGCATTTGCATAATTTCATCATCATCCATCTGTTCAATCAGTGCCATCATATGCTCCCGCGACTGTTCTTCCAGGATGCTCAATACAATGGTTACCGCATCTTCTTCATCATCTGTTAACTGATCACGGTACAAATCATAAACTTCATCTACAAAACTCATGCAACAACCTCCCTGCGTTCAAATGGTCAAAGTGCCCTGACCGTATCTTTATATGGAACATTCCCGCTTTAAAGCAAGTATGAGAATACGAATCGTAACCTAACCTTTAAATTTTGTACACAAACAAAAATTTCCTTCTTTGCGAATCACAAATCTGACCTGTTCATCCGGTCAGGAAACGCCGCTGTCTGCATTTCCTGATGGCCGTTGGTTTTTTTAGCTGGTGCGCCAACAGATCTCGCAGGAATTCAGGCAAAAAATATTTGATCAGCTTCCCGCTTCGCAGTCGTAAATATCCTGCGCCAAACATGAACATATCAATCATGCCCACCAGATATTTTTCATTTTCTTTCCATTCTTTTTCCCCTAGCCAGAGCGAAGTGATCTTCTGAAATGGTTCCCTGTCCGGATCATATCTGACTTCAATTCCTGAAACGCTCATCATGCCCAGAATTTTCCCCCGAAAGCCAAAACCGCGGATCGGCTTTTGTTTAAATTCATTCAATAAAGACTCTTCCAGTGTATCCTTGAGATCTCTGCCGCTGATTTCCATCAGCACAGGATTGATAGGATGGGGACAGGCTTGATGGATAATTCTTTGCGTAATCGTTCCCCGCGGCAGATCACATAACAGCTGACCGCTGTTAACAAGTGCCAAATCAGATCCCACCCAATCCCGGATGCTGTCGGCAAGCAGGTTGGCAAAAGGGGATTCTTCATTCCAGTTGATCTCCAGAGGTTCTTCCAGCCAGGTAACCGGTTGGGACATATTTTGTTCAGCCTGTAGTTTATACCAATCCATCAGGTCTTCAATCGACTCCGCTGACGGATGCTGTTCCACGAAATGGCAGCAGGCTGACACATCCTCAATCGATCGCCGATCCGGATCGACAGTAATCGAAATTTGCCCTACGGCCTGTCCAAATTTTCCTGCTGCCGTTAAATAGGTATTACCGATTTTTTCCGCCTGTTCGAACAGATGATGCGTATGCGCGCCGATAATCACATCAATTCCATCTATTTTTTCAGCCAGCAGCTGGTCTTTATCCAGTCCCAGATGGGAAAGCAACACAACCACATCAGCCTGGTGGCGAACGGACAAAACAGCTTCTTCAATGATTGGAAACGGATTTTTCACTTGCCAGCCCATCATTTCATATACCAACGGATAAGGAATGGTAGCAGCCAAAAAGCAACAACGAATGCCATTGACCACTTTCCATTGGTATGGAACAATCCAGTCTGGCTGATGATCCCCTTTCAAATCAAATACGTTTGTAGAAACAACGGAAAATGGCACATCATGATATAGAATGCCAAGCTGTTCTTTGGAAAAGGTCAACAACTCATTGTTGCCAAAAGTAACCATATCATAACCGGTTCGTTCCAAAAGAGCGCGGTTTACCCGTCCATCCGTGCCTTCCGTTTCCAAACGGAACCGATCCATATGGTCACCAATATCCAGAAGGAAACACGGCTCCCCGTCAGCCTCAAATTGTGACCGCAAAGATTCCACCAGCGTATAAATTTTCCCGAACTGGTCGAGGTGGCTATGCAAGTCGTTGGTATGCAAAAAGTGAACTCGTTTCTGGCCCACAAAAATCCTCCCTTAATCTTGTAATTCGGGGGCTGTCTTCATTAAGGAGGAAAGAGCCTGCACCCATATTTCGTCATAAAAGGTTAACTGCCTTGAAGACAGCCCGTTAAAGGCAAGACTCAGTTTGCGTATCCATCTGCCTAGCATTTTTTACTGCATCTCCTTCAGAATTGTTATTAAAAAGGACTGTTAGTTGCCCGACCTGCCTGCTTAACGTTTGGATGTGTCTGGCCCATTTATCCAGCCTGGCATAAGAGTAACAATATGCGTACCGGACGTCCCGCCAGTCCGGGCGTCCGGAATTGTTCCAACCCGTCAAACTCCGGCTCCATAAGCCGGATCAGGAGATAATGTGGATGTTTTCTTTAACAACCGGCGGAACCGATTCTTCACCCGTCCGGAGCATCACAAATGATATGAATAAGTTCTTCATTCCGCAAAAAAAGGAGTTTCCTCAATCGGTTTTATTACAACCAAGGGTGCATGAAATGCTTTACAGATTTAATATGTATATTTTACATGTTTCTGTCTGCAATCAAACCGTGGAGAAAACTGAAAAAGCAACATCTGCAGCTTTCCAGCATCAAAAAGCGGATGAATCGGGTCCGGTGACCAGCGTTCCATTCTGGCTGCATTGGCAATGGCATGAAAAGTGGTGTCCAATTCAGCGACCGGCAAATGGCCGTCATAAAAGGCCAATTTGTCTTTTTCCCTGGTTTGGGGCGGATACAGGGCATGATCCTCCCCACCCATAAACCCGCCTGGATCGGGTTTATCGTGTCACTCATCTTCCCGATCGTTTTTTGCAATCTAAATTTCTTTTATTGTACCATTTGTATAAAACAAAAAAAATGCAAAATCCTCCGAAAGGTTATTTCCAATCAGCATTGATACAATAAAAGATTAAAGATAAGTTATAATAAAGTCACTCCTTCTATTAAGAAACCGGTCATAGACTTTCTAACTACAGAAATATAAAATAATGGCAGATTTATTAAACGGTGATTTGCAAATCTCCGACGAGGGGAGCCGGGAATAATGCCATCCTATTTTACCATTCATCACTATGTGATCAATGAAATAAAAGAATATTGCCTTGAAAAATATCCAGATGAAGGATACGGGTTTCTGGCAGGCTGCCACTCAACAATTACCCATTTTTTCCCCATTCCCTGTCAGAATCGTTTGCCCTGCTCCCTGGAACTGGAACCGCGTGCCTATTTCAATACCATTAAAAAGATGCGCAACGATCGTTTGGAATGGCTGGGTGTGATGCACTCCCATCCATTTACCCGTCCCTATCCCTCAAAGCGTGATCTGTCAGGATGGAACTTTGCAGACAAAAGTTTCTGGATCTTGTCACTCAAGGATAAAGAGCTTCAACTTTGTGCTTATACGATTAAAAATAATAAAGCGAATCCACTTATGTTCAAGGTTATTGAATGAATTTGACAGAACAGGAGACAAACCGATGGATAATTATATCTCAGCGTTACATACCGACAAATATCAAATTACGATGATGTATGCCCATTTCAAAAATGGAAGCCATTTAAACTGGCGGGCTTTTGACCTGTATTTTCGCAATCTGCCTTTCGGAAACGGTTATGTCGTGGCCGCCGGGCTGGAAAGAGCCATTAAATATCTTGAAAACCTGCATTTTAGCAAAGAGGATATTGCTTATCTGAAAACGCTCGATGAAAACTTTGACCCGGCTTTTTACGATTTATTGCGCAACTTTCGTTTCACCGGCAATATTTACGCTCTTCCGGAAGGAACCATTACCTTCCCGGGTGTGCCCATGTTGCGGGCGGAAGGGCCGATCATGGAATTGCAACTGATTGAAACCGCCCTGTTAAATTTTATTGGCTTTCAGAGCCTGATTGCCACCAAGGCAGCACGGATCCGCCACGTCGCACAATCTGACCAGCTGATGGAATTTGGAACAAGGCGCGCACAGGAGAAGGACGCCGCAGTCTGGGGGGCTCGTGCAACCTATATCGCCGGTTTTGATTCCACCTCCAACACGCTGGCCGGGAAAAAATTTGGCATTCCAACCAGCGGAACCCATGCCCACGCCTGGATTCAGGACTTTCCCAGTGAACTGGATGCATTTCGTGCCTATGCCAAGGCATTCCCTGACCAGTGCGTCCTTCTTGTCGATACGTACGACACGCTGCGCAGCGGTCTGCCAAACGCGATCAAGGTCGGACTGGAACTGGAAGAACAGGGAAAAACACTTAAAGGAATCCGCATTGACAGCGGCGATTTGGCTTATTTATCCAAACAGGCGCGAAAAATGCTGGACAACGCAGGATTGACAGAAACAAAAATCATCGCTTCAAGTGATCTGGATGAATTTACGATTCTAAACCTGAAATCGCAAAATGCAAAAGTGGATTCGTGGGGTGTCGGAACAAAGGTGATTACCGCCCACGACAAACCGGCATTGGGGGCAGTATACAAAATGGTTTCGCGCTATGAAAACCGGAAATGGGAACCCACGATCAAAATTTCTTCAAATCCGGCCAAAGTAACCACACCTGAACGAAAAAATGTATATCGTATTCTTGACCAAAAAAATAAAGCGCACGGAGACCTGCTGACTTTGGTTGATGAAGAGATCGACGAAAGCAAGCCACTTACCCTGTTTCATCCTGTTCACACATTCCGCCGCAAAAAAATAAAAGGGTTTAAAGCAGTCCCTCTGCTGAAAAATATTTTCCAAAACGGCAAACTTGTTTATCAACTGCCTTCTCTTGACGAAATCCGGTCGTATCATCGTGAGCAACTCTCACAGTTTTGGGAAGAATATCTTCGCATATTGAATCCGGAGGAATATCACGTGAACATGTCAGATAAACTATGGAAAACAAAAAGAGATATGATTCAAAAAGTTTATCAAATGATCAAAATGGAAAACGGCGAAGCCTAGAAAAGATCTTACACACAAAGAAAGGACCTGCCCTTTTGACAGGCCCTTTCTTTTATGATCAGGAAGTAAACTGTTCTGCTTCTGTCGATTCTTTCAAAGCAGTTGTGGAAGAAGTTCCGCCAGAGATGACCATGGAGACTTCATCAAAGTAACCGGTACCTACTTCGCGTTGGTGTTTTACTGCAGTATATCCTTTGTCCTGGATTCCGAATTCAGCCTGTTGCAGATCGGAGTAAGCTGCCATTCCACGTTCACTGTATCCTTTGGCCAGTTCGAACATGCTATAGTTAAGTGCATGGAATCCTGCCAAAGTGACAAACTGGAATTTGTATCCCATTTTGCCCAGCTCTTCTTGGAAAGTAGCAATGGTTTTTTCACCCAGTTTCTTTTTCCAGTTAAAGGATGGCGAACAGTTGTAAGCAAGCCATTTGCCCGGATATTTTGCATGAATGGCTTCGGCAAACTGACGGGCTTCTTCAAGGTTGGGTTCAGAGGTTTCACACCAGATCAGGTCAGCATATGGTGCATAGGCCAATCCTCTGGCGATCGCAGTTTGCAAACCGCTTTTCATGCGGTAGAAACCTTCAGGCGTACGATCTCCTTCAATAAACGGATGATCTGCCGGATCAATATCGCTGGTGATCAATTTGGCAGCATTGGCATCAGTCCGTGCAATCAATACTGTTGGAACTCCCATCACATCAGCTGCCAGACGTGCAGCGATCAGATTGCGTACAGCCTGTTGTGTTGGAACCAATACTTTTCCGCCCAGGTGTCCGCATTTTTTCTCAGATGCGAGCTGGTCTTCGAAGTGTACCCCTGCTGCACCAGCTTCAATCATTGCTTTCATCAGTTCAAACACATTCAACGGGCCGCCAAATCCGGCTTCAGCATCAGCCACAATCGGCGCAAACCAATCGCGTGTTCTTGTTCCTTCAGCATGCTCGATTTGGTCAGCTCTTTGCAAAGCTTGGTTGATTCTTTTGACAACATGCGGAACACTGTTTGCCGGGTACAGGCTTTGGTCAGGATACATTTGTCCGGCCAGGTTTGCGTCGGCAGCAACTTGCCATCCGCTCAGGTAGATTGCTTTCAAACCGGCTTTTACCTGTTGTACAGCCTGGTTCCCGGTCAATGCACCCAAAGCGCGTACAAACGGTTCTTCCTGCATCGTTTTCCACAGGCGTTCCGCTCCTCTTCTGGCCAGGGTATACTCAATTTTGACAGAACCGCGTAATTTCAGAACATCTTCAGGGGTATAGGGACGTGTAACTCCTTGCCAGCGTGGGCTTTCTTCCCATTCTCTTTTCAATTCCAAGGCTTCTTGTTGTTGATTCATATTTTTTCATCCTTTCTCATAATAGAGATTAATTCAAGTATTCGGAACCAGGCAAAGTCAAAAATTCCGTAAATTCATCTTCGAAAACCAGGTTGGAAAAGATCTGTTTTGCTTTTTCAAATTCCCGATCTTTCCAGGCTTCCTCGCCAATATGGCGTTTCAATTTGTTTATTTCCTGATCGATCATTTGGCTTACCAATTCTCTGGTAATCCTGCGTCCGTCCGAAAGGTTCCCCTGCTCATGCCGAATCCAATGCCAGACCTGGGTCCTGGAAATTTCCGCAGTCGCCGCATCTTCCATCAAATGATCGATCGCAACGGCTCCCATTCCCCGTAACCAGGATTCCAAATATTGAATCGCAACACGAATATTTTTCCGCAAACCGTACTCGGTAATCATTCCTTCCGGAACAGCAAGCAAATCTTTGGCTTCTATATTAACATCTTCTCTTTTATTATCAATCTGGTTTGGCATCTTCATATATTTATCAAATATTTCCACGGCTACTGGAACCAGCCCCGGGTGTGCAACCCAAGTGCCATCGTGTCCGTCTTTTGCTTCCCGTTCTTTGTCCAGCCGAACTTTCTTGATAGCTTCTGCATTTGCCCTTTGATCATTTTTAATCGGAATTTGGGCAGCCATTCCGCCGATACATGGTGCATTTCTCCGATGGCATGTTTGAATGGCCAGCAAGGTATAGGCACGCATGAAAGGAACCGTCATCGTGACTCGCTCCCGATCGGGCAAAATGACTTCAGGATGATTTCTCAACCTTTTAATATAACTGAAAATATAATCCCAGCGTCCACAGTTCAGACCTGCGGAATGGTCACGGAGCTCATACAGAATTTCATCCATTTCAAATGCAGCCATAATGGTTTCAATCAATACGGTTGCTTTTATTGTTCCTTTCGGGAGGCAGAATTCGTGTTCCGCAAACAGAAATACGTCATTCCACAAACGGGCTTCCAAATGGCTTTCCATTTTTGGCAGATAAAAATAAGGACCTGTACCTTTTTCCAGCAATTTTTTCGCGTTATGGAAGAAATAGAGCCCAAAATCAACCAATCCTCCCGGTACCGGGTTTCCATCCACCAGAATATGTTTTTCATCCAGATGCCAGCCCCGCGGACGGACAATCAACACAGCAGGATTATCATTCAAACGGTATACTTTTCCATTCGGATTGCGGTATTCAATAGTGCCGTTGACGGCATCACGCAAATGAATCTGTCCTCCGATTGTATTTTTCCAGGTCGGGGAGTTGGCATCCTCAAAGTCGGCCATAAATACTTTGGCTCCGGAATTCAAGGCGTTAATGACCATTTTCCGGTCTCCTGCAGGTCCGGTAATTTCCACTCTCCGGTCTTTCAAATCCTCCGGCAAAGGGGCAATGGTCCAATTTCCTTCCCGTATCTCAGCCGTTTCCGGCAGGAAGTCCGGCAGTTCCCCCTGGTCCAGCCGTTTTTGCCTTTCTTCTCTGTTTAATAACAGACGATTCCGCATCGGAGTAAAGGCACGCGCCAATTTGGTAATAAACTGCAGCGCTTCGGGCGTCAAAATTTCCCGGTAAAGCGGTGGCACTTCTCCAGTAACTTTTATCCCTTCTGAAACCAGCTCAGACATTAAAAATTCCCTCCCATTGAGTCATCCGCTTATTATATAACAGTAACCCTTTATGTTTTATATATTAACACAGATACTGTTGTATAACAATAGCCAATTTATTTTTTTCTTTTATTTCTGAAGATAAGCACCATGTAACACCGATTAAGCTATTCAAAAATAAAAAAAGCCCAGTATCGGGCGTTTTTCTGTGCTGGAAAAGGAGTTTGAACCTGTGTCCCTTCATTATGAGTGAATTGCCTGGGGGTAATTCAGAAGCATTAGGATTAACAAACCTTAGTCATATCAAAAGTTCCGCCGATTACCTGATGAATACAAGTTGTTGTGCCGACATTAACTCACTCCCAAAAAATGAGCCATATTTTTTCGTACTGATTATTATTGGACATTTCCTCTTAGCTGACCACATGTTTTCCAGTCTTTTCCCATCTCTTTCTTTAATAACCATCTTCAAATAAACAATGGAATACGGTTACCTCTTTCTTTCTAAGTTCTAATGAAACATTTGGCACTACTGTTTCCAATAACTTTCTCCCAAGGACTTTGATTCTATGATCCTCTAGCAATTTTAATATATCCTTTCCAATTTCCCCGGTTTTTTCATCATACGGCTGATACTGTTCTTGCACTACGATTTCTCCATCAATGTACTCATATTTTACATACTTTATCGCAGCAAACGGAGCAATTGCTGAAATATAAACCATTAAACCATTTAAATAAGTACACTTTCTGATATATGAACTAAATTCATCCGTCCCTATTTCAATTTTTGGATGGAAAGAAGGTGTAATGTATAGTGTAAAACACTTGGAATAATTAAAATCAGTCAGATTATCAATATTGATATTTTTTATATGATGAGCAATTTTTTTAGCCCAAACATGAACATTGACATAGTTTAATAAAACATGGCCAAAATCCCCATGGTGATATATTGGAAAAGGCCATAAAAATTGGACGTGAGAATCCTGATGCATTCCGTCTGGCTAAAGCACTCATTGTTAGGGGAAATGTCCATTATTTTCAAAATCAATTTTCCAAAGCGATTCCGTATTATCAAGAAGCAGCAATTCTTTTCGAAAAAAATGGATTCAAGCAAAGGCAGCATACTGCTTTATTGAAATTAGCTGACTGTTTTGATAACGTAAACGAGAAGGAAAGGCGACTTAATTGCTTAGATATCATGTACCGCCTTCAAAAAGAACTTAAGATAAAAAGTGAGGTTGAAATTTATGAGCTTGACCAGCTTATTCGTTCCCCCGTCTATGATGAGAGGCGACGATGACGACGAAAATTGAAAAACTGTGAGCTTTAATGTTCCATTACAGTTTATTAACGAATCTGGACAGGGGGAAAACCAATCCCCTGTTTTTATTTCAATTTTTATTGCGAAGATCATAAAGCTTATGTCCTTTGATGTTCTTGTATATGGCAAAATAAAAATACAGAATTTGGCAACCAAAAAATGCAGACCTAGTTGCTGCAGGAGATATAAAAAAGCCTTGCCAGAATATCCCATGTGAATGCTGATCTAAAAATACAGCGTGGTCCGTGCTAATTAAAAAGTTGACCACCTGAACATACCTTTCTTGTATCCTGAAATTGTCGAAAAAGGGTACAGGAGGAAAGGAAATGTTACAGATGGCCAATTACGATTGCTAGGAAAGTTCATTCGACAGATTTCAAGAGAGATTGGCCATTCACGCCAGGTCATTCGAAAAGCATTCAAATCAACAGATGTCCCAAAATACAAACTGTCCGCTACGCCAGGACGAACAGGCTCCACCCAAGCAACGTCATACGGCACGACGCATTTATCAAAGGCTGGTTGAAGAATACGGATTCACTGGAGGTGAATCAACGGTTCGATCTTTTGTAAGAGAACTAAAGATCACTAAACCTAAAGCTTTCGTTCAGCTTGAATTACCCCAGGGGAATTTCACTCAGTTCGACAGGGGACAAGCAGACATACTGCTTAAAGGTAGGCAAGTTACTGTGCAAGTGTTTTGCATGCGTTGTACGTTTAGTCGCAAAATATTTGTCAAAACATTCTTTCACAAAAAGCAGGAGGCCCTTCTTCAGGGGCATGTAAATGCCTTTGAATTCTTCGGATCGGTTCTTCAAACCATTACCTATGACAACCTTAAAACAGTTGTAAAGAAGATACTGGGGGGCAAGAATCGGGAAGAGCAAGATTGCTTTGTCCGGTTGCGGGCTCATTATTCTTTCAACAGTCACTTTTGCGATCCAGCCAAAGGAAACCAGAAAGGGCAAGTTGAGAACTTGGTAAAGATGGTCAAACAACAATACTTTACCCCTATGCCTTCCGTATCCAGCCTTGATGAGTTGAATCAGATGCTCCTTGCTAAAGGTCAGAGACTCGCCTGGAATGGTTAGTTCGTATGCTCAAGACTTACAGCATAGACGAAGTGGAAAAGGGACTCCTACATAGCGAATTAGAAGAGATTGAACAGTTGGAACATGTTCTTTACAAGCTTCGTCATCCTGAATTCAGACCACTACCTTTTACTGGAAACTCGCACTCCTGCTATCTTGCGAGGTCGGAAACCTGCTCTCAGTCGATATGATCGACTTCAACGTTGGGAGGTACAAAAATGAAGACAACACTGCAAACTCTGTGTAAACAAATGCGTCTAGCTCACATTATGAATGTTTATGAAACGATTTCGTTTGAAAATCCGAAAATCCTACTCAGTATTTACAGGCTATTTTAAATGCTGAGCAAAGTGGCCGTGACCAAATGAAAATTTGCAAATTGACAAACAAGGTAAAATTCCCTCAAACGAAGACCTTTGAAGGCTATTCCTTTGAGTCGATAACATTTCCTGAAAGTATGAACCCAGAAATATTAAAGCAAGTTGATTTTATTGGAAAGAAGGAAAACGTGATTATGCTGGGGACTATTGGCATTGGGAAAACTCACCTTTCCACTGCAATGAGAGTAGAAGCCTGTAAACAGGGAATGAAGGTACGATTTTTCAGGGCTTCTGCAACAAAGTCTAAAAACAATCACAGCAATTTGATTCACCCTACCAAAAAAGACAGGTATACTTTCATCCCTGCCTAAAATGATGATATTATCCCTTTTAAATAAAAAAATAGCAGCTTTTCAATTTCAAAACTGGTTGCTTAATTGAGTCATTTTGATAATCAGTCTCTGAATTCGGCTTGCTAGAATCAACTCGGGATTAATTTTTTCCAATTCTTGAATATATTGCTTGCATTTTTTGAGTAATTCTTCTTTAAGTTCCCCGTATGTTATTTTTTCGTTTACGAATTCATATTTGTAGTATGATAGTTGGGTTGTAACCACAACATTACGGATACCCAAAGCATTTTTAGAAGGAACAAAAATCACTCCAGTAAAGATTTGAGATGTATTATCCAACCTCTTGAACTCAATGAAAACCTCAGGAGTTTCTATATCTTTTACTGCAACATAATCATGTTTTTCAAGTAATTTAACTGCTTGAAGCAAGTGGTCAAACCAGATCGTAATCAAATCAAACCCTTCTTCACCGGGACGCAGCTCGTTTTCATGGTAAGTTGTATTGCAATAGGTTTTATCATTAAATCGAATCATAAAAAATCCTTCAACTTCTCCCCACTCATCAAAACTATCTCGATCCAGAGTTTTCAGTTCATCCAAATCTTCTATAATTCTATACTTTACCTCTACCATGATACCTCTCCTAACGTCCAAAATAACTTGGTGTTAGCTTATGTGACCCATATGCTGTTGCAAATTTACTATCGGGATGTATGTATATTGTAATCTGCTCTCCCCCCGTAGTATAAATATATTCTCCTGTAATTTCCTTCTGAAGAGCTTCATTATATCCCTTCTCTACCTCAGTAATAATTTTTTCCTCTGACCAATTTGGGTTGAAAAATGAAGTTTTATCCAATTTAGCCTTAAGGATGTGATCTGGTAAATAAGGGGCTTGTTTACTAAAATTGGATACAATATGCTTCCTGAAATGTTTTATATCACTTTTACTTAAAGCAACATATTTTATTTGATTTGCTATATTATTCCCCGAACCACACTTCCCACCCCGATCCGGTGAACAGAGACAATCCGGTTTGGGCAGCATTACCGCCAGGTAACTGTTTGCTGGCTGCCCATAGGCAACACAATTCTTGAAGAATTTGACACCGGCATATTCCCCGCCAAATACCATGACCAATCCCAATCCGCCGGCAATAAGGGCATTCTTCCAGTTGATTTTTCCTTCCTTCAACAGATCCCACAGGCTTTGGTCGACACTGGCGCCAACGCTCCCGCCAAAGGCTTTGGGAAAGGCTCTTCCCAGCCAGGGATTCGGGTCCCAAGCCAGCGTACCACACTGCTGCCAGCGGCTCCGACTCCGGCGGCCCAGCCAAATAACGAAGCAATGCCTCCCGCGATACCTCCGATCAACATATCAAGCAACATCTCGTCACTGAACAATCCATTTCCTGAAATCCAGGAAAAAAATCCGCTGACAAGCTCACCGATCAGAATCCCGCTCCCTATAATAACTGCGACAGGCACCGCAAAGATAAATCCAATGACTGTCACGAGGACACCAAGAATGCTCAGGATGGCGACAA
>NZ_JACEOL010000066.1 GCF_013868055.1 Thermoactinomyces mirandus | reverse complement strand
AACCGGGAGAAGTAGCCAGCAGGTTATTAAGTTATCCAGCCGTGAAAGAGGCTGTTGTTGTGGCTCAAACGGATGAACGAAATCAATTGAGCCTGTGTGCTTATTTTACGGTCTCCGAACCTTGTTCCATTTCCGGCCTCCGTCAATACCTGGGGAAAGAGTTGCCGGATTACATGATTCCCGCATACTTTATGCAACTGGAAGAACTGCCTTTGACGGCAAACGGGAAAATTGACAAAAAACTTTTGCCAAAACCCGACCAAATGCAAACAGGAGTAAAATATGCTGCTCCTTCCAACAAAACCGAAAAAATCCTCGCACAATTGTGGCAAGAGGTCTTGCAGGTTAATCGTGTCGGAGTGCAGGATCATTTCTTTGAACTTGGCGGAGATTCAATCAAGGCGATGCAAATTGCTTCCCGGTTAAAACGTCACCAGTTAACACTGCGGTTGAAAGATCTGTTCCAATATCCCACAATTGAGGAACTGGCCCAACATATTCAGAAAGCAACAGATGAAGTTGGGGAAAAAACGGTTGCAGGCGAAGTTGCTTTAACCCCGATTCAACATTGGATGTATGAACAGACGGATTATCCGGATCAATGGAACATGGCCATTGTCCTGCATCGCGAACAGGGTTGGGATGCAAACATTTTAAAACTGGTCTTCCAGGAACTGGTTGCCCATCATGATGCCTTGAGGATGTCCTTCAAACAGGAAGAAGGACAGATTAAAGCGGTAAATCGTGACCTGACGGGCGAGTATTTTAGAATCTACGAATTTGACGTAAAAGAAACAGAAAATGTTGCGGCGATTATAGAAAAAGAATCTACCCGTTTGCACCGTTCCATTCGGATCAACGACGGACCTTTAATTCGGTTGGGAATTTTCCATACCGGCAAAGGAGACTATTTGCTGATCATCATTCACCATTTGGTGATGGATGCCGTGTCCTGGCGGGTATTGTCTGAAGACTTGCATTCGGCTTACCAGCGAAAGTTAAACGGGAAACCTGTCATGCTTCCGCCAAAAACAACTTCCTTCCAGACATGGAGTAAAAAGTTGCATGAGTATGCAAACAGCCCATCTCTGCTAAGTGAGATTCCATACTGGCAACAGACAGACCACGAGCAGGCTCCCGCCCTTCCTGTCGATAAATGGGGAAATGTTGATTATTCCAGCAAACATGTGAAAATCGCAGAGGGGCGTCTCGACCGGGATCATACCCGTGATTTGTTGTCACTGGCACATCGCGCCTACCAGACCGAGATCAATGATCTGTTACTGTCCGCATTGGTCATGACGCTGAACAGCTGGACATACGGTACGGTTGCAGTTCAACTGGAAGGCCATGGCCGGGAAGAAATCATCGATGGCGTAGACCTGAACCGGACCATTGGCTGGTTTACTTCGATGTATCCAGTCGTCTTTAACATCGACAGCCAAAATCCGGCCGATGTGATTCCCTATGTGAAAGAGAAGCTGCGTCAGGTTCCCAACAAAGGGGTTGGTTACGGAATACTGAAATACCTGACCGATCCCCGATACAAGCAGAATTTGCACTTCAAGCTGAAACCGGAGATAAACTTTAACTATCAGGGGGAATTTGTACAGGATGTCGAAAAAGAAGGCGTACAAATCGCAAACATGTCCGCCGGCGAAGGGGTGCATCCGTTGACAAAATGGCCGTACAAATTGGATTTTGTGTCATTTGTGCAAAACGGCGAACTGATCGTCCCGATCCGTTACCACGAATCCCTTTATTACCGGGAAACGATTGAACAGCTGGTAAACCGTTATCTCCATCATTTAAGAAGAATTGTTGAGTTTTGCCGGGAAGAAGCCCTGGCAAAATAAACGGAAAGCCTGTCCCAAAAAAGGGGCAGGCTTTCTGTTTCAATTACCTTTTTACTCTTCAGATACCAGTCCGGTCCAGGAAAGTTTGTCAAAAAAAAGGAGACCGCAAAACGGTCTCTTAGATCCGGGGAACAAATTCATAAAACCACTTGCTGAGATCACAACCTGTAGATAATCAAGTTATCATCTCTTGTTTTATTATAGATGACTTTTTTGAACAGATGTTAAGGAAATAAATGGATTTTTATCCTTTACTCTGGAATTTTTTTCGATTGGATAGTTTTAGCTGCTTGTTCCGGTAAGATATAATAAGAGAAGCATCAGCTCATATATTTTTTTAAAAGTTGCCTAACAAAGGGGAGTTGAAATTGAAAAAGTTAATCAATCATCCTGAAGCAGTCGTCGATGAAATGTTGGATGGAATGGCAGCGGCACATCCTGATCTGTTAAAAAGGCTGCCAGGTTCTTCAGTGATTGTTCGCAAAAATGCTCCTGTTCAAGGCAAAGTCGGGTTGGTAAGCGGCGGAGGTTCCGGACATGAACCAGCCCATGGGGGGTATGTGGGAAGTGGGATGCTCGATGCTGCCGTTGCTGGCGAAGTATTTACTTCTCCCGCTCCGGACCAGATCTTGCAGGCGATTAAAGCGGCTGACGGGGGACGGGGAGTTCTGCTCATTATCAAAAACTATGCTGGTGATGTGATGAACTTTGATATGACTGCCGAATTGGCAGAAGTGGAAGGAATCCCTGTCAAAAGAGTGATCGTCAATGATGATGTTGCCCTGAAAAATAAACAGTCAGGGGAACGCAGAGGAATCGCGGGCACGGTGTTTGTCCATAAAATCGCCGGAGCCTGGGCCGAAGCAGGAGCAAGCCTGGAGGAGGTTCACCGGATTGCCGAAAAAACGGTTCGGCATGTTCGCACCATGGGTGTGGCGTTAACACCATGTACAGTACCGGCGGTGGGAAAACCCGGTTTTTCACTCGGCGAGAATGAAATGGAAGTGGGAATGGGGATTCATGGCGAGCCCGGAATCATGAGAAGAAGCTTGATGACATCCGATGAAGTTGCAGTCGATTTATTGAATCATATCTTGGAAGACTTGCCCGTAAAGGAAGGGGATCAAGTGTCTGTTTTGGTAAACAGTCTGGGAGCAACGCCCCAAATGGAGTTATACATTTTAAACAGGAAGATATCAAAATGTTTACAAGATAAAGGGATTCATGTATTTTCCACACATATTGGTGAGTTTATGACCTCATTGGAGATGGCCGGCTGTTCCCTTACCCTGCTTCGGTTGGATGACGAATTGAGAAAAGGACTGGAAGCACCGGCAAACACGGCAGCCTGGGTTCAGGCATAAGGAGGAAAAGCAATGGATTTCACCTGCGGGCAAATAAAAAGTTGGCTGTTAAATCTCAGTAAGCTGATCCAGGAGAAAAAGGAAGAATTGTCCCTGTATGACCAGGCGATCGGTGATGGGGATCACGGAATAAATCTGGCACGGGGGTTCAAGGAAGTTGAGCAGTTGCTTAAAGAGACGGAAGACGGGGATATTGGGGCTTTGTTTCAACGTGTCTCCCTTGCTCTACTCAGCAAGGTGGGAGGTGCATCGGGTCCGTTGTACGGCACTGCATTTTTAAAAATGGCGGCAGTATGCAAAGGAAAAAAGGCGTTGTCCTTGCAGGAATGGGGATTGGCGCTCACGGAAGCCCTGAACGGGTTGAAAATGAGAGGAAAAGCGGAACCGGGCGACAAGACCATGATTGATGTTTGGGAACCGGTTGTTGATTATATGGTTCGGGCCGGACAGGATCTTTCCTGGCAAAAAGTAAAGGATATAGCCGTACAATCGATGGAAAAAACAAAGGAGTTGCAGGCCAGAAAAGGACGTGCGTCGTTTTTGGGGGAACGATCAATCGGTCATGTGGATCCAGGCGCTGTCTCGTCCTGTTATCTCTTTCAAACATTAGCAGATCAATTGCAAAAAGGAGAATAGTTTATGAGTTGTGTTGGATTGGTTCTTGTGTCCCATAGTGAAAAACTGGTCGAAGGGCTGGCAGAATTCCTGAGCCAGGTGCAAAAGCAGGTTCCGATTGCTATAGCCGGCGGAACCGATGAAGGCGAACTGGGTACAAGTATGCAAAAAATCAAGGAAGCGATTGAATCCGTATATTCCGATCAGGGTGTAATCATTTTATTTGATTTTGGAAGTGCCTCCATGTCGATTGAAATGGCGATTGAAATGCTGGGGCCGGATAAACGGATCCGGGTGGCTGATGCTCCATTGGTAGAAGGGGCCTATGCCGCAGTTGTTCAGGCTTCCGTCCAAAGCAGTCTGGAAAAGGTGCTGGCCTCTGCGGAAAAAGTGAACAATTTGCAAAAACTCGGATAACAGAAGGTTAAACGGCGATTTCATTCGGGCTTCAAATAACAGCATAATATTTGTACATACTAATGGTTAGATTTTTAAGAAGGAGTGAGCCCGATGAAAGAGCAAATTTATGAATCTGCTCCGAATCATTCGGAAGATGAAGAACAGAAAAAGAAAAATGCAGCCGCCCAAATGATTCAGCAACTCGGACAAACCAATGTTCCGCAACTGGAAAGCAATATTTTTTGTTTAAGCATTATCGGGCAAATCGAAGGACATCTGGTGATGCCTCCACAAAACAAAACAACCAAGTATGAGCACGTGATTCCCCAAATCATTGCTGTTGAACAAAATCCCAAAATTGAGGGAATGGTGATTGTATTGAACACTGTCGGCGGCGATGTGGAAGCGGGACTGGCCATTGCTGAGATGATTGCTACCATGAACAAGCCGACCGTCTCGATTGTTTTGGGAGGAGGACACAGTATCGGGGTTCCGATTGCGGTGGCGGCAGATAAATCCTTTATTGCGGAAACAGCGACCATGACGGTACATCCGGTAAGATTGAGCGGTCTGGTGATCGGTGTGCCACAAACCTTCGAATATCTGGAAAAGATGCAGGACCGGGTAACCCGTTTCGTTGCCAGCCATTCGGGGATTTCCGAAGAGAAGTTTCGTGAACTCATGTTTCGTACCGGAGATTTGGCACGGGATATCGGGACCAATGTGATTGGAAAAGATGCGGTCAAATATGGGCTAATCGATGATGTTGGCGGCATTTCTGAGGCATTGGCCGAACTGAATAAAATGGTGAAAGCCAGAAAGCGGGAAAAGGAGATTCTGCAATGATTTATTATTCAATAATCCCGATCGAATTGGCGTATTACAATGTTGACGAGCTGGCATTGCAGGAGATCCAGGTTCAGGGCGTAAACATGCTCGTTCACAAAGAAAATGAACAGGAAGCCACCATTGTCCGGGTGTTGAGTGCCGATCCCGCCCATTATCTGGATCCCCGGTTTCAGCCCGGAAAGAAAATCAGGCATACACCGTTTATCCAAGAGCACTAAAACAACCGCTGAAAAAACAGCGGTTTTTTTGATTTCATTTCAGGCAAGTTCTCTTCTTTTTATGAGAGCCGGAAGGGAATTTGCCATTAAGCCGGAAAATAAAAAAGAACCCTGTTTATTTTTGGAAGGAGTCGCTCGTTCAATCCGGAAACAAAAAAATTCGGGTAAAACTAAACTGGTGAGAATTTCCATGTTATAATAAGCGTTGACGGATCGTTGAAAAGGTGGTTCCAATGACAAAAAAGAAAAAAAAGAAAAACCAGGCGATAGAGACAAAAAAGGAAATCATGTTTGAAATTTACGGGATTGTTATTTTATCCTTATCTTTGATTACCATTGCCAGTTATGGGGCCATTGGAAGGAATTTGACCTACCTGTCCCGTTTTATCATGGGAACCTGGGATTTTATTGTTCCATTGTTCGGAATCTGGCTGGCCTTGTATATTATGGCCAATCGCAAGTGGCCTTCCGACTGGTCCCCCAGATGGACAGGGATTGCGCTTGTCCTGATTGCAGTCCTGACCTTTAATCACTATCTGACCTTCAAAACTTTTGACGCCAATGTGGGTATTATTGATCATACATGGAATCTGTTGCTTTCGGAAAGAAACTCCCAGGTACCGATGGATATCGGGAGTGGAATGGTTGGTGCCTTTTCGTATGCCCTGCTTCAATTTCTGTTTGACGATGTTGGCACATTGATTGTGCTGGGAGCAGTGGTGTTATGCGGATTTTTATTAATTGCCGACCTTTCATACGTAAAAATATTTTCAGGAATAAAAAATTTGTTTAAAACACAAAAGAAAAAAGCGAGAGAATGGCTGATACGCTGGATCAAGCACCAATATCGCCAAAAAGAGTCAAAACAGAAGCGGAACCGCAGGAAAAAAGTGGCTGACAGCCAAAATGACAGCCAGGAAAGGGCTAACCCGGTTATCTATGATTTTGAAGATTTGGTGTACCAGGCAGACGAAGGAAACGGGCCTGCCCAGCAGCAGTTGAAATTGCGCCTGGACAGGCCCGGCGTTCCTGAGACGCGGATGAAGAAGAGTTCCAAGGACAAACCGCAGGAAGAGGAACCGATTGTTGTAAAATTCAATACCCATTCCAACATGGAAAACTATGTACTGCCGCCAACGGTGCTGTTAAAGACGGCCAGGAAGAGACAGGGAAAAGAGCAGGAGGATATGCAGGATAAAGCAAAAGCTGAAGTTTTGAAAGATAAATTAAAAAGCTTTGGAGTCGATGCCACTGTTGGCGAAATCCATCGCGGGCCGGCGATAACCCGCTATGAAATTCAACCGGAAAAAGGAGTCAAAGTGAGTCGGATTGTTAACCTGGCAGATGATATAGCACTGGCGCTTGCAGCCAAGGATATCCGGATTGAAGCGCCGATTCCGGGGAAATCGGCAGTAGGGATTGAAATTCCCAACACCGAGGTGGCCATCGTTGGTCTGCGGGATGTACTGGAAAGCAGTGCATATCTGAATTCGGAATCCAAACTGAGCATTGCGCTGGGCAGGGATATTTACGGCAAACCCATCATTGACAATCTGTCCAAAATGCCTCACCTGTTGGTCGCCGGTGCAACGGGGTCAGGGAAAAGCGTCTGCATCAATGCCATTATCATCAGCCTGCTGTATAAAGCCCGACCTGATGAAGTAAAGCTGATGATGATCGATCCGAAAATGGTTGAATTAAATATATATAACGGAATTCCCCATTTGCTGGTTCCGGTTGTCACCGATCCCCGCAAAGCGGCAATTGCCCTCAAAAAAGTCGTAGCGGAAATGGAAAAACGCTATGAGTTCTTTGCCAAACATGGTGCCCGTGACATTGAGCGTTTCAATTCGTTAATCAAAACGAAAAAGGTAAAAGATCTGGATCCACTGCCATATATTGTGGTCATTGTCGATGAGTTGGCCGATTTGATGATGGTCGCCCCGTCTGATGTGGAAGATGCCATTTGCCGTCTGGCGCAGATGGCCAGGGCGGCGGGAATCCATCTGATTATCGCCACCCAGCGTCCTTCAGTGGATGTCATTACAGGGGTGATTAAAGCGAATATCCCGACCCGAATCGCTTTCGCGGTTTCTTCACAAGCCGATTCCCGCACCATACTGGATATGGGGGGCGCAGAAAAGCTGCTCGGACGTGGAGATATGCTGTATTTGCCGACGGGAGCATCCAAGCCAACCCGGATTCAGGGAGCTTTCCTTACGGACGAAGAAGTGGAAGCTGTCGTCAAATTTGTGAAGGAGCAGCAGGAACCGGAATATCAGGAAGAAATGATTCCAAACGCTCCCGAACAGCAAAAGTCAGATGTGGATGATGAACTGTTTCCGAGAGCCATGGAACTGGTGGTGGAAGCACAGACGGCTTCCGTTTCCTTGTTGCAGCGGCGCCTGCGCATCGGTTATACGAGGGCTGCCCGTTTAATCGATATGCTTGAGGCCAAAGGGATCGTCGGACCTCATGAAGGGAGCAAGCCGCGTGAAGTATTGGTCACATCCATCGAGAATCGGAATGAAGCAAGGAAAGAAGCTGTCAAGTAGAGTTTGTGGAAAGGTTTTATGTGAATTTGAGACAATTTGCACAAAAACAAGCGAGACAGTTTTCCCCTTGACTAAATGCAAATATTGAATAGCCTGATTGATTTCATTGTAAAGTGAACACGAATGAAGTTCACAGTCGGCAATAAAAAGCGGCTGAAGTCTTCCAGCCGCTTTTTATTGAAGCTATCAGAATTCTTCCGATATTTTTATGTCTATTGATCTTATTGGGAATCAGGGTTTCAGTTAAATAAATTTTTAAAATATTTAGTCGGTTGTTACCCCTGCCGGTTCGGGAAAGATGATTCATCTTTTTTACCGGCAAGCAAGTTTTTTGTATTGCGGACCATAATAAAGAATAATGGTTAACGTTTCCAACAACACATGATTCGTCTATAATAGGTATAATTGACCCTATCTAAGGAGAGGTGGCTAATTTGGAGTACGCTCAGTTTGATTCAAGGATGATCGGGAACATTCGTGTTCATGTCTGTACCAGTGAAAAATTCAAGACAACGACGTTGATGGCGTTTTTTCAGCAGGAGTTGGCGCCGGAGATGGTTACGAAAACCGCTCTGCTGCCGAGTGTATTGCAGAGGGGAACTGCTTCCGTGCCAACAACCATTTCCTTTAAAAGGAAGCTGGATGATCTGTTTGGAGCAGTGTTGTACGGGGATGTATTCAAGCGGGGCGAACGGCATATCATGCAATTTGCGATGGAAATTGCCAATGAACAGTATTTGAAGGAAGCGCCAAAACTGTTGGCAGAGGGGATTCAGTTTCTAAGTGAAGTCCTGTTAAAACCCGTATTGGAAAAGAAGGCATTTAAAGCTGCATATGTTGAAGCGGAAAAGAAAAACCTGAAGCAAAAAATAGAGAGTCTGAAAGATGATAAAATCCGTTATGCCTCTTTCCGCATGATTGAAGCAATGTGTAAGGGAGAACCCTTTGCCTTGTTTAATCACGGAAGGATTGAAGATCTGGCAAAAATTGATGCGGAAAACTTGTATACATACTATCAGGACGTATTATCCACATGTCCGATTGATTTTTATTGTGTGGGAAACGTTACTGTTGATGAAGTGATGGAACTGCTGGAGAAACAGTTCGGCGGGGTTGCCAAAGCGGCGAGAAAGACGATTCAGGTGGCACCCGTACATCATCCGGTTTCCGAGGAGCGTGTTGTTATTGAACGGATGAATGTAAAGCAGGGGAAATTGAATATCGGCTGCCGGACACAAACATCGGTCCAGGATGAAGATTACCCGGCTTTGTTGATGTTCAACGGAATACTGGGCGGTTTCCCTCATTCCAAGTTATTCCGCAATGTGCGTGAAAAAGCCAGTCTGGCCTATTATTGTTCTTCTCGCCTGGAAAGCCATAAAGGATTGCTGGTTATCCAGTCCGGCATTGAAATTTCCAATTATGAACAGGCTGTCAATATTATCAGGGAACAGCTGGAGAATCTGCGGCAAGGGAAAATAGAAGAGCAGGAATTGAAGCAGACAAAAGCAACCCTGTCCAACCAGTTACGTTCGCAAATGGATCGTTCCTATGAAATGATTTTTTATCATTACCAATCTGTTTTAAGCGGCATGCAGCGTCCGCTGGAAGAGTTACTGGAGCAAATTAATCAGGTCCGAATAGAAGAGGTACAAAAAATGGCTGAAAAGGTACAACTGGATACCATTTATTTTTTGCGGAACCGGGGAGGAAACGAAGATGCAAAAAGTTGATTTTGATCAGGTTCAGGAATCCCTGTATTTTGAAGAACTTCCCAACGGGCTGAGTGTCTATGTTTTGCCGAAAAAGGGATTTTTTAAAACCTACGCGACATTTACCACGAAATACGGATCGATCGACAATGGGTTCCAGGTTCCTGGAAAAGAAAAGCATCAGGTTCCAGACGGGATTGCCCACTTCCTGGAACATAAAATGTTTGAACAGTCTTCCGGTGAGGATGTCTTTCAGGAGTTTTCTAGACAAGGTGCTTCAGCCAATGCATTCACCAGTTTTACACGCACCGCCTATCTGTTTTCCTGTACCGGACAGGTGGAACAAAACCTGACGACGTTGCTCGATTTTGTGCAGTCTCCTTATTTTACGGAACAGAATGTGGAAAAGGAAAAAGGGATTATTGGTCAGGAAATACGAATGTATGATGACAATCCTGATTGGCGTGTCTATTTTGGATTGTTTGAAGCCATGTATCAACAGCATCCGGTCAGGATCGACATTGCGGGGACAACTGAATCCATTGCGGAGATTACCAGGGATTTGCTGTATACCTGTTACGAGACTTTCTATCATCCCGGCAATATGGTTCTGTTTGTGGTTGGACCTGTAGATCCGGCGCAAATCATCAATCTTGTCAGGGAAAATCAGGCTGGAAAATCCTTTCCCGTGCAAACCGAGATCAAGCGCTTCTTTCCCGACGAACCGGAGCAGGCCGGGGATAAACTGAAAGAAATTGAGGTAAGTGTCGGGATTTCCAAATGTATGTTTGGTTTTAAAGAAACGAAAAACCGTGTTCATGTTACCGGTGATGAACTGTTAAAGCAGGAAATGGCAACGCAAATCGTGCTCGATGCCCTGCTTGGTTCTTCTTCGGAATTGTACCAGTCTCTTTATGATGATGGTTTGATTGATGACAGTTTTGGGGTAAGTTATACATTGGACCGTGGATTTGGATTATCGATGATGGGCGGAGATACCGAAGATCCGGACCGTCTGCTTGAGCGTATCAAACAGGAATTACCGCGTCTGATTGAACGGGGGCTTGATCCGGACACCTTTGAGCGGATTCGCAAGAAGAAAATCGGAGCCAACCTTCGTTATTTGAATTCACCCGAATGGATTGCCAACCAATTTACGGGTTACCGTTTTAATGATGCTGATCTGTTCAATCTCGTTCCGGTTCTGGAGTCGCTTTCCCTGGACGATGTAAACCGGCGGATGCGGGAACATATGCGGTGGGAAAGATTTGCGGTTTCCATCGTGCGGCCGGCAAAAGATTAAGGAAAATGCTTGAATTTTATTGTAAAGCGTGTGAGTTGCCTTGAATATCAGATGTTTATCAGTTGGAAGCGCCCTTCATACAAGGGCGCTTTTTGAAAGGAAGGAAAATCATGACGGTCCTGGAAGGAAAAACGGCACTGATTACTGGCGGTAGCGGCGGGATTGGCGGGGCGGTCTGCATTCAGCTCGCTGAAACCGGCGCTTCAGTAGCGATAGGTTATCATACAAACATGGCTCAGGCCGAACAAACGGTTAAACAATGTAAAAGCTTGGGCGTTAATGCCTGTCGGGTCTATTTGGATCTGGGGAAACGTTTATCCGTGGAGCAGGCTTACCGGGAAGTTTCCATGTATTTGTCCCCGCCGGAAATTGTGGTGCATGCAGCAGGAACGACGAAATGGGGATTAATTCAGGATTTTACAGATGATGATTATAATGAGCTGATGGATGTTCATGTACGAGGAGCATTTTATCTGGCCCAAACTGCATTGCCCCAAATGATTCGTAAAAAAAACGGACGGATGGTTTTCATCTCATCTATCTGGGGGCAAACGGGCGGAGCAGGGGAAGTATTGTATTCAGCTGCAAAAGGAGCACAGATCAGTATGGCCAAGGCATTGGCCAAGGAGGTCGCCTTGAGCGGAATTACCGTAAATGTGGTTGCGCCTGGAGCGATTGAAACCGATTTGCTGGACCGGCAATTGTCCCGGCCGGAAAAAGAACAACTGGCCGGAGAAATTCCCGTGGGGAGGCTGGGCCGGGCCCGGGATGTGGCATCACTGGTCCAATACCTGTGTTTGCCGCAATCATCTTACATTACCGGACAGGTCTTTGCGGTTAATGGCGGATGGTATACATAAAATGAAAGATTTCGATTCATATTAGAAGTAGAATGACGCATCAGTAAAAGGAGGAAAAAAGGATGTCAGTTCTCGACAATTTTCAGGATTGGAAAGAATTTTTGCATTCTCGAGTAGACCAGGCGCACAAGCTGGGGATGAATGATCAGGATATTTCGAAGCTGGCTTACGAGTTGGGCGATTACCTGGCAAAAGATGTTGATCCGCAGAATACTCAAGAGCGTCTTTTAAAAGATCTCTGGAGTGTGGCAGACGAAAATGAACAACGCACGATTGCAAACCTGATGGTAAAAATGGTTAATGATGGAAACAGATAAAAACTTTTATTGTATTAAAACACCCATAAACTGGGTGTTTTAATTTTTGGAGAGATTTATTTCTTTGGTCAAAAACTTTCTCGGATCTTTGCGGATATGCTATACTAATTAACATATCAACACTGGATTGAGGCGTTTTCCGGTAGGAAAGGGTGTGTGGTCATGGAGCACCAGGAGTGGTATTTGGAATATCAGATTCATAAGAATCGCCCTGGACTGCTGGGTGATATTGCTTCACTGCTGGGCATGCTGTCGATCAATATCATTACAATCAATGGAGTCGAAAACGATCGCCGCGGCATGCTGCTTCGGACAGATGATAACGGAAAAATCGGATCTTTAAAACAAATTTTGACAAGAGTGAATAATATCACCATCACGGCGTTGCGCCCCCCTACATTGATGGATCGGATGGCTGTCCGGCACGGCCGTTACCTTGAACAGCATACAGAAGATGAGCGAACCTATCGTTTTACCAGGGAAGAACTGGGCCTTCTTGTTGATTTTATGGCCCATCTGTTCAGTAAAAAAGGTTCTCAATTGATCGGTGTCAGAGGAATGCCGAGGGTGGGGAAAACCGAATCGGTCGTAGCTGCCAGTGTGTGCGCCAATAAACGATGGACATTTGTTTCGTCAACTTTGCTGAAACAGACAATAAGAAGCCAGTTGGCACAAGATGAACTTACCGAAGAAAACGTGTATATTATTGATGGGATTGTCTCTACACTTCGGGCAACCGAGCGTCATGATATGCTTGTACGGGAGATATTGTGCATGAATGCCCCCAAAGTGATCGAACATCCGGATGTATTTGTTCAGGAAACAGAGTACACATTGGATGATTTTGATTATATTATTGAACTGCGAAATCATCCGGAAGAAGTTATTTCCTATGAAGTACTGAAAGACGATGAAGGTTTTTTAATTTGATGTGATCTGTATATAAGGGAGTGATCGAAGTGGCGGGGATCGGAGATTATTTAAAACAAGTGAGACAGCAGCGGGGGTACTCACTTGAAGAAATGAACCGTCTTACAAATATTCACACCAAATATTTGTATTTGCTGGAAAATGACCGGTTTGATTTACTGCCCAGTCCTTTTTATGCCAAGGCTTTTTTGCGAACTTATGCCAAAAGTTTGGGAATCGACGCGAAACCATTGCTGGATCATCTGGATAAATTGTTAAAAAACAAAATGCCTTCCCGCAAGCCGGTTCGGAATACCGTAACTTCCCCACAAATATTGCCAAGATACAATAAAAATTTCTTGCCCACCAGTCCCAGAGGGAAATTGCCCGAGGGTTCGGTAACCGGGAAAGCGTCTTATCCAGGAGACGAGAGGCAGACGACAGGCCAAAATCACTATAGAAACCAAAGTGCAGGCACAAGACATAACCGAATGAACATGCCCATGACAGATACGCAAAGAATACCTGTAATGCCTAATTCAGGCATGAATCCAAATACAAATCCAAACATGAATAACATGAATCCAAATACAAATCCGAATATCCGGCAAAACCTGCAACCACCTTATATGGCTCCCAAAAATGTTTCGCCCACAACCGGGCCACAGCATGAGGTTCCCCAGTCAACCATGTCTTTTCCCCCGCTTGAAGCGACACAACAACATCTGCTGACTCCGCGCAGTGTTGCTATGGCAGCAAAAGAACTGCAGAACAAAGGAAAAAAAGTAACTTTGAGAAAGAAAAGGTACAAAATCATTGCCATTGCCGTTGGTGCTCTGTTGTTGTTGGGCGGAGGATTTTACTATTTTTTTATGGATCATGACAAGGCCTCGCAATCAACGAACAACAATACCGCAACAACCGATATCTACAGTGGAGCATCCTTTGAAAATGTAAATGCCGAATCGAAAAAAACACCTGCTTTGGTGGAAGGAGAAGCTTCTACAGATCCCAAAGTTGGACAAACATACCTGATTAGAAATGTCGATAAACTGGAAGTGGTGTTAAAAGGCCGAAGCGGAACATCTACACTGCTATACGCCCCTACCCCAAATGATAAACCAAAAGAATTAACGTTAAAGGAAAGGCAAACAGTGACGCTGGATACAGCTGGGAAAAATTACATCTGGTTTCGGTTAGGCACACCATCCAATGTAGAGATTCTTGTAAATGGCCAACAAATTAATACTGATGCACAAGATGCTGAAAAAAGTTATATTGTAAAAGTTGAATAAAAAGTGAAGTAGTTAGGGAGGGTATGTCGTTGTCCGTGGAAATCGGGAGGAGACTCAGAAATGCCCGGGAGGCACGCGGTCTGACTTTGCATGACATAGAAAGGCGTACCAGAATCTCAAGAAGAGATTTAATCGCTATTGAGCAGGGAAGGTTCGATTTTCATGCCAACCCTGTTTATGTCAGGTCGTACATTCGTGCGTATGCCAATGCAGTGGGGGAAAATCCGCAATTAATTTTAAACCAATTGCATAAAAAGCAGGAAACGGTACAGCGGATCAGGAGGTCTGATCAGAATGCCCGGCAATTTCTGCCGACAGCTTCCAACAATATGGAGCGGACGGCGCCGCCTCGCCGTCTGGCAAACCGCCACGAACGGCCTTATCATTCCGGACGGGAGCACACGGCAGATGGAGCGTCATCATACGGGCCTAGAGGAACCCGCAGCCAGCATCTCCGTTCTGCCAGGGAACCCATGAGGTTCTCCGAAACAACTGCTGTAGAAGAAAAAAGAACAAAGCGTTTATCGCGTCGCGAAGAATCTTACAGCCGCCGGAGCAGACGGCGAGGTACGAAAAAGTCGGTATTTGAAAAAGTTTACACATGGTTTTTGCTGATCGGGGCCATTTTGCTGGTTATCGCATCGATTTGGTTTATATGGTTCAGAATGGTAAATGCTTGATAGGGCCATTTGGCTATTTTCGGTTTCCCAAACCGGGAAACCGGGCAGAAATATTTGAATATAAGGAAATTTTCATAAATTTATTTTTGTTGATTAAATTACGCATTTTTAAAAAAAGATTAAATTTGTCTTACTCCGTATAGTTAAGCAAAAGGGCTTTTTGACACATTTCTAAGACCATGGTATGCTTGAAACGAATTGATGATTCCTGACATACGCCGTCAAAATCAGTGTGTTTCTGTATATGAATAGAAATAACCTGGAAAGATCAATAATTGTTGATTTTTGTTTGATTTGATATAAATAAAAAAATAGATTTTGTTCTTGTGAAAGAGTATGATTGAAAACAGTGATTCGTTTAGTGCCTGTGAGAATGACTCAACCTATAAAAAGTGCTGTTTCCAGTGTAACAAACAGCAAATACAATCGGAAGCTTTATAATTTCATTGGTTGCTGAGCAGCATGTCTTTTGTTGTCAAAAGCGTATTGTTCAAACAGCCTTTCAGGAGGTGGCTGGGGTGTCTGTCGAAATTGGATCATATCTTCGACAAGCCCGAGAAGCAATTGGACTGTCCCTCGAACAATTACAAGAAAAAACGAAAATTCAAAAATCGTTTTTAATTGCGATTGAAAATGGCGAGTTTGATAAATTACCAAGCCCTTTTTATGTTCGGACGTACCTGCGTTCTTATGCTAATTGCGTAAAAGTTGAACCACATCATATATTGCGGCAATACCGAAAGATGGAACAGGCTGAAAGATTGACCGGGGTACATAAAGCAGTAACACCAAATGATTTGCAACAGACTCAGGGATTGCCCCCGCTGGGAAAATGGCAGCAGACTGGAAAAATGCCTGTGGTTAATAGTAACAATCCAACACAAAATACGGTGCGTATGAAAACTTTGCCGACACAGAATAGTTCGCCGCATCGGTTTAATACACAAACATTGCCAACCCAAAATACTTCGCCGCATCGGATTAACACACAGACAGCATTAACTGCAGCCAAAAAGAATCCGAACCGGACAAATGAACGGGCACAAACGCGCCGTGATCTGGGATATCAGCGAACAACCGGAATCAATCAGAGAGACCCGTCTTTGACAGCCAGTGAAACCACAACTGGATACACAAGCAATTCCAGAAAATTTATAGCGGCAAGAAAGGAATTGTATCCTACTGCTGCATCGAGGACAAGGCAAACAGGTTATCATCAGCAGGTCAAAGCACAGTCCGGCTATCAGCAAGGACAAACAACATCACCGAATCAAAGATTGATGTCAAATACCGGGCCGGTATCCCGTGCTTCCGGGTCTTTCAAAAAAGTGGACCTGAACAAAGCCCCGCTGCCTTCTGTTTCGCCTGATGAACTGGATAAAAGTTCGGGAGAAGTGCGTCATCAACGTTTAAGCAGAATGAATCGTCTTGGTCGGAGTGCGTCAAGGAGCCGGAGAGGCGCAAAAAAATCTCTGTCCAAGTTTTCATTCAAAAGTCCGGTGGCAATGGCTGTGGCCGGCTTGTTGTTATGTATTCCTTTAGGCTGGACGATCATGTCATTTACCGGAGATGATGTTCAACCTGATCCCGCTCCCAAACGGCAGGAAAAAGAATCAACAGAGCCCCCTGTGATTGCACCAGACAAAAAAGGGGAATTGCAATTGGCACAACAGGATGTGAATGTTGTTCATTATCGGTTGGAGGGAACAGATCAGATAGTGGTAATGGTTCATGCCGCGGGCGGAAAGTCACGTGTTGAACTCAGCACGGCATTGCCTTCAGATGGTGGAACTCCGATTGAGGACGTGACTTTGCCACATGGACAAAAGTGGAGTTATCAGTATACGTATAGTGGAAATTCCGATTTCTATATCGGGCTGTCTGCTCCGGAAGATTCAATTGTCTATATAAATGGACAAGTGGTGAAATCGGCCCGTTATGTCCATATTCGGAAGATGGATTAACCTTAATAGGAATCGGAACGAGAGCAAGTGTTTATTGCACTTGCTTTTTTGACGTACTTTTGCTTCTGGGCTATACTGTAAAAGTTAGAAAACAGACTGGATACACCATCAATGGGGGGGGACATGTGGATGTCCAAGCCTTTTGAGGAATTAAAACGCGCCAGAAATGAGAAGCGAATGAGTTTGGTACAAGTGGCGGAAATGACCGGAATTGATACGGAATATCTCGCTGCATTGGAAAACGCTGAATTTTCCCTGCTTCCTGATCCCCTGTATGTAAGAGGATTTATCCGGAGGTATGCAAAAACGGTTGGAGTGAATGCAAAACCAATTTTGGACGCTTATAGAGAATGGGAACAAGAAGTCAATTTTATTGAAGAAACAAACCAGCAAGTTTCCCTTCCATCCCGAAGCAGCCGTTACCAGAAAAACCGGAAAGCCGGTTGGAAGAGTCCTGGTTCAGCTATTGAGAAATTTAAAACATTAAACGTGAAGAAAAAAAGGATACTGGTTTCTTCTGCAGTTTTTCTGATACTTGCTGCAAGCGCCGTCATTTGGCTGATTATTGATAAAGTTTATTCTGGTGCCGAGACGGTTCAGCTTAATCAGTCTTCATCCTCAGCACCTGATTCATCCTCAGCGGCCATGGTAAAAAAGCGGCCAGTGGTAAGGCTGGCTCAACCGGCCGAGAAAAGTGATTATGGCGATGTATACAGCATAGAAAACGCTGACAAGGTTGAAGTAAGGATTTCAGCTGTGAAGTTGGCCGAAATCCAGGTTCGTTCCGGTGGGCCGACAGGAGAGAAAATAGCTGAAAAAACATTGCGGGCCAAGAAAACTGAAATGTTTTCCGATCCCAAATGGCTTTCCCTGCGTGTGGATCATCCGGATCACGTAAAAATATATGTTAATGGAGTACTGATAGATACGTCAAAACAAAAAGAGGTTTCATTGTATCAATTGAAAATAAAAGAAAAATAAATGCAGAATAAAGTATAGTCAGCGGAGAGAATCCTCTTTTCTCTCTGCTTTTTTTTGACATGCCTAAGAACCATGGTTTATACTTACGGAAGAATTAAACAAGAAAGTTCTCGTCAATATTATGTAATGACACTTAAATATTTATAAAAAAACGAACCGGTTTTGTTTACATTTCATGTAAAAAATCTGTGGATGTGTTTTTAATATGGAAAATGGTCATTGCCAGGGAGGTAGGATGGGATGAACCTGGCCAATAAAATTACATTGGCACGAATTTTTCTCGTTCCCGTCGTCATGATTTTCTTGCTTTTCCAATTTGATATTGGAGAGATACAGATGGGAGCAGTAAAATTGACCACGGGCGAATTGATTGCTACGTTCATATTTGTGTTAGCGGCCTTAACTGACGGGGTGGATGGTTACATAGCAAGAAGAAAGAAAATGGTTACAAATTTGGGGAAATTTCTCGATCCACTGGCTGATAAATTACTGGTTACCGCCGCCTTGATCTCTTTGGTAGAGATGCAGCGCCTGGAAGCATGGATTGCGATTGTGATCATCAGCCGCGAATTTGCGGTAACAGGGCTCAGGACAATAGCTGTTGCTGAGGGTCATGTAATTGCAGCAAGCCCTTTGGGAAAACTGAAAACGTTCATACAGATTATAGCAATTGTGTCATTGATGCTCAATAATTTTCCGTTTTCTTCCATTCAGTTTCCGTTTTCTATGATTGCAACCTGGCTGGCTGTGATCATAACCATTCTTTCGGGATTGGATTATTTTTATAAAAACCGTAAAATCGTTACATTTGGCAATTCGTAGTAAGTCGGATGTGTTATTTGCAAAGAAGGGAAAGATAAAATGCAGTCGGAAATTATTACGGTAGGCTCTGAACTGTTATCAGGAGAAACCGTTGACCTACATTCCTCGTATTTGTCCCGGGAACTTCATTCACTGGGAATCGATGTTTGCCTTCACACTTCCGTGGGTGACGATGCAAGCCGTTTGCATGAAGTTCTTTCTGTGGCGCATACCCGGTCTGAGTTGATCCTGCTCGCGGGGGGACTTGGTCCGACAATGGATGACCTGACCAAGGAGATTGTATCAGAAGTAACGGGAGCAGAACTGGTACAGGACCCGAAGGCTGTACATCATCTCAAACAGTATTTCAAAGGTCGAATGGAAGCTATTCCGGCGAATAATTTCAAGCAAACGTATGTTTTTTCCGGTGGCTTTGTTTTTTATAACAAAAATGGAACTGCTCCCGGGCTGGCTGTTCAGGTGGATGGGATCACCTATATCCTGCTTCCGGGGCCTCCGCGGGAATTGGTTCCCATGTTTGAAGAACAGGTACGCCCCTTCCTGATCCGGGAAGTCATCTCTGACAAGAAGCAGGTCATTCTTGCAAAATCACTTTCTTTCTTTGGGATCGGCGAGTCACTGTTGGAGGAAAAGATTAAAGATTTGATCCAGCAACATGAAAATCCCCTTATGGCGACCTATGCCAAAGAGATTGGGGTTGTGGTCAGAATGACAGCATGGGCGAAGTCAGAAGCGGAAGCGAACCGGCTGATTGATGACCTGAAGAGGAATGTTTTGGACCGGATTGGTGAATATTGTTACAGTGAGAAAGATGAATCGCTGGAAGAAGTGGTTGTTTCTGAATTGCTGAACAAAGGGAAAACCGTCTCAGTGATAGAAAGCTGTACGGGAGGATTGCTGGCTCATCTGTTGACATCAATTCCGGGAAGCAGCCAGGCTTTCTATGGCGGTTTGGTCACCTATACCAATAAAGCCAAGGAAAATATCGCTTCTGTTCCAGCCTCCTGCTTGAGAGAACATGGTGCGGTCAGTTCAGCAACTGCCGAAATTATGACAGAAAATACAATGAAGCTTTTTGATACTGATTTTGCTGTTGGAATAACCGGTGTGGCTGGTCCTGCCGAAGCTGAGGAGAAGAAAGTTGGCACCGTTTATATTGGTTTGGCTGAATCCGGGAAACCGGTGCGGGTTTACCAGTTCCAGTTGAAAGGTTCCCGCAGGCGCATTCAGCTGATGGCTGCGAAGTATGCCTGTTTTCTTCTTCAGCAATGTTTAAAGAAAGGTGAAACAACAAGATGAATCGTTTTGATCAGTTTCAATTAAGTGATGTTATTTTAAAAGGGATTTATCAAATCGGGTTTGAGGAGCCTTCTCCCATTCAATCTGAGTGCATTCCTGCCGTGCTTCGCGGAGAGGATGTAATTGGACAGGCACAAACGGGGACAGGAAAGACGGCTGCATTCGGGATTCCTATTTTGGAGAGGATTGATCTGAATGAGCGGTCCATTCAGAGCATCATCATGACTCCAACCCGTGAACTGGCCATTCAGGTATCAGAAGAGTTGCGGAAAATAGGGCGTCCTAAAAGAGTAAAGACTTTGCCGATTTATGGAGGACAGTCGATTGGCCGGCAGATAAAAGCACTGCAACAGGGAGTACATGTTGTCATTGGCACCCCGGGGCGTCTCTTGGATCATTTAAGGCGCGGAACGATTGATGCGTCCCATGTAGAAGTAATGGTGCTGGATGAAGCAGACGAAATGCTGGACATGGGTTTTATTGACGATATTGAGCAGGTGTTCAGTTTTGTACCGAAGCAGCGTCAGTTGTTGCTTTTTTCGGCTACGATGCCGCCCAGCATTCGCCAGTTGGCTCAGAAATATATGCACAAGCCAAAATATATCACCGTTAACCGGGGTGAAATAACGGTACCGGTGATCCGCCAGATTTATTACCGGGTGCTGGACAGTTACAAAGTCGATGCCCTTTGCCGGATTCTTGACAGTGAAGAGGTGGATTTGGCCATCATTTTCTGCCGCACCAAAAAAGGTGTGGATGAATTGTCTGACTCTTTGCAAGGGAGAGGATATCTGGCAGGGGGGTTGCACGGGGATCTGGCCCAACAGCAACGGGACCGGGTAATGCAGGCATTCCGCAACGGAGAAATTGAACTCCTGGTCGCAACAGATGTGGCAGCACGCGGAATTGATGTGGGCAGCGTTTCACACGTGATTAACTACGACATTCCCCAGGACGTGGAAAGCTACGTCCACCGGATCGGAAGAACAGGAAGGGCAGGCCGCAAAGGAGTGGCTCTGACTCTTGTAACCCCGAGAGAAATGAAACAGCTGCGTACCATTGAACAGGAAACCGGGGCAAAGCTGATTGCCAGTGATTTGCCTACTCTGGAGGAAGTGGCAGCGAAACAGCAGGAAAGCTGGATGGCCCAGATCGAAAATGTGATCCAGTCTGAACTGGACATGAGTCTGTTTGAGGAAATGATCGGTGAACTGGGCAAGAAATTTTCACTTGAAAAGGTAACGGCAGCCTCGCTCTATCTCGCCTTTTCGGACCGGTTTGTCAAAAATATTGATATGACTTATAACTTTGGTGAAACAGGCGCTTCGCCGGGCATGGTTCGCTTTTTCATCAACGTCGGGCGAAATGCCAATTTGCGCCCGCAGGAACTGGCAAAAGCGATTTCCGAAAATGCGGGGATTGGTTTGAGGCAAGTCGGGAAAATCAACATTTATGACCGGTTTTCTTTTGTGGAAGTTCCGGAAGACGTGGCTCCTTTTGTCTATGAAGCCTTGCATCAGTCAAAAATCAACGGATCCCGTGTCAATATGGAACCGGCACGTCCCCGAAACCGTTCGTGAAGATGGCATCCAACAAATCAGGACGGTATGGGAAAAAAACTCTTGTCATGTGGAAAGCCCACATGGCAAGAGTTTTTTCAGTCAGTCAAATATACCCAGGGCAATCTTGGCGTAACGGGACATCCGGCTTTTGTCCCACGGCGGATTCCAGACGATATCCACATCGACCTGGTTGATTCCGTCAATGTCCTGGAGGGCTCTTACAACCTGCTGCTGGATTACTCCTGCCAGGGGACAGCCCATGGCGGTCAGTGTCATGGTGATCTTCACATCGCCGTCATCGTTGATGTCTATTCCATATATTAAACCCAAATTAACGATATCAATATTTAATTCAGGGTCGATTACTTCTTCCAGTTGTTCCAGAATCTGTTCCTTGAGTTTTTCTTTATCCAAAATCTTTCACTCCTTTTTTCCGACTGATTTAAAAATACCACATTTTTTCACATGATACCAGAAACTGCTGAAAAAGAATCGAATAAATGTTCGTAAATGATCTTGGCAGGAAAACGAAAACACGTTATGATGATGATATGGATTAATGGGAAAGAGGAGGAACAACCATGTCAGATCGTCGACAGGCGTTAGAAATGGCATTGAGACAGATAGAAAAGCAATTTGGCAAAGGTTCGATCATGAAAATGGGCGAAGATAGCACACGTCAGGTAGAAACGGTTTCCAGCGGGGCGCTTGCTCTGGATATTGCATTGGGAGTGGGCGGTTATCCACGGGGGAGGATTATTGAAGTGTACGGGCCGGAATCCTCCGGGAAAACCACTGTTGCTTTACACGCCATTGCAGAAGTGCAAAAAATCGGGGGGCAAGCTGCCTTTATTGATGCAGAACACGCACTTGATCCGGTATATGCAAGCAAGCTTGGGGTAAATATTTCCGAGCTGTTATTGTCCCAGCCCGATACGGGAGAGCAGGCTCTGGAAATTGCAGAAGCACTCGTACGCAGCGGTGCGGTAGATATTATTGTGATCGATTCGGTGGCAGCCCTTGTGCCGAAAGCTGAAATTGAAGGAGAAATGGGAGACTCGCATGTCGGTTTGCAGGCCCGTTTGATGTCCCAGGCGCTGCGCAAGCTTTCCGGAGCCATTAACAAATCAAAGACAATTGCCATCTTCATCAACCAGATCCGGGAAAAAGTCGGTGTCATGTTTGGTAATCCCGAAACGACTCCTGGCGGCCGTGCGTTGAAGTTTTATTCCAGTGTCCGTCTGGAAGTGCGCCGGGCAGAAACGATCAAGCAGGGAAGTGACATGGTGGGGAACCGCACCAGAATTAAAGTGGTGAAAAATAAAGTGGCCCCTCCCTTTAAACAGGCTGATGTCGATATCATGTTTGGCGAAGGAATTTCCAGGGAAGGCAGTGTTCTTGACATTGCTTCCGACTTGGATATCGTCAATAAAAGCGGGGCATGGTACTCCTTCGAGGGGGACCGTTTGGGGCAAGGCCGCGAAAATGCAAAACAGTTCCTTAAAGAACATCCCGATCTATGCTTGAAAATAGAAAACCTGATTCGGTCCCACCATGGTTTGCCAACGATTCAGGTTGAGGAAAAGGCATCGGAACCGGAACCGGTGGAAGAGAAAAGCAAAAAGAAATCCAGAAGAAAAAGCAAAGAGAACAAGGTGGAAACGCCCTCCCTTGATCTGTCCTGATCATTGAAAAGAGCGGATGAGTCAAGTGAAAGAAAGAAAGATTACCCAAATTGAAAAACCGTCTTCCCGTACAAAGCGGTATAATGTTTATGTAGACGGAGAGTGTCTTCTCTCTGTCCATGAAGATGTGCTGGTGAAGTACCGGCTTCACAAAGGTATGGAAATTGATGAGAAGGAGATCCACGCTTTACTTGAGGCGGAAGAATACAACAAGGCGAAACAGGTTGCTTTGCGTTACTTATCTTACAGCCCCCGAACAGTTCAGGAACTGAAGAGTTACTTAAACCGGAAAGGTTATGATGGCGGGAATACGGAACGCGTCATCCATGAGCTGGAAAAACTGGGGTTTTTAAATGACCTGGAATACGCGAAAGCCTGGGTGGAGGAACGAAAGCGGCACAAGGGGTATGGGAAAAAACGCTTGCGGCAAGAGCTGCTGAAAAAAGGAATTGCTCTATTGATTGTCGATGGGATATTGGCAGATATGGATGATGACGAGCAGCGCCGGTTGGCAATATCAATTGCTGAAAGGCGCTATTCTCGTATATGTGGCGAGCCGTGGCCCAAAATTGAGCGGCGGTTGGGAAACTATCTGGTGCGGCAAGGTTATTCCATGTCCATTGTTTATGAGGTGTTGCATCTTTTTCGGATTCGTTATGAGGAAGAAAAGGGGAATGAATGAGCAATGAAAATACTGTATATGACGGATACGCACATCCGTGGAACGTCTCCACGAAGCCGTACCGATGATTTTGAAAAGGCGATCCGGGAAAAAATTGAAGAAGTGATCGGGATCGCAAGAAGTGAGGAAGTAGACCTGGTATTGCACGGAGGAGACTTGTTTGACCGGCCCAATCTCTCGCCGGCGATTGTAAGGAAGTTTGCCCGGATTTTTCGGAACCTGCCTGTTCCTTTACTCGGTATTGCCGGAAATCATGATATATATGGACACAATCCTGCAACCATCGATCGGACCATGCTGGGGCTTCTGGACGCGTTTGGAGCGATCCGCCTGATTCATGAAGGAGAGCGTATCAAATGGGAAAAGGATGGAGTGACTGTGCAAATAAGCGGGCAGCCGTTCCATTATGATTTGGATAAGAGAGATCCCCAGATGGATTATTGTGTACAAAATGAGAGCAATGCGGACTATTGCATACATATGGTTCATGGAATGTTGGTAGATCGCGCTTTTTCGGACAGTGTGCCACATACCGTAGTGTATGATGTCTGGTGCGACTCTGTGGATATTTTGCTGACGGGGCACTATCATGCCGGTTTCCCGTTACAGTATCGAAATGGGAAATATATTGTAAATCCGGGAGCGTTGGCGCGTATTAATAACCATCGGTCAGAAATAAAAAGAATGCCTCAGGTTGCTTTGCTCGAACTCTCCAAAGACGGAATTGATGTCCGGTTGATTCCCCTTCAATGTGCAAAACCGGGAGAGGAAATTCTGGATCGCTCTTATATTGAACAGGAAGCGTTTCGACAGGAAAAGCTGGCTGAATTCGTACAAATCGTCGATTCATCAACAAATTTTCAAACGATGAATATCAGGGACATTATCAATGAAATTGCCCAATTACATCAAATCGAGGAAAAAGTGACGCTTGAGGCGTTGAGAAGAATTGCTGTTGAACAAGAGGCGGGAGAGGAGAGCATACATTGAATGGCTTTAAGAAACTGGTGATTGACAACTTTCAGTCTCATAAACATACAGAAATTGAGTTGACGGATGGGCTGAATGTTTTTGTCGGTCCCTCCGACAGTGGGAAAAGTGCAATTTTGCGCGCCTTGAAGTGGGTTCTGTTTAATATTCCGCGCGGAACCGATTTTATCCGTACGGGGACCAGGGAGTGCAGAGTTTGCCTGATTTTGAATGATGGTACGGAAGTTACGCGAATTCGCAGCAGTTCAGTCAACCGGTATGTTCTTCGTACAGCGGACGGAAATGAACAGATTTTTGAAGGGTTCGGCAATACAGTTCCTGAAGAAATCACAAGACTGCATCAGATTGTTCCGGTTCGGCTGGACCAAAAAGAATTGATTTTGCATTTCGGGTCCCAGTTGGAAAGCCCCTTTTTGCTTTTTGAATCAAATCAGAATAAGGCCAAGACCATTGGTCGGATCAGTGGTGCACATCTGATTGACAATGCTTTAAAGAAAACGAGCAGTGACCGGCTTGCCCTTGGCGGAGAAATAAAACAGCTGGAAAAAGAAAGGGCAAAATTGGAAGGAAAACTGAAACCATATGATAACCTCGAGGAATTGGAAACCAGTTATCTCATTGCTGAACAGGCATTTCATGAAGTGCAACAAAAAGAGCAACTCAAAGAACATCTGAAAAAAGTGCTGAAATACCTGGAGAAGATTTGCCGGGAAAAAAAATTGCTTTTGGAGAAGATTGCCTCGTTTGAGCATTTGCCGCAATCGGAACAGGAAGTATTGCATCTGGAGTACAAAAAAACCCTCCTTCACCAATTTGAACGTTTTCGCGATCGATGGCAGCAGCTTCAGCAGGAAAAACAGCTTAAACAGGATCTTGTCAAAAGGTGCAGGCATCTTCCCGAAGCTGAAAAAAGCCTGGCTGCCCTGGTGGAAAACAAGAATCGACTGCTGCAATTCATACAGCTGAAAAAACAGTGGAGGATCAACAAAAACAAGATTACCCAGCTTTATCAAGTGTTGGTCAGGTTAAAACAGGTTCCTGAAGCAGTAGAAGAATATGAACGGATTGAGGAAAAAGCGGACCGTCTGAGGGTAATTCAACCTTTGGTGCGCAGAAGGGAACAAAATATCAGGGCTTTGAACAACTGGCGTGGAATTGAAAAGAAAAGCCAGCAAACATTAAAGGTTCTGGAGGAAATTGTGCCGAAACTTACGGAGAAGGTATCCTGCATGCAGAAACTGGTCAGCCTGCAAACAATGCTGCTTGACAAAACGAGGCGAATCGAGACAGGAAGAAACTTTATCAAAGAGAGAGAGCAGGAAATTTACCGATATGCCAAGGAATTGTATCATCTGTTAAAGCAAAGGGGCAAATGTCCGACATGCGGGATGCCGATCAGTCATTCGGTGTTGGAACACATCATGGAAGAATATCAAGGAGGAATGTTCCGTGCAGCAGCTGGAAGAGAAGATCAAGCAGATTAAATCGCAAATTGAAAAAGCTAAAAACGATTACGCCATTGCCAAAGCGCGGCTGGAAGATTTGGAGAAGCAGGAGGAAGACATTCTGAAGGAAGTCAGGGAATTGGGTGTGGAACCGGAAGACTTGCAGGCCGAGATTGAGCGGCTGCAAAAGGAAATAGAAGAGGGACTGGAAAGAGCGTGGAGTTATTTGCCGCAGGAGTTGAGAAGGTGAGATGAAACCGGAATCATCAATAGATGAATTAAGGAAAGCCTTGAATGAAGCCAGGACCGAATTGGTCAGGCGCAAGGCGGAAAAGGAAATCCATCTCAATCAGTTGCATGATACGGTGGATAGATTGAAGTCCTGTGAAGAAACAAGGGAACTTTTGGACCGGGTTCGACTGTTGTTCCAATTGTCTGTGGATCATGCACGGAAGCAGGCAAAGCAGCAACTTGAAACATTGGTAACCAATGCCTTGAAATATGTGTTCGGCTCATCGATCCGGTTTGAAATTGAGTTGTCGGATCACGGAGGGAATCCGACAGCCGAGTTTTATGTCGTGTCGGAATGGGAAGGTCAGGAAGTGAAAAACCGTCCTCAGGACGCCCGTGGTGGCGGAGTGGTGGATATTGTGTCACTGGCGCTCCGGATTGCCTTGATGGAAACCATAAAACCCCGTATACAAGGGCCAATTATCCTGGATGAACCCGGAAAACATGTAAGTGAAGATTATATTGTCCCCATGGTTGAGTTTTTGAAATCCGTGGGGGAAATATTTGGCAGGCAAATTATCCTTGTCACGCACAATACGCATTTGACGGAGTCCGCTGATTGTGCCTACTTTGTGCGACTGGCTTCCGGAAAGTCAGAAGTGGAACTTAGCCGTAATCTTGACAATAATACTTTATAAATAATACAATTTAAGTGTATCTTTGCCTTTTTATGGTTGAAAGATACCTTCTGATGAACGTAAGTTTGGAATTGATAACCTAAAGGATTTGAAAAATGTTCGCTGGTTTTCCAGCCTTGAACCTGGTATAGCAAAACATGATGAGGACGAGAAGACCGAGTTCATCGGTCTTATTTTGTAAATAGAAAAAGAGGAGGTGAGCGATGAACGATGGTGTTTGATGGATATGACATCATTCTGATGTTTGCCTCTCTCAGCATCGGAATCGGTGCAGGTTACTGGATTCGCAAAATTACAGCAGAAGCCCGGATTGGCAGTGCAGAGAAAGCAGCAGCTGAAATTTTGGAAAAAGGAAGCAAAGAAGCTGAAGCGATCAAGAAGGAAAAAATCTTTGAAGCCAGGGATGAAGCACATCGATTGCGTACTGAAGCGGAAAAGGAGATCCGCGAACAGAGGAATGAATTGCAATGGATTGAACGTCGCTTAAACCAGAAAGAGGAAACTTTGGAACGGAAACAGTTTAATGTGGAATCCCGCGAGGAAGAGTTGGCAAAACGCGAGAAATACATTGAGCAACGCCAACGGGATATCGATCAGCTATACCAGGACCAAACCAAAGAAATGGAACGGATTTCTGGACTTACAACAGAAGAAGCACGTCAGTTGATACTGGCTAAAGTTGAAAATGAAATGAAGCACGAGACTGCCCAAATCATGAAGGAGATGGAACAGCAAGCGATTGAAGAGGGCGATCGGCGTGCGAGAAAAATTCTGTCTTTAGCTATTCAACGTTGTGCAGCGGATCACGTCGCCGAAACGACCGTATCCGTGGTAAATTTGCCGAATGATGAAATGAAAGGTCGCATCATTGGCCGGGAAGGTCGGAATATCCGGACACTTGAAACGTTGACAGGAATAGACCTCATCATTGATGATACACCTGAAGCGGTGATTTTATCTGGTTTTGATCCAATACGTCGGGAAGTGGCTCGTGTTGCTTTGGAAAAGCTGGTCGCAGATGGAAGAATTCATCCGGCAAGGATTGAGGAAATGATTGAAAAGTCGCGTCGGGATGTGGATGAACGCATCCGTGAATATGGTGAGCTGGCAACCTTTGAAACAGGAGTTCACGGGTTGCATCCGGACCTGATAAAAATTATTGGCCGGTTAAAATTCCGCACCAGTTATGGGCAGAATGTATTGAAGCATTCCATGGAGGTGGCTCATCTCGCAGGATTGCTTGCAGCGGAACTGGGAGAAGATATCCATTTGGCTAAACGGGCCGGCTTGCTTCATGACATCGGAAAAGCGATCGATCACGAAATAGAGGGTTCCCATGTGGATATTGGTGTTGAATTGGCCAAAAAATACAAGGAACACCCAGTTGTGATTAACAGCATTGCTTCCCATCATGGAGATTGTGAAGCAACGAGTGTTATCGCCGTATTGGTAAGGGCAGCAGATGCATTGTCAGCAGCGCGTCCAGGCGCTCGACGTGAAACTTTGGAAGCATATATCAAGCGCCTGGAGAAATTGGAAGAGATTTGCGATTCGTTTGATGGGGTGGAAAAATCGTATGCAATCCAGGCTGGACGTGAGTGTCGGATTATCGTGAAACCGGATGAAGTGGATGATGCAGAGGCCGTTCGCTTGTCACGGGAAATCACGAAACAGATTGAAAGTCAACTGGATTATCCCGGTCACATCAAGGTAACGGTGATCCGGGAAACAAGATCGGTTGAATATGCGAAATAAAGTGGCCTTGCGGCCGCTTTATTTTTTCTAGCAATAAGCATGGAGTTGGAGGATATACAATTTTATGAGAATTTTAATGATTGGTGATATCGTAGGACAAGTAGGCCGTAAAGCGGTTGCAACTTATCTGCCAAAATTGAATCAAATGTTTTCCCCGGATGCGATTGTGGCCAATGGTGAGAATGCAGCAAGCAATGGCCGGGGGGTTCAGCGGGAAGTTGTACGGGAACTGATGGATTTGGGAATTCAATGCATTACACTGGGAAATCATGCTTGGGCACAGTCTGAGATTTTTGACTTTATCGATGAGGAACCCAACTTGATCCGTCCGGCCAATTTTCCGGCTGGCACACCAGGAAAAGGATATACCCTGTTGAATCTGCAAAGCGGAAAACTGGCCGTGGTCAACCTGATGGGGAGAACGTACATGGGAACTTTGGATTGTCCTTTTCGCAAAATGAATGAGATTTTGGAACAAATTCCAGGATCTCCTTATATATTGGTTGATTTTCATGCGGAAACCACTTCAGAGAAACAGGCGTTGGCATATTTCCTGGATGGAAGTGTATCAGCGATCATTGGAACCCATACCCATGTTCAGACCGCCGATGAGCGGATTTTGCCAAAGGGAACAGGTTACCTGACGGATGTAGGCATGGTCGGCCCGTATGACAGCGTTATCGGAATGGAAAAAAGTGCAGTGGTCAAGCGTTTTATTACACAAATGCCAATACGTTTTTCAGTTGCCAAAGGTAGAGAACAATTTAATGCCGTATTGATTGATTTGGACAAGCAGACCAAGAAAACCACGAAATTAACCAGAATTCGCATTGATGAAGAACATCCGCTTATCGGTTGATATAAAATAAATTTATTTATGATTTTTTACCCCTATCTATGTAAATTGGAAGGAATTTTTACTTGCGAGTCGAATAGGATATTAGTGGACTCACTCCAACCATCGAGGAGGTACCTTCATGGAAGTATTAAAAGTTTCAGCAAAATCTAATCCGAACTCTGTTGCTGGTGCACTCGCCGGGGTCTTGCGTGAACGTGGTCAAGCAGAAATGCAAGCGATTGGCGCAGGCGCGCTGAATCAAGCTGTAAAAGCAGTTGCGATTGCACGAGGATTCGTGGCGCCAAGTGGAATTGATTTAATCTGTATTCCTGCCTTTACAGATATTATGATCGATGGTGAAGAACGGACCGCGATCAAATTAATCGTGGAACCTCGTTAGGTAATTTGGTCAATATATTCAAAAAAACCTGTTTATTTATATAGACAGGTTTTTTTAAATGGAAGGATGAATCGGATGCAATGGCTTGATGAACATTGTGATGTGTTAAGCAAAATGTGGGAAAACCTGTCTGAACATCTGTTTTATGATGCCAATTCCAAACTGGACAGTTCCTATCATAAATTGCGGGAAGCAGCGGTAGCGCTGCAGGTATTTGCCATTTGGGTTCCTGAATCCGTTCCCAGGGCAGAGCGGCTGTCGGTTGCGTTAAAACAAGCTGATTTGTTTTATGAGCAGATTATTCAGCAAAGAAAGCAGGTTCATCTGGTTGATACAAAGAGTCAATTGAAAAAATGCTCCCAAAACCGAATGGGAGCAATACTTACAATGGAAGGGGCAGATGCGCTGCAAGGCGAACTGGAGAATCTGCGCCTTTTTTTTCGATTGGGAGTCCGGCAATTGGGGCTAACCTGGAATTATGCCAATGAAGCGGCGGATGGGATTGAAGAAGATCGGAATGGTGGCCTGACGCTGTTTGGGAAAAAATTAATCGCAGAAATGGAAAGGCTTGGTATAATTTTAGATGTTTCCCATCTTTCAGTGAGGGGATTCTGGGAAGTGATCGGGACAAACCTGCCCATTCTCGCGTCCCATTCCAATTGTCTCAGCATCACCCCCCACAAACGGAACCTGGATGATGAACAGATCCGGGCCATTATCAACAAACAGGGACTGATTGGCATCACCTTTGTTCCTTCTTTTGTCTGTCAACCTTCCCATAAGGCGACGGTTGATCACATCCTTCGCCATATTGAACACGTGTGCAGTCTGGGAGGGGAAAATCACCTCTGTTTTGGATCTGATTTTGACGGGATCGAAAACAAGATCAAAAATCTGCGAAATTATAAAGAGATTTATCATTTGAAGAATGCCCTCCTGCAACATTATCCTGAATCAATGGTGAAAAAATGGGCTTGGGATAACGGTTTTGAATTTTATTTAAAACATTTGCCATCATAAAATGGAAAAAAGATTAGTAAAAAAGAACTTGTATATAATCAGGGGTTTTTTTGCATCGAAAAAAAGAAAAATTGAAAAGATAGAGAACATAAAGTGGTTGCTTTTTAAGCAATACAGGTCTAGAATTAGTACATGAAAATGCTATCACTCCTCACAATGCAAGACTTGTCCTTTATTTGTGAAGAGTTGATATAATTTATAGTTACTTAATATTGTGTAGTGTGTGGCAGTATTAAAGGAGATGAGTTCATGGTTAAGCAGCTTTCGTGGAAAGTGGGCGGACAGCAAGGGGAAGGTATTGACAGTGCTGGAGAGATTCTGTCAACGGCTTTGAATCGTAAAGGGTATTATTTATATGGTTACAGACACTTTTCTTCACGAATTAAGGGTGGTCACTCCAATACCAAGATTCGGATCAGCATAAACCCAATCCGCTCCATTTCCGACGAGCTGGATATACTTGTCGCATTTGACCAGGAAACAATAGACCTGAATGCTCATGAGTTGATTGATGGTGGAGTTATTTTGGCTGATGCCAAGTTTAATCCAATCGTTCCGGAAGGAGTAAATGCACAACTTCTCGCTGTTCCATTTACCAAAATTGCCGAGGAAGTAGGAATGTCCCAAATGAAAAACATGGTGGCCGTCGGTGCTTCCATTGCCTTGTTGGGCGTTCCGGTAGATGCTTTTAAAGAAGTGATTGAAGAGCGTTTTGCCAAAAAAGGGCAAAAAGTGGTTGACAGGAACATGAAAGCAATCTCTAAAGGCATTGAATATGTAGAAAACGAAATTGGCGACATGATTACCAAATTTCGTCTGGAGTCTTCCGATGGGCAAAAGCGCCTATATATGATCGGAAATGATGCCATTGCATTGGGAGCTGTGGCAGCAGGCGCCCGTTTGATGGCCGCTTACCCGATTACGCCTTCTTCAGAGATCATGGAATATTTAATAAAAACACTGCCAAAGTTTGGCGGCACCGTAGTCCAAACTGAGGATGAACTTGCGGCGATTACGATGGTGATCGGTGCAAACTATGGCGGAGTACGTGCGCTTACCGCTTCATCAGGTCCCGGAATATCTTTGATGACAGAAGCGATCGGTTTGGCTGGAATGACAGAAACACCTGCTGTCATCGTTAATACCCAGCGTGGAGGTCCTAGTACGGGTCTTCCTACCAAACAGGAACAAAGTGACTTAATGGCTATGCTTTACAGCACTCATGGTGAAATTCCGAAGATTGTAATTGCTCCCAGTACAGCTGAAGAATGTTTCTATGATACCATACAGGCTTTTAATCTTGCAGAGCAGTACCAATGTCCTGTCATTATCTTGTCTGACCTTGCCTTGTCATTAGGAAAACAAACGGTAGAACCTCTGGATTATAATCGGATTGAAATCAGGCGCGGAAAACTGGTTTCCTGGGATGAAGATTTGCCGGATCTGGAATATCCTGAATTGTTTCAGCGTTATGAGATTACAGAGGATGGAGTTTCTCGCCGCTCTTTGCCAGGCCAAAAAGGCGGCCTGCACCATGTAACAGGCATTGAACACCATCCCACCGGACGGCCGTTTGAAAATCCGGTTAACCGTAAAAAAATGATGGATAAACGTTTGGCCAAAATGAAAAACGGAATTGACTTTGAAAATCCGGTATATCTGGATGCCCCGCATGAAGATGCGGATTTGCTCATTATCGGTTTTGGCTCTACTCGCGGTACTATTCAGGAGGCAAAAGAACGTTCGGAAGCAGAAGGAATAAAAATCAATCATGCACACATTCGCCAAATTATGCCGTTCCCGACAGAAATTGTCAAAAATCAAATGGAAAAAGCCAGAAAGGTACTGGTTGTGGAGAACAATGCAACCGGACAATTAGCCAGTCTCATTAAAATGAATGCAGGAATGGCTGAAAAGCTTGTTCATTACGGGAAATACGACGGAAATCCATTTGTGCCTTCCGAAATCTATAATCAATGTAAGGAGCTGTTGGTTCATGGCCACATTTAAAGATTTTCGCAATAAAATAAAACCCAACTGGTGTCCCGGTTGTGGCGATTATTCCGTGTTGGCCGCCATGCAGCGTGCTTTTGCCAATGCAGGATTAGAACCGCATGAAGTAGCGATTGTATCCGGGATCGGTTGTTCCGGACGGATTTCAGGATATTTTAACGCATACGGGTTCCATGGTGTGCATGGACGCTCATTGCCGATTGCACAAGGGTTAAAGTTGGCAAACCGGGATTTGACTGTTGTTGCGGCTGGTGGTGACGGAGACGGATTTGCAATTGGAATGGCGCATACTATTCATGCCATTCGCCGGAATGTGGATATCACCTATATCGTAATGGATAACCAGGTTTATGGCTTAACGAAAGGACAGACTTCTCCGCGAAGTCAAAAAGGCTTTATAACAAAAAGTACGCCTTATGGTTCCATTGAGTCCCCGATTCACCCAATGGAAATGGCGTTAACGGCTGGAGCCGGTTTTGTTGCGCAAGCCTTTTCCAGCGACCTTAAACAACTGACCGGTCTAATTGAAGCGGGAATCAAGCATAAAGGATTTTCCCTGATCAATGTTTTCAGCCCCTGCGTAACCTATAATAAAATGAATACCTATGACTTTTTCAAGGAACATCTGGTAAATCTTGATGAAGATTCTGAGTATGATCCATCCAATCGCCACATGGCTATGCAAAAATTAATGGAAAATAATGCGCTAGTTACAGGATTGATATATCAAAATAAAGAACAACCTTCTTATGAAGAAATGATTAAAGGGTTTAAAGAAGAGCCGTTGGCTAAACAAGACATTATGATTTCTGAACAAGATTTTAATAAATTGGTTGCCCAGTTTGCATAAAATGTTAAAAAAGCCGTGCAGAAAACAGAAAACATATCTGCACGGCTTTTTTCCTTGCTTCAGGCGATGTCTGTTATAAAAGCAGAAGAGGTAGTCCGATTGCAAGTCCCAGGATCAGGATCAGAAAAAACCAGGATAACGGATGAGCCCAATTATTGGTCCAGCCAATTCCAAACCGCTTTTCGACAAATACGGAGGGATCGTTTTTATTGAAATAGAATTGTCCCAATTTCCAGCATTGGTCATCATCCCGGCTAATCGTTTCTCCATTTTTGCCTTCACTGAATTTCAGGCGGCTTCCTCCTTGTCCGGTGAACAAAGACAGCAGGATTGCCCCAAATACAATCCCGATCGCCACTACAACGGGAATAAGCATTAAAAGGGTTGGATTGATCGGATAAACCATGGAAAGTGCTGTAAACAGAAAGATGGAAACAATCGCCGTACCGGAAAGAATAGTAAATGCTGACCATCTGCGCCGAAAAATGATATTCTGCCTGACGGACCGTTCCGGGTTTTCTGCACTTACTTGCTGTTTGGCTTTTGCAATAATTGTATTGATAAACAAAAACAGCAATGTCAGATAAACTTGCAAAATCGGGAAAATCAGCACAGTACGGTATGATTTTTCTGTATAATGGGTTACTTCCCCGGAAAAATCATATTGCATTGGGATTGTTTGAGGAATCTGATCATAAGAGTTTAACAGAAACAGCATGGTTCCGATCGCAATGGCAAATGGCACCATAAACCATAAATTGGAATAGGTCAGTTTTTTATGGCGAAACCCCGTATCAATGATAACCATTTGCTGTTTCTTTTCTGTCCAGCCAGCGTGCTTTTTCAATTTTTTCATTTTACGATGGAAAAATAAATAGATGAGAAAGCTAACGATGATATAAGCAAGGATGAGATAAGCAAACAATTGGCTGAGGAGTTCTGCCTGACCGGCGGATTGGGCTGAAGTCGCCAGAAAAACAGCGAGTGTGACCGCACTGATCATCGCCATGCTCCATGCATATTGGCTCCGCAATTTTTTCAGTTCCGGCTTGTCATAGACTGCTTCCGGAATAAAGACACCAAAGCTTTCTGTCTTTCTTGTCCAGTACGGAATAAAGACAAAAGGAATAAAAATGGGAAGCATGATGATGCTGATCAGAAGAATATCCATGTTCATTTGCTTCTATCCTTTCTTTGTGTAAATTCTTGAAAGAGAGAGATACACAGTTGCCTGAATTCTTCTTCTTTCACTCCACGGCAGACTGATTCGGCAACCAAGGGATAAAGTGCATTTTTCAGTTGCAACATATAGATCTCATCAGCTTTGGGAGTCCCATCAGGATTGATAACAACTCCTTTTTGCCTGTGGATTAGAATAAATCCTTTTTCCTTCAACTGATGATAGGTTTTATTGACAGTATGGAGGTTTATGCCAATATCCGCTGCCATCGTTCTAACGGAGGGGAGGCTTTCACCCGGTTTCAGTTCCTGTTTGGCAATTCCGGCGATAATTTGATGCATTAATTGCTTATAGATCGGCGTATCTGATTCAAAATCAAGGTGAATATACACATTCTCACTCCCTTCACTACTTTGTTTTATCTGTTATAAATATCATATAACAGATAGGGCGAAATGGCAATTTAAAAACAAAAAGAGCTATCCCAATATTTTCAGGATAGCCCGGATTGCAGAAAAAATCGTCTTCTTGCACTTTGGCAAAAAAGCTCAACAGATGGCGGTGCTGTTATTATCTGTTTTCCTGGTAACGTTTTTTGCATTCTTCGTACAGGCCGGCAGCAAATTCTGCGTCTTTCCAGCCCATAATATTCGTTTCTTTATTTTCGAGGTCTTTGTATACCTGGAAGAAGTGTTCAATTTCTTTCAACTTGTGAGGGGCAATATCCTCCAGGCAATTTACCTCGTTAAACCGGGGATCATCGGCCGGGACAGCAAGTAATTTTTCATCTTGCCCTTTGTCATCGGACATCAGCAATACGCCGATAATCCGACTGGAGATCACGCATCCCGGGAAGGTGGGGAAAGTTGTAAGGACTAAAATGTCCAACGGGTCTCCATCTTCAGCCAATGTATTTTCAAGATAGCCATAATCGGTTGGATAATGCATTGGCGAATATAGAACACGGTCAAGCCGGAAAACACCTTTTTCCTTGTCATATTCGTATTTGTTTTGGCTTCCGGTCGGAATTTCGATAAACGCGTCAACGATCAATGGCTTGGACATCGTTGTACCTCCTTTGGATATGTATAACCTAACCAACATTGTAGTCTGTTTTTACCGGATGCGCAAATAGAAACAGATTGCAGAAATTTTTACATAACAGCAATGCATAAGGCATTCAGGCCGGAAGAGAATCGGAAAAATGAAAATATCCCACAGGTCCGTCTGAATAAAGAAGCCACCCAAACAGATGGGCAGCTTGTTTTTTCATTACTCTTCCACTTTGATTGAATCTGTTGGGCAACCTTCTTGTGCATCCCGGACATCATCCATAAGTTCCTCTGGAACATCTGCGCTTCCTGTGTTATCATCAATAATTACATATGCGATACCGTCTTCATCATAATCATAAACATCAGGAGCTGTTGCTCCGCATGCTCCACAAGCAATACAAGTATCTTTGTCTACCCAAGTACGCATAAGTCCTAGTCTCCTTCCATGTCTGAATACCTATATGATATGCCTTTCACCAATGACCATTTTAGAACGAATTGTTTAGAATTGCAAGAAGCAATCCAACATTGAAATAAGGGGTATCCGTTTATGACATCAGAGCATCTTTATTCATCCAGGCAGGTTTTATACAGCTTTTACATTACCCAGTTCCTGATTTTGACAGTTGGTGTGCCTGTTTTGTGGTGGCAGGGAAAACTTCAAAAAAATTACTTCTCGTTTGATTCCGGATCCATGTGGATTCTGGGATTGGGGGCGGCAGCCCTTATTCTTCTGGTTGAAGCTGTGCTGATCAAATGGTTTCCGCAAAGCTGGATGGATGACGGGGGAATTAACCGTCTGTTGTTCAAAGACCGTTCACTTGTGCATATTCTTGTTATTTCATTTTTGGCAGCTACTTCTGAGGAAATCCTGTTTCGGGGAGTCTTGCAGGAGTGGCTTGGCATTTGGGTAACCAGCGTTTTGTTTGTACTTTTGCATACGCGTTATCTGCGCAAATGGTTACTGGTGACGGTTGTTTTTTTTATCAGTATCGGGTTGGGATTTCTGGCAGAATCCTGTCAGGATCTGGCTCCTGTTATTATTGCCCATAGTCTTGTCGATTTTATCCTTGGGTGTTATCTGCGTTTTTGCAAATTAAAACATGAGTTGTAGAAAAAAAGGGAAATAAAACCTTGACAGTTTGTTTAAAGATGATTTAATTAGTTTTATATGCCTAATCTTGGCATGTGAATTATGATTATAGAAAAAGGAGACTTGACTGCGTAACATGATGCCTTTTTTTAACATATGGTATATGGAAAGGTCTCCAGCGAGGGAGGGTAGGCCATGCGTGTCGAACGTCTTGGGGGAGATAAAATCCGCTTTTTCCTCACTTTGGATGATCTTGCGGATCGCGGGATCGAAAAAGAGGATATCTGGCGGGATATCCCTAAAGTACATGAATTGTTTAATGACATGATGGAACATGCCTATCAGGAATTGGGATTTGAAGTAGTCGGACCAGTGGCTGTGGAAGTCTTTGCACTGCCTGCACAAGGGATGGTTGTTGTTGTCACCCGTGGTCAGGCTCCCAAAGAACCGCTTGATGAATTTGACCATGAACCTGACGTCTATGAACTGGAAGTCACCCTTGAAGAAACCAAGGATATAGTTTTTTGCTTTCATGACTTTGAATTTTTGGTGCAGGCCGCCCGTCACATTGAACATCTCACGCAGGGGGGACAGGTTTACGCCTATCGTGGGTGTTACTATCTGATTTTTGAGCAGGAATTCAAGCCGGACCTGTTGAAAGCGTTGGTGGCCATTCTGTCCGAATTTGGGGAGATGTCCACAAATACGATTCCTTTCTTGCATGAGTATGGCAAAGTGATTTTTGAGCAAAATGCTGTTCAACAATTATCCCATTATTTTGGATAAATATAGATGCGCACCCAAACCGGGTGCGCTTTGCACTATGAATGTTTTTTCATTGCCAGTTGAAAATATTCATGTTTACGCAGTCGATCCGTGCAGCCGGACAAAAATTCCCGAAAAAATCTTTTCCACGGAAAGGTGTTGGTTTTTGTGGGCTGAAAGTGCTTGAATGATTTTTTTATGGTAAGGGGTAACATCAATTTTTTCGGATACGTATTCATCCGGTGTAAATAAAACGGGAACAGAGGACAAATGGGCAATTGATTCCGGGATGACAATATAGTAAAGTTTGATGGGGAATGAAATTTTCTGTATTGCTGCGATTGTTGCTTTTTGGATGACCTTGTGATCAGGGTGACCCGATATTCCAGATGGCGGGAAGGTGATAACCCGGTCAGGACGAATCTCTTCCATTACGGAATGCAATTCATTGACGATGGACAAAAAAGGTTGTTCAGACAAGCGACCGTCACCCCAGTTCCTGATGATAAGTCTGTCCATTCCCAGGATAGAAAGGGCATTTTGCAATTCTTGCAGCCGTACATTGCCTAACTCATTCTGTGTGTATAACTGAGGATTCCCCGTTTTTCCGGCTTCTCCATGTGTTGCACAAAACAGGGTCTGTTTCATTCCCAATTGGTGGAAATGACAAATTGTACCGCCACAGCTGAATGTTTCATCATCCGGGTGGGCAAAGACGTAAAGAATGGTTTGTATTTGGGACATTTTATTCGTTCCTTTCCGTTTTGGTTATCTTCGTTTAGTTCTATTGCTGTTTATTGTATACTTGGTAATGTTTAAAATGAATCAAGCAGTAATTTTTCTGAGGTGGTCAGGATGGAACAACAGTCAGTTGAATCAGGTAATCAACCCGATGAAAAGGAAAATCTGGACATTCTGGTTTCTACTCAAATTGTTATTAAAGAGGCACTGAAAAAATTGGGTTATCCGGATGCTGTTTATGAATTGCTCAAAGAACCATTGCGGGTATTTACGGTCCGTATTCCTGTGAGAATGGATGATGGATCGGTCAAGGTGTTTACGGGCTATCGTGCCCAACATAATGATGCAGTTGGTCCAACAAAGGGAGGAGTCCGTTTCCATCCCGATGTTACTGAATCCGAAGTGAAAGCGTTGTCAATTTGGATGAGTCTGAAGACAGGTATTGTAGATCTTCCCTATGGTGGAGGTAAAGGCGGAATTATTTGTGATCCTCGTAATATGTCATTTCGTGAACTTGAAGGCTTATCACGTGGCTATGTAAGAGCTATCAGTCAAATTGTTGGGCCAACGAAAGATATTCCGGCACCGGACGTATACACCAATTCGCAAATCATGGCATGGATGATGGATGAGTACAGTCGTATCCGTGAGTTTGATTCACCAGGATTTATTACCGGCAAACCTCTGGTGCTTGGCGGTTCACGTGGACGTGAAACAGCTACTGCCAAAGGGGTTACCATCATGATTCGGGAAGCGGCAAAAAAGCGGAATATTGATCTGAAAGATGCCCGGATCGTGATCCAGGGCTTTGGAAATGCAGGCAGCTTCCTGGCCAAATTTATGCATGATTCTGGTGCAAAGGTTGTCGGGATTTCCGATGTTTATGGAGGACTTTACGACCCGAATGGTTTGGATATTGATTATTTGCTGGATCGTCGAGATTCGTTTGGTACCGTTACCAAACTGTTTAGAGACACGATTTCAAACAAGGAATTGTTGGAACTCGACTGTGATATTTTAGTGCCAGCGGCTGTCCAAAATCAAATCACAACCGGGAATGCACATCGCATTAAAGCTGACATTGTTGTGGAAGCAGCAAACGGCCCCACAACATTGGGAGCGACCAAAATTCTCCAGGAGCGCGGCATCCTGCTGGTTCCAGACATATTGGCAAGTTCCGGTGGTGTTACGGTTTCTTATTTTGAGTGGGTACAAAATAACCAGGGATATTACTGGACGGAGGAAGAGGTTGAGAAAAAATTAGAAGAGATCATGGTGCAAGCGTTTAACAATGTCTATCATACCGCACAGTCCCGGAGTGTTGACATGCGCTTGGCTGCTTACATGGTTGGTGTAAGAAAAATGGCGGAAGCATCCCGTTTTCGCGGTTGGGTATAGTATAATAAACATTGGTTTGGAAGAACACTCTAATAAGAGTGTTCTTCTTTTGCATCCATGGAGGTGGTATATTATGTCAGATGTAGTAATCGTCGGTGCCGGACCGTGTGGTATTTCTGTGGCAATTGAACTTCAGCGGGAAGGATTTGAACCATTCATTATCGAAAAAGGATGCCTCGTGAATTCAGTTTATCATTTTCCCTTAAACATGATCTTTTTCAGTTCAACTGACAAATTGGAAATCGGTGGAATTCCTTTTACATCGGTCAATGAAAAACCGACCCGAAACGAAGCGTTGGCTTATTTCCGTGCTGTCGTCAAGCATTATCAGTTAAATATCCATACGTACGAAAAAGTGGTTGAGATTGCCAAAGATGATGCAGGATTTCTCGTTAAGACGGAAAAAAGGGGAAATCATTTTCAATATCCCGCAAAAGCTGTGATCCTGGCAACTGGCTATTACGACAATCCTCATTTCATGCAAGTTCCCGGTGAAAAATTACCGCATGTCCATCATTATTTTTATGATTCCCATCCACATGCCAATCAAGAAACGGTGGTGATCGGAGGAGGAAACTCTGCGATTGATGTTGCTCTCGATTTGTATCGGACTGGAGCCAAGGTTACCATGGTATATCGCAAGCAGGCTTTTGATCAGAGCGTTAAGCCCTGGATCCGGCCGTTAATTGAAAGCGCGATTGAAAAGAAACGGATTGATATGTATTGGGAATCGGAAGTCGTGGAGATTTTGCCTGACGGGGTAGTCATCAAGCCAAAAGATGGTGAAAAGATGATACTTCCCGCTGATACGGTATTTGCCATGACCGGTTACCGCCCAGATGTTACCTTTGTTGAACAATTGGGAGGAGAAATCTCGTCAGATACAGGAGCTCCGGTCTGTTCGGAAGCAATGGAAACGACAGTCCCGGGATTGTATTTGGCCGGAGTGATAGCTGCCGGACATGATTCTTCCAAGATTTTTATTGAAAACGGCAGATATCATGGTCGTTTGATTGCAAAAGATTTGAAGAAAAAGAACAAGCTGGAAATCCGTTAAACAGGTGATTTCCAGAAAAGTGGAATGCTCTGGTCCGTAAAGATTCGTTAAAGAGACTTTGTTCCCTCCCTGCGATTTTATTGACCAGTGAAATACTCCCCAAATAGAGGGGAGTATTTGTTTTTTGATATAGTTCGGGTAAACAAAAAGAGCGAGCGAGATTCACAAACTGTCACAAATCGGAAAACGCGATTCCAGGGAAACGGATGAAACAGTCCGGGTTTAGGCAGGGAGAGCTCCGCTGCATCCACGCAAATGTTGTCTTCCTGATCGAAAAGAATAAATGATATAAATGATTGCAGTTAAAATTGAAATTAACGATCAAATTTTGCAGGAAAGAGGCAGTTTGAAGTGATTGTTTACATATGGAAATATGCTTCCAACCTTTGACGGTCCGTTGTCATCTCCAGGGCAAGCATCAGCTTGATGCGGGCTTTTTGCCCGTTGATTCCGTTGCTGAATATGATCCCCATCTCTTTTAACTGCTTTCCTCCTCCTTCATAGCCATATGTATCCAGGACGGTTCCGTTAAAACAACGTGAAACCAATACAATGGGAATACGTTGAGCGAGCGCTTTCCGAATTCCTGGCAACATCATTGGCGGTACATTTCCTTGACCCAAAGCTTCGATAACGATCCCTCCCATTTTTTGGGCAATGGCCCATTCAATAATGGAATCATCCATTCCGGCGGCTGTTTTGATCAATGCAACCTGATGGGAAGGTGTATTCAGGGGAAGTTGTTTTTCATACAGGGCTTCCCTGTAAAAAATAACGTTCTTTTTGGTAATCACCCCCATTGGTCCCAATCCGGGTGACTGAAAGGTGGCGATATTGCTGGAATGTGTTTTGGTAACTGTTCTGGCTGAGTGAATTTCATCATTAAATACAACAAGAGTCCCCTTCCTGTCAGCGTTGTTGTGAGAGGCAACCCGAACTGCGTTGACCAGATTGTATGGTCCGTCAGCGCCCAGTTCATTATGGCTTCGCATTGCTCCCGTAACAACGACCGGTTTGTTTTTGGGAAGGACCAGATCCAAGAAGTAAGCAGTTTCCTCAAGTGTATCGGTACCATGGGTAATTACGGCACCCTTCACTTCTTCCCTGTCCAGATATTTTTCAACCCGTCTGGCTATTTGCGCCATTTCTGCAGGTGTGATATGCGGGCTTGGCAAATTGAACAAATGTTCCATTTCTACATTGGCATATTGATTGAGCAATGGAAGGGTTTTCTGCAATGTGTGCTGATCCTGTATCCTGATCCCTTCTGCTTCATTGGCCTGAGACATTTCAATGGTTCCTCCGGTTGTTATGACAATGACTTTTTTGTTCATCATTTCAAATCCTTTCTGCCGCTGAACCTGCTCTGTATAGATCATCCGCACGGGTTATCAAGCTTGTGCAAAAAAAACAGCCTCCAAAATGATTATACATAGATGACACAAGCATCGGCTATCGGTATTTTTTGCATAATTTGCCGATTGTACGCTCAAACTATGCAAAGAAATGAGAAGTGAGGGATAGAACAAGTGAAAAGAGTTGGATCCATAGGGATTGTTCTTATATTTTTGATCATTTTTTGCACTGTTTCGGGAGATACAGGAAAGGCACAGGCTGTGAGTACCGGCAAAAGCAGCGAAGGATTTACTGAAAATGAGATACGTCTGATGAGTCAAGCAGTTTATGGGGAATCACGAGGCGAGCCTTATGTGGGGCAGGTAGCCATCGCCGCTGTCATTTTGAACCGGGTTGAGAATGAAAAATTCCCGGATACTGTTTCTGGTGTCGTATTTCAGCCTGGCGCATTTACGGCTGTGTCTGATGGACAGATATGGATGATTCCGGATGAAACAGCCCGCAAAGCTGTAATGGATGCGATCAACGGTTGGGATCCGGCAGAAGGATGTATTTATTACTTTAATCCGGCGACTGCTACCTCCAAATGGATCTGGTCCCGGCCTCAAAAAAAGAAAATAGGAAAACATATTTTCTGCGAATAAAGGAGACGTGATGCCATGTATAAGAGAGTGGCAGCCATCTTGTTTCCAATTACGATGGTTGCGCTGGTAGGTGCTGCGGTGTGGGGATATCAAGAGTATCAGGACAAAAATGCCATCTTGATTAAAGCAGAAAACTCGTATCAGAGAGCCTTCCACGATCTGAACGAACACCTGGAGCGCCTGCAGGCTGAATTGGGTAAATCACTTGCCCTGAATTCACCAAAACAAATGGCCGCTTCTATGACCAATGTATGGCGGCTTGCCTATTCTGCGCAAAATGATATTGGCCAGCTGCCGCTGACGCTTGTTCCATTTGACCAGGCAGAGAAATATCTTTCCAAAGTGGGGCGTTTTGCATACGATGTTGGTGTACGTGATTTTCAGAAAAAACCTTTGACCGAAAAAGAGTGGAAAACTCTTGAGACGCTGTATGAACAGTCCAAGAATATCAACAATGAAATGCAAACGGTTCAGCACAAGGTTTTAGACAAAAACTTGCGCTGGATGGATGTGGAACTGGCAATAGCAACCGAAGACAAGAATATGGACAATACCATTATTGATGGATTTAAAATGGTCAACCAAAAAGTGCAGGAATTTCCGGAAGTGGACTGGGGACCAACTGTTAACAATATGGAAGTCAGAGTACGGGAGAGAGCCAGGAATATTTCCGGTACAAAAATTTCCCTGGACGAGGCCAAACAGATTGTGGCCAGAGCCTTTGGAAAAGGGTCAACCAGGGGGATGAAGGCAGAACTCAACAAAAACGGAGATTATGAGACCATCAGTGTCCGTTATAGCGGAGCCAATCATACGGAAGTTTACACAGAACTTACTGCTAAAGGCGGGCATATTGTATGGATGGTATTTGACCGCCCCGTCAAGAAAAAACAGTTGCGTCTGAATCAGGCGCTGGAAGAAGCAGACCGGTTTTTGGAGCGAATCGGTTATAAGAATATGGAACCGATTGCCTATGATGAAACGGCAAACATTGTCTCCTATACCTTTGTCCATCGCCAGAATGGAGTTTCAATCTATCCGCAGACTCTTGCGGTAAAAGTCGCTCTGGATAATGGTGAAATCATGGGATTGCAGGCAGATGAATATGTATTTAACAATTTCCGTTTGTCCAAAACAAAGCCAAAATTAACCAGAGAGGAAGCAAGAAAAAAATTAAGCACTCATCTTAAAGTGCAAAAAAGCGGATTGGCCATCATCTATAATCAATCCGGCCAACCGGTATTGTGTTATGAATTTTTGGGTTCCATCAAAGGAAACCAGTATCGGGTTTTTATCAATGCCAATAATGGCGAGGAAGAGTATATCGATCGGATTGAAAAGGCAGATGCGGACCAAATTTAAATTTTTGTTTAAACTTTTAAATGAGCCGATATAATACAATCGGCTCATTTAATTGTTTTCATTGCAACAGTTACAAAATTATGTTATCCTTTATACAGGTTTCCTTTATTAAAATCTTGACATTGTTTTACTCGAATTTCATGTTTTAACTTAAAAAGGAAATACATATGTTATTTTTGTTGTTATGTGAATGCGTTGAGTTTGTCGAGAGGAATTTACTTGGAATCGAATAAAGTATTTCCAATCGAGCAGGCTGCGCCTGCTTTTATTTTTTTTATCCCGGTTTGTGGAGGATATAATGGACTGATGAGAAGGTTTCTAGTAGCAATTGATGGACCTGCCGGTGCAGGCAAAAGTACAGTGGCGCGCAAGGTTGCTGACTGTTTGGGAATTACCTATGTGGATACGGGAGCCATGTATCGGGCGATTGCATGGAAAGCGCTTAACAGTGGTATTGATATAATGAAAGAAGAAGAGGTCGCCCAGCTTGCAGAATCACTTGACATTTCGCTTCATCCCGAAGGTATTTGTATAAATGATCACCTGTTGAAAAATGAGATCCGCACCCCGGAAATCACTTCGCTTGCTTCAGTGGTTGCCAAGATGCCAAAAGTTCGCCGAGTGCTTGTCAATAAACAGCAGCAAATCGCTGAGCATCAAAGCGTAGTTATGGATGGCCGGGATATTGGAACCAATGTACTTCCTTGTGCTGATGTTAAGATTTTCCTGACTGCTTCCATTGAGGAGCGGGCATTGCGCCGGTATAAGGAAATGAAAGCAAAGGGAATGGCGGTTGAGCTGGAGCAATTAAAGGCTGAACTGCAAAAACGCGATGAAAATGACTGTACGCGTGAAATTGCTCCATTGAAACAGGCAGAAGATGCTGTTTTGATTGATTCGACCCATCATTCAGTTACGGAAATTGTCGAAAAGATTCTGCACCTCTGTCGTAACAAATTAGGCGATAAGGAGTAAAATATGTTATATCGTTTCATTCGTGTAATTGCAAGATTCCTGATGAAGTTGCTTTTTCTTTATAAAACTACAGGCACAGAACATATTCCCGAAAAAGGTCCTGTTGTCTTGTGTTGCAATCATATCAGTAATTTGGATCCCCCTCTTCTTGCAGTCTCCATAGAAAGAAAAGTTCATTTCATGGCCAAGGCGGAGTTGTTTCGCATTCCGGTTCTGGGCAGTTTGATTCAGCGTTTGGGAGCATTCCCTGTCAAGCGCGGAGCAGGGGATCGACAAGCATTGAAAAAAGCGATTCAATTGTTGAAAGATGGGCATACGGTGGGTATTTTCCCCGAGGGAACCCGTTCAAAAACCGGGGAAATGGGGCCATTTCATTTTGGTGCCGCATTGATTGCCCTGAAAGGGAAAGCACCTATTGTACCCGTAGCAATCTGCGGGTCATTTCGACTGTTTCGGCCAATAAGGATAGTTTTTGGTTCACCCATTGATGTTGCTCCTTTTTTGCAGGAAAAAGTGGGAACAGCTACGGCCAAACAAGTAACGGAACTTGTTGTCAATGAAATACGTTCTTTAAAAGAACAAACAGGGGAATGAAGATCTGCGAAAAGGTGAGACTTTCTCCTTTTTCAAATTGATCTTTCTTTTATAAAAAAAGTTTTGATTGCGTGGCAATGATGAGGAGGGCTCGCTGATGGCTGAAGAGATGAAATCCGAATTGACGAATGTTGCAAGTGTTGAAGTAGGTGATGTGCTGAAGGGAAAAGTGGTCAAGGTGGAAAACAACCAGGCACTTGTGGATACTGGATATAAATCCGAAGCGATTTTGCCGATTTCCGAAATATCCAGCCTGCATGTGGATAAAGTTTCTGATGTTTTAAAAGAAGGGGACGAAGTAACTGTAAAGGTGCTTCGCATCAAAGAAGATGAAGATAAGTTGATTGTTTCGAAAAAAGCGGTTGACGCTGAAAAGGCGTGGGCTGAGTTACAGCAGAAATTTGAAACAGGAGAAGTTCTTACAGCAACCGTTCATGATATCGTCAAAGGCGGTTTGGTTGTCGATGTAGGAGTTCGCGGCTTTATTCCCGCATCCCATGTTGAACTGCATTACGTAGAAGATTTTTCAGAATATAAGGGACGTGGACTTACTTTAAAAGTAATTGAGATGGATCCTGAAAAAAACAAACTGATCCTCTCCCATAAAGTGGTCCTGGAAGAAGAACAGGAACTTAAAAGGAAACAGCGCCTGCAGGAACTTGAAGAAGGGCAGGTGTTGGAAGGAACGATCCAACGTTTGACCGACTTTGGTGCGTTTGTTGACATTGGCGGTGTTGACGGGCTTGTTCATGTATCTGAAATTGCCTGGCACCGGGTGGAACATCCGGCTGATGTGCTGAATGAAGGCGATACCGTAAAAGTAAAAGTTTTAAAAGTAAATATTGAAGAGCAAAGAATCAGCCTGAGCATCAAGGAAACAGAAGAAGGACCGTGTGAGAAGGTGGCAAAAGCCATCAGCACGGGCGATGTCATCAAAGGTACGGTGAAACGCCTGGTATCTTTTGGTGCGTTTGTAGAGGTTTATCCCGGAGTGGAAGGACTGGTTCACGTTTCCCAAATTTCCCATCGTCATGTAGCGACCCCTTCTGATGTATTGGAAGAAGGTCAGGAAATTGAAGTAAAAGTGCTCGATATGCTTCCGGAGCAAAAGCGGATCAGCCTGAGCATGAAAGAAGTTGAACCGAAAGAAGTGCGCAAGGAGGAAAAAGAAAGTGACCAGTCACAGCAGCAGTCATCTGGTTTAAATGTAACCTTGGGGGATGTTTATCCCGAATTGCGCAATCTGAAATAAAGAAGATTTTCCTCGTACAAAGACCAGCCAAAACTTGGCTGGTCTTTGTATGCTTAAATAAAAAAACTTTACAGAAACTACTTTAAAACAAACAAAGGGGAAGAAGGTGACATGGAGATTGCAGAACCAATCGGCTCACTCAGTTTGCTGATTTTATATTTGAGCGGATGGTTTCCGGATTGGGAGGAAGATTTCAGGACCAGCCATTCCAACCTGACTTTTGTTTTGCTGACGATGTCTGCTCTCAGCTGGTGCCGGCCGTGGGAAGTAAACGGCCAGTTTTTTGTCCATCCGGCCTGGATTGGTTTTTTGATCATCTTTTTCGGTCTTGGGCATAAGCTTTCGGCCGATTCCATTTTTCCTTTATTCGGCCGTTCTTTCTGTACGGGCACATTATTTCTTTTTTTGCATGAATTGATGAAAGCAAATGCTGACTGGACTTATAGACCGTTTCAGTTTGTACTGTTTTGCGGAGTGATTTTCCTTTCTTATCTGATTTCCGGCCGATTGTCTGAACGAATCTGGTACACGGGAATGTGTTTAATGATATTGCATGTCTGGATTCTGTTTTTTTATCGTGAAAGGCTTAATCCCTTTGTCTTGGGGTCGGAAGCATTTATGGATACATTATGGCTTGTGTTGATCGGAATCCTGTTCATGCATTTTCTTGAAAAATGGATTTGGATCAGGGTGATGAAAAAAAGCAGCGGCACTGGTCATAACTGAAAATAAGCTAAAAACAGGGCGCCAGTGGTTGCCTAAAAAAATATTTACCGTTAAGATTAGGTATGGCTTATAAATTGAGCAAACTTACCGGTAGGGCAAATTTGTCTGCATTTTGTTATAATAAACGATTGGCAAATTGAAAAGCGAGGATTTTATATGAGTTTACCTGTTGTTGCTATTGTAGGAAGACCGAATGTGGGAAAGTCCACAATATTTAATCGACTGGCTGGTGAGCGGATTGCAATTGTGGAAGATAAACCGGGCATTACACGTGACCGGATTTACTCTTCCTGTGAGTGGAACGGTCGCCAGTTCCATCTGATTGACACAGGCGGAGTCGAGTTTGGAGAAAAAAATGAGATCATCGAACATATTCGTAAACAAGCAGAGCTGGCGATCGATGAGGCGGATGTTATCCTGTTTGTGACGGATGGCCGGCAGGGAGTAACACCAACTGATGAGGAAATTGCACATTGGCTGTATCGGTCAAATAAACCGGTCATTTTAATGGTAAACAAAATTGATGATGTAAAACATATAGAAAACGCGTATGAGTTCTATCAATTGGGATTTGAGCAGGTTATTCCCGTCTCTTCGATTCACGGAACCGGAACCGGGGATATGCTGGATGCCGTTGTTTCTCTATTTCCGGAGCAAACTGATGTGCAGTATGATGAAGATACGATTCGGGTTTCATTGATCGGCCGGCCCAATGTAGGAAAATCTTCGTTAGTGAATGCGATTTTGGGAGAAGAACGGGTCATTGTCAGTCCGACAGCCGGAACCACCCGTGATGCCGTAGACACTCCGTTCCAGTATGACGGGCAATCTTTTGTGCTGATCGATACCGCCGGGATCCGCAAACGGGGAAAAGTGTATGAATCGGTTGAAAAATACAGTGTTATCCGTGCGTTGCGAGCCATTGAACGTTCGGATGTCTGCCTGATTGTCATTGATGGAGAGCGTGGCATTGCCGAACAGGACAAGAGAATTGCGGGATACGCACATGAAGCCGGGAGAGCGGCTGTTTTCATTGTTAACAAATGGGATGCTGTCGAAAAGAATGAAAAAACGATGGACCAGTTCCGGCAAAAGATTCGGGATTCATTTCAATTCATGCATTATGCGCCGATCCTGTTTGTGTCAGCGAAAACAGGCAAACGGATTCAAAGAATTTTGCCAAAGGTTGAAGAGGTTGCAGAGCAACATGCTATGCGCGTCCCCACTTCTGTTCTGAATCAAGTGATTCAGGATGCCATGGTTACAACGCCACCTCCGTCGGAAAAAGGCAGACGGTTTCGTGTTCAATATATCACACAGGTTGCTGTTAAGCCACCCACGATGGTGTTATTTGTCAATGACCCGGACATTGCCCATTTCAGTTATCTCAGATATCTGGAAAATCAACTGCGGCAGGCATTTCCTTTCCACGGTACGCCTCTTAAGATTAAATTAAGGAAAAAAGTTAATCAATCACGAGCAGGGAGAGATTGAAGAAATGCTGTTTATTTGGGGGATATCCATTTTAATATCCTATTTATTGGGATCAATCAGTTTTAGTTACCTGTTTACACGTTGGTTGAAAGGAGTGGACATCCGCAACTATGGAAGCGGAAATGCGGGTGCTACCAACACCCTGCGTGTTCTTGGCACAGGACCTGCTGCCATAGTTTTTGTGCTGGATGCGTTAAAGGGAGTGGCGTCTGTAGGAATAGGAAATTGGATGTCTCACGGCGACCATATTATGATGGTTGTTTGTGGAATTGCCGCTGTCGTTGGCCATAACTGGCCTGTGTTTCTTCGCTTTCGTGGAGGGAAAGGGATTGCTACTACCGTTGGTGTAGCAGCCTCCTGTTTTTTTGGCGCAACGCTCATTTCCGGGATTCTGGCCATCCTGTTTATTGCGGTTACCCGTTATGTTTCATTGGGTTCCCTTGTCTTGACCATCTTTATTCCCATTGTCATGTGGATCATGAACTATTCAGGCCTGATGATCGGGCTTATGTTGATCATTACTGCTATGGCTATTTTGCGTCATAAACAAAATATTTCAAATTTAATACATGGAACAGAAAGAAAGATTCATTTCAAAGGAGAAGATGCATGAGACAACGAATTGCAGTTCTTGGTGCAGGGAGTTGGGGAACGGTTTTGGCAACGGTTCTCGTGGAAAATGGACATGATGTCAGGTTGTGGGCGCGCAGGGAATCCCAGGCAGAAGAAATCAGTCAGCATCATACCAATGAGAAATATTTGCCGGGAATTAATCTGCCTGAAACTTTGTCCGCCACTTCTTCACTGGCGGAAGCGCTGGCGGAGTGCGACGTTGTTGTTTTTGTCGTACCCTCCCATTCGGTGAGAGAAACGGCCCGTCAGGTGAAACCGCTGCTATTAACAAAGACGCTGATTGTCCATGCTGCCAAGGGTTTTGAGTTGAATACGTGGAAACGCATGTCCGAAGTATTGACCGAGGAGCTGGGAGCGCCTTTCCAGGATCGCATTACCGTTTTATCGGGTCCCAGTCATGCAGAAGAAGTGATAAAAAAATGCCCGACAACTGTTGTGGTAGCTTCGCCTCAACAGACAGTTGCCGAAAAAATACAGATGATTTTCATGAACCGGTATCTGCGTGTATATACCAATCCGGATGTGGTTGGAGTAGAGGTGGGCGGGGCACTCAAAAATATTATCGCTCTTGCCTCCGGTTTGGCTGACGGCCTGCAGTTTGGAGACAATGCAAGGGCGGCACTCATCACCCGCGGTTTGGCGGAAATTGCCCGTCTGGGTTCAGCAATGGGAGCAGAACCGATTACGTTTGCAGGTCTGGCGGGGGTCGGAGATCTTGTCGTAACCTGTACCAGTAAGCACAGCCGGAATTGGCGGGCAGGCCATATGCTCAGTCAGGGGAAAAAATTAAATGAGATTCTTGAAGAAATGCAAATGGTAGTGGAAGGAGTAAAAACAACCAAGGCGGCTCATTACCTGAAGCAGCAATTTCATGTGGAGATGCCGATTGCCGAACAGCTTTATCTGGTACTGTTTGAAAACAAAGATCCGGAGCAGGCGGTCAAGGAACTGATGAGCCGTGGAAGAACCAAGGAACTGGAAGAGATCGTTCAGGGCTGGTAAATTGATTTTTGGGCTTTTTCCCTGTTGCAAGCTTTTCAATGAAATCATACTCTGTAATAGCTTCAACCAATATCCACAAATTTGAGCACAAATACAAGGACAGGGATTCAGATTGGTCAGAAGAAGCAGAGGAAAAACAGGGGTAATGCCTTTGGACATTACCCCTGTTTTCGTTTCATTGGCGAATAGGATGAAGTAGACGCGGGTTTTGGCTGGAATATTTGGGTGAGCATCTTTTGCATAAATGGCGATTTTAGAATTTCGATTATTTGCCCGATATTGATTGATTGCAATAGTGGCGCAAATGGCGGTTCCGGATTGGGTGGCTTCTCCTCATCCGGCCATTCGATGACGGGAATTTCTTCGTCTCCTGTGGGCTGGTGCTGTTTTCTTTCCTGGCGGGAAGGAGAGAGCATGGGAAATGAACGATGCCGGTGCCTGCGGTTGGCTGCCGAGATATGGTTTGTCAGCTCCAGAATTTTGCAAGCGGAATCCAGCATATTTTCTATTTTCTGGATCGATTGGCTCAGGTCATGGACGGTTGAGCGCAAAGTCATGAATCCACTCAGTACTTTTGCAATATTGATGGAAGACAGTGGTGATAGTATATCAGGCGGTTGTTTCGGTGATTCAACAGGTTTCACCGAAGCGGGTTTTGTTTTTTTGGTTTTTCTGGGGGGAGTTTTTGGCCTGTTCCGTTTGCCATTCATGTCTGTTTCCTCCATTTCAGGCTAATGTCCATTTATCTTATGCACAAACAGGCGAATGAATTAAGGCAAATGTCCTGCTATTTCCTTAGGCTGATGCGGATTTGCCGGCTTGTTTAAAAATTGACAAGGGATGTGTTGGACGATTGGACTTGATGATTGTTTTATTTTTGCTCGTGCTGATCAATATCCTTATTGCTATTGGCCGACAGCAAAAGAAAGCTTGGGTACGAAAGTTTTTATCTGTGCAATCTTTCTTGCTGTTACTGGTGGTTGCACTTTTTGTGCTTCGTATGTTGTTATAAGGAGCTATTCCTGTAAT
>NZ_JACEOL010000065.1 GCF_013868055.1 Thermoactinomyces mirandus | reverse complement strand
GATTCATCAGACACGCCCTAAAAGGTGCCCTAAGAAGAGTACTGTTTCAAAAAGAATTTGGGACATATTCAAGGAAGTTTTTTATTTCTTTACTTACACCAATGTTTACACAAAATATTAAAACTACAATAATACAGGGACCGATAGAAAAAATTAATCCTATTTCTGCAAGTATAACAAGGCAAATATTTATTAGTGATAATATGAACTCATTAGTGGTGATTCCTCCTGGAAGTACGTGGTTTTATCAGTTGCCTAATTCAATAGAAACGGAAAATGTATTGTCATTATTCCCTTCTGAATTAGGTCAAAATACAAATTGGGGATATGGAAAATATATCATAGGGATATGGAAATAAGATGATTTTTCAAGGTAAAGAGAAGAGTTAATTTATTAGTGAAGATAAAATGGAGCGATTGACCGTCTGCGCTATGTGTATCCTGATCTGGATGTTGCCAGGGCAATTCCGTCCAGTGTTTTAAAAAAGATGAGGGATTGGATCAACAAAAAGTAACTGCTTTTTTGGAAAGGATACCAGGAAACTGTTGCGGACTACACCAGAGAGGATCTGATTCGGGCGTTGTGTCTGCAATTGATAAAAGAATCCAAATGGTGGGTGAAAGTGGATATAGAGCAGTACAGTACGGTGCCCGCGTGATTTTCCCAAGAGATGGATGAGATCTTGTTGTAAAGAGAAGTGGATTGACAGACAGGGTTCCTCTGCGATGAAATTCGATGATCTCAGTAAAAAGTCCGGGATAAATGACAAGTTACTGAGACAGGCAGTATTATCGGTGGCAGGGTTCCATTGGTTCGACTTGATTGTTTCTATAATTGTATTATATAATTATTTTGGAAAATTAATAACTACATAGAGTGGGAAAAGGTGGAGTGTCGTTACACTCCCGAAGAGGGAAGTCCGGTGAAAATCCGGCGCGGTCCCGCCACTGTGAATGGGAGTCGGGTTCTGGCCACTGTTTGGAAGATGGGAAGGCCAGAGCAAAGACAGACGTTGACCATGAGCCAGGAGACCTGCCTTTTCTGACAGCACCGTTTGACCTACGCGGATAGGGAGGGTGCTTATATCGGGTCTGACTTTGCCTTGGAACCCATGTTTTCAGCCAGACAGCTTTGAATGGTAATGGCATCCCACCGTATATAAGCACTTTCTGCTTCGTTGTAGCGGAAAGTGCTTTTTATTATGCGCAACAGGTCAGGAGGTACCCGCTCTTTTGACGCTTTGGGATCAGACAACACAGATGGAACAAGGTGAGGTGACAAGAGGTGTGAGTAAAAAAGGAAAATTGTTGCTTGTCGGTTTTGGTCCCGGACATTTCAGGCATATTACCGAGCGTGCCCGTGAAGCGATCCGGGAAAGCGAAGTGATTGTAGGCTATAACGCTTATGTCGATATCATCCGGGATTTGCTGACGGATCAGGAAATTGTGCGGACCGGCATGACGGGAGAGGTGAAACGGGTGCAGGAAGCGGTGCGGCTGGCGGAACTGGGGAAAGTTGTGGCCGTCATCTCAAGCGGGGATGCGGGGGTATACGGGATCGCGGGACTGGTCTTCGAAGTGCTGATCGAAAAAGGGTGGCACCCCGATACGGGTGTGGAAGTGGAAGTAATTCCCGGGATTTCGGCGATCAATTCCTGCGCTTCTCTGTTAGGCTCCCCAGTTATGCACGATGCTTGCATGATCAGCCTGAGCGACCATCTGACTCCCTGGGAGACGATTGCCAAACGAATTGAAGCGGCGGCTTCCGCTGATTTCGTGATTGCTTTGTATAACCCGAAAAGTCGGCGGCGCACCCGGCAGATTGAAGAAGCGCAGCGGATTCTGCTGCAGTACCGCTCACCCGGGACACCTGTCGGACTGGTGAAAAGTGCCTATCGTCAACAGCAACATACTGTTCTGACGACTTTGGGGAATATGTTAAATCACGAGATCGGGATGTTGACCACTGTGTTAATCGGCAATTCCACGACATTTGTTTATGAAGGGTTCATGATTACCCCTCGCGGCTACCAGCGTAAATATGCGCTCGGCGAAGAGATTCAGGAATTGAAATCGCGCCAGCGCTTGACAGTGGAGGCTGAACCGTGGTCGATTGAAGCCACAAACAGGCTATATTCCGAATCAGTTTCAGCGGACAAAACGGATAAATGGAAAACCGCTTCGCCAGACAAAGGTAATATGCAGACAAAACCGGTTTCCCTTTTTGAGTTGGTGGTCTCTCCTGGAGTAGTTAATAAAAAATTTACTCCCCAACAGCTTGTCCTGCTGGCGAACCTTGCCGGCGATGAGGGGGAAATCGAGTATACGCCGCATCACTGCATCATCCTGCGCGTGCCGGGCGATCAGACTGATCAAGTGGCAGAGCAGTTGACGGACGCCGGGTTGCTGGTCAGTCCTGCCGGAAATCGGGTGCTCTTGAAAGCCTGCGATTTTTGTGAGGGAAGAAAAAATGGAGCCATTCCTTATGTTGAGGAGCTTAACCGGCGCCTGGGCAGGCTTCAGGTTCCCGGAGAGCTGAAAATCGGTTTTAACGGATGTGGGATGGCATGCTATGGAGCAGTGACGGAAGAGATTGGAATTGTTTACCGGCGGGGAACCTTTGACCTGTTTTTGGGCGGGAAGAGCACCGGCACTGGTGCCCATCCGGCGCAGAAGATCGGGGAAGGGATCCCGCCTGCCAAACTTGTGGAAACAGTAGAACGGGTCGTAAGGGAATATGCGGCCAAGGGAGATCCCAACGAACGGTTCCACAAGTTTTTCAAACGGGCAAAAAATGTGGCCGGTTTTGTCTGTTCCGGCAAGTAATCCACTTTATACATGAGAGGACAGGAGGAATGGGCGTGGACATAATCCTGTTTGTTGGCCATGGCAGTCGGGACCCGGAAGGAAATGAAGAATTGCTGCGATTTACGGACAAATTGTCACGAGTTGTGGATGTGCCGACGGAAACCTGTTTTCTGGAACTTGTGTCGCCGAATATTCCGCAAGGCATGAAGCAGTGTGTGGAACGGGGGGCAACCCGTATCATGGTAATTCCCTTGATGTTGTTTGCTGCCGGGCATGCCAAGGTTCATATCCCTTTGGCGATTCATGAAGCGCAGAAAAAATATCCAAATGTCCAGTTCAGCTACGGCCGCCCCGTTGAAGTCGATGAGGCCGTACTGGACATTCTGGAAGAGCGGGTAAGGGCCGTGAAGCCGGATGAACAAACGGCCATTCTCATCGTTGGCCGCGGTTCCAGCGATTTGTACGCCAACAGTGATTTATACAAGCTGGCGCGCATGTTCTGGGAGAGAACCGGCTTCAAGTGGGTGGAAGTTTCTTTTATCGGGGTGACAGATCCGTCGCTGGATGGCGGAATCGAACGCTGTATGCGCCTGGGTGCCAAAAGAATTGTCGTTTTGCCGTATCTTTTGTTTACGGGTGTACTTGTCAAGCGGATCCGGTCAAAAGTCATGCAATTTCAGGAGCGGCATCCCGAAGTTGAGTTGCATTTGTGTACTTATCTGGGGGTGGATGATGGCTTGATTCCCATTGTAATGAGAAGAGGGGAAGAAGTGGCGCAGGGGGCGGGAGTCTCATGGAGAAAGCTGGCCGAAAAGGCATTGGCTGAGGGACATCACCATCATTCTCATCATCACCATGGTTAAGACTGGCAGCAGAAAGGAGATGCCCTGATGGTTCTGTTTCTGGCCGGTACCGGCGATGCCCGCCGGTTGGCTGTTTGCTTGCACCGGGAACAGATTGCTCTTTTGGCAACCGTGGTGACTGAAAATGCGGCCGGAAGCTTGCGGAAAGCCGGCATTCCGGTCAGGGTGGGCAGGCTTGCGACACAGGAGATGGCAAGTCTGATCCGGGAGCGGGGATGCAGTCATGTCGTGGATGCCAGTCACCCTTTTGCTGAAGAAGCTTCCAGAAATGCTATCCAGGCGGCCCGGATCTGCGGGATTCCCTATATCCGCTATGAGCGCCCGGTTTGTCCGTATAAAAATCATCCGGGTATTCGCGTGGTTTCATCTTATGAAGAAGCGGCGGAAGAGGCAGCACGGCGCAAGGGGACAATCCTGTTGACTACGGGGAGCAAAACCCTGCATATCTTTGCAGGGAAACTGCTCTTGGACCCGGAAATCTGCCTGGTCGTCCGCTTATTGCCCAACCGGGATAATCTGGAAAAATGCGCGGAACTCGGAATCCGGCAGAAAAACATCATCGCCATGCAGGGGCCGTTTGGCAAGGAACTGAACAGGGCCCTGTACCGTCACTACGGCATCACGACCATGGTCACCAAGGAAAGCGGGCAGGCCGGATCAGTGGATGAAAAGGTGGAATCAGCGCTGGAGCTGGGAATTGATGTAATCATGATTTCGCGGCCGAAACTGGATTACAGCACTTCTTTTTCCACTGCGGAAGAGGTAGTCGCGGTACTTAGGAAATTGAGAAGGAGTGAACAGGATGCACCATAAACCATTTCAGCCGGTTACGACCCAACCGCAAGCGATTGAAAGCCTGAGTTTTGAGATGATCAGAAAGGAACTGGGAGAGCATCCGTTTACCGATGAACAGTTTCCCATCGTGCAACGGGTTATTCACGCCACCGCCGACTTTGAATTCGGGCGCAGCCTGGTTTTTCATCCGCAAGCTGTGGAAGCGGGGGTCAAGGCGATTTTGGGCGGGAAAACGGTAGTGTGTGATGTCCAGATGGTCCAGGTTGGCATCAATAAGCCGCGTATCACCCGATTTGACGGAAATGTGCGGGTTACCATTGCAGATCCCGATGTGGCGGAAGAAGCCAGACGCCTCAGAACGACCCGGGCCATCATTGCCGTGCGGAAAGCGGTAAAAGAGGCGGAAGGAGGAATTTTTGCCATTGGCAATGCACCGACTGCCCTTTTGGAATTGATCCGGCTTGTGCGGGAAGGAATTGCCAAACCCGGTCTCATTGTCGGCGTACCGGTCGGATTTGTCTCAGCGACCGAATCGAAAGAAGAGTTGATGAAATGCGATGTGCCGTTTATTGCGAATCGGGGGCGCAAAGGGGGGAGCCCGGTCGCGGTGGCCATTGTCAATGCTCTTTCCCTTTTGGCGGAAAAAGCGGCGCAAAACGGGTTATGAGTTTCTGAACGGGGATTTGTCAACCATGAAGGAGTTTGGTCATGAAAAAGCAGGCAGAAAGTAGACAGTCAACAAAACTGCGCTCCGGATATACTACAGGGGCCTGTGCGACTGCCGCCACCAAAGCGGCCCTGCTTTCCCTGATCACCGGGCGAGCTGCCCGGGAGGTGGAGATCTTGCTGCCGATCGGGAAGAAGGCCAAATTTTCCATAGATCAGGCCAGAGTAAGTGAAGAATCGGCAAAATGCAGCGTGATCAAAGATGGCGGTGATGATCCTGACGCGACGCATGGTGCCCGCATTGTCTCCACTGTTTCCTGGAGCGATGAACCGGGCATCCGGCTTGACGGCGGCGCGGGAGTGGGGAAAGTAACCAAACTGGGGCTGCCGGTCCCCGTGGGCGAGGCGGCGATCAATCCCGTCCCGCGCAAAATGATTCGCGAGGCCGTAACAGACGTGCTGTCCAGCTTTGCGATCCATCGTGGTGTAAAAGTAGTTATATCGGTTCCCGGCGGAGAAAAGATTGCCAAAAAAACGTTGAATGAACGGTTGGGGATTGTCGGCGGGATCTCGATTCTGGGAACGCGCGGAACCGTCATTCCGTTTTCCACTGCCGCGTATCGGGCCAGTGTGGCCCAGGCGGTGCAGGTAGCCGGGGCGAACGGGAATCGGCATTTGGTGTTTACGACCGGGGGAAGAAGTGAAAAAGCGGCGCAGAAAATATATCCGGAACTTCCCGAGGAAGCTTTTGTCCAGGCCGGCAATTTTATCGGCTTTGCCCTGAAGCACGCCAAACAGGCCGGTGTGCTGAAAGTAACGTTGGCAGGGATGATGGGAAAACTGTCCAAAGTGGCACGGGGAGAGATGAATGCCCATTCCGGAAACTCGACCGTCGACTGCAACTTTCTGGCCCAGGTGGCTGAAAAAGCCGGTGCTTCCCCCACGCTGGCCGCTGGAATCCGGAAGGCGAACAATGCCACCCATGCCGGACAATTGATCGAACAGGAAGGGAATTCTCTCTTTTTTACCTTGCTATGTGAACGAATTTGCCGGGCGTGCCTCGTTTATGTGGAAGGCGGAATCAAACTGGAAACGGTACTGGTGAAGTTGAGCGGAGAACGGTTGGGGAGGGCGGAAATAAGTGGCTAAGCGGATCAAGGTGATTGGAATCGGAGCAGATGGACGGAACGGTTTGTTTCCCCGCTACCTGGAGTGGATAGAAGAGGCGGATGTACTGGCAGGCGGAAAGCGGCAACTCGCCTTTTTCCCTGATCATCCGGGCAGGCGGATTCTTATCTGCGGGGAACTCACTCCGGTATTGGAACAATTGGAACAGCTCAGCAGCGAGAAGAATATTGTTGTCCTGGCATCGGGGGACCCTTTTTTTTATGGGATTGCCAGTTTGCTCATCTGCAGGCTGGGGTCGGGACGGGTGGAGGTTCATCCGCATCTCAGTTGCATCCAGCTGGCTTTTGCGCGCATGGGAGAAAGTTGGCAGCATGCCCGGATCGAAAGTTTGCACGGTCGGCCGATCAGGGGGCTGGCGCAGCGCATTGACGGGCAGAAAATGGTGGCCTTGCTTACCGATGAGACCTGTTCGCCAAGTGTGATTGCCAGATATTTGCTTCAGTTTGGAATGACAGAATATCAGGCGTTTGTGGCTGAGAATCTGGGCAGTGCTGACGAAAGATGCAGCTGGTGGGAATTGGATGAGTTGGCGGATGCGCAGTTTTCCCCGCTCAATGTCGTCATCCTCAGATGGAAAAAAGAGGCAACAGTCCCCTCTTGGTGTCTGGGAATTGAAGATGGGGAGTTTTTTCAGCGAAAGCCGGAAAAAGGGCTGATTACCAAAAAAGAAGTGCGTGTGTTCAGTTTGTCTGAATTGTGTTTGCGCCCAAACAGCGTTGTCTGGGATATCGGGGCGGGGTCCGGGGCTGTTTCCGTAGAAGCGGCCAGATTGGCACCATTGGGCCAGGTGTTTGCAGTGGAAAAAAACAAAGAAGATCTGGTCAATATTGAGTCCAATCGCAAGAAATTCCGCACGGATTTTACAGTGATTCATGCCAAGGCTCCGGATGGGCTGAATTCGCTGCCAGCCCCGGATGCTGTTTTCATTGGCGGAAGCGGCGGTGAGTTGCGACAGATTCTTCAGGTTTGTTGTTCCCGCCTCAAACCCGACGGCCGCATTGTTGTCAATGCCGCAGCGTTGGAAACCCTGGCAAGGGCAAAGGAAGGTTTGAAGGAAGAAGGATTTTCCGTGCGAATTACCCTCCTGCAGACAGCAAGAAGCAGGCCGATTCTGGAGATGACCCGTTTTGAAGGGCTCAATCCGGTTTATGTTATTACAGGGAAACGAAATAAGGAGAGATTGGAGGGACGGGGATGATCGGACAACTTTACGGAATCGGAATGGGGCCGGGTGACCCGGAACTGGTTACGTTGAAAGCTTTGCGGCTGTTAAAGGAATCGCCGGTAATTGCTTACCCGAAAAAGAAAAAGGGTGAGAAAAGCTATGCCTTGTCTATTGCCCAAACTTATATTGATCCCAGGGAAAAAGAAATGTTGGGGCTTGTCTTTCCCATGACGCAAGATCCGGAAATATTGGAACGGGAATGGAACCGGACGGTTGAAGCGATCTGGGAGCGGCTTTCACAGGGGAAAAATGTGGTTTTTGTCACCGAAGGCGATCCTCTTTTGTACAGCACCTTTATCCATTTAAACCGGAGAATGCAGGCACTGCATCCCGAGGTGAAAATTTCCTCCGTTCCGGGGATCTCTTCGATCAGTGGCGCCGCTTCCTGTCTGAATGTGGATCTGGCTGACGGCGATGAACAAATTGCCATCATTCCCGCTACAAAAGACCGGGAGGCGATGAGAAAAGCACTTGCCGGACATGATACGGTTGTATTTCTCAAAGTGGCGAAAGTGCTCGACATGATTATTGACCTGTTGGAGGAATTAGATCTGGACGACAGGGCGATGGTTGTTTCCAAAGCTACTTCTGATCAGGAAGTGGTCTGGAAAAGTGTGGCCCAGCTGAAAGGACAGAATCCGGGATACCTGACACTGATGGTGGTGAGAAAATGAGCCGGTTGGAAGCAAAAGTTTACATTGTGGGGGCGGGGCCGGGTGATCCGGAGCTGATTACCGTAAAAGGGAGGCGCATTTTGCAAAATGCCGATGTGATCTTGTATACCGATTCGCTTGTCAACGATGAACTGATGGCCCGGGTCCATCCGGAAGCCACCGTATGCAAAAGTTCGGGCATGGATCTGGAACAGATTGTCGGTCTTATGGCAAATCATGTACGTCACGGGAAAAGCGTGGCCCGCGTACATACCGGCGATCCGTCTGTTTATGGCGCCATTTTTGAACAGATGGCTTTGCTGAAAAAGGAAAACATTCCCGTTGAAATTATCCCCGGCGTCAGTTCGGTGTTTGCGGCAAGTGCCTTATTGGAAGCGGAACTGACCATCCCCGGACTGACGCAGACACTGATCCTTACCAGGGCTGAAGGCAGAACGCCTGTTCCGGAAAAGGAAAAACTGAAAGACCTGGCGGCCCATCAGACCACCCTTGCCCTGTTTTTAAGCGCTGCTTTGACCAAAAAAGTGGTTAACGAACTGCTGGAGGCGGGTTGGTCTGAGGATACGCCGGTTGCTGCCGTATACAAAGCAACCTGGCCGGAGCAAAAGATTGTACGCTCCACCCTGAAAAATCTGGACCAGGAGATGAAAAAAGCCGGCATCCGCAACCATGCCATGATTTTGGCCGGATGGGCGCTTGATCCCCATCTTCACGAACGGGGCGAAACATTTCGCTCCAAACTTTACGATGCATCCTTTACACATGGCTGTCGCAAAGGGGAAAGAAACTCATGAGCCAAACGCTTGCAGTGGTCGCCATTACCAGGCACGGTGTGGAAATGGCTCGCCGCCTTGTTCGGGAGCTCCCTGGTTCGGTTCTTTTTTATCCGGACAAGTTTGCCCGGAGCGATGAAGAAAAACGGGGGATAGTTCTTTTTTCCGGATCGGTGCGGCAGATTCTCCCCGATCTGTTTTGGCGGTACAACGGTTTGATTTTCTTTATTTCTCTCGGGGCGGTGGTGCGCCTGATCGCCCCTTTGCTCAAAGATAAAAAAACAGACCCTGCCGTGGTGGTGATCGATGACCGGGGGGAACAGGTGATCAGCGTGTTGTCCGGCCATCTGGGCGGAGCCAACCAGTTGACGCGACGCCTCGCTCAGATCCTGGATGCGCGTCCGGTGATCACCACTGCTTCCGATGTGCAAGAGACGATCCCGGTTGACCTGTTCGGCAGCCAGTTTGGCTGGGAATTGGAAAATTTCGAACGGGTGACTCCGGTAAGCGCGGCGGTAGTAAATGAAGAAAGAGTACTCATCATCCAGGAGTCGGGTGAACCCGGCTGGTGGACCAGTGACCGGCCGCTGCCCGATCATATCCAGGTTGTCTCTTCAACCAGTGAGGCGTGGGAGCGTGAATTTGATGCTGCACTTGTCGTTACGCATCGCAGTTTGAGTCTTGCTGAAGCCGGGCGCTTTTTGCAAAACGGAGTTTTATATCGTCCGAAAGTACTGGTAATCGGGATTGGCTGCAACCGGGGGACGGCTCTGGAAGAGTTGGAGCAGGTCGTAACAGAGACGTTTGCCGAACGGAATCTCTCCATAAAAAGCGTCCGCAACCTTGCCACCATTGACTTGAAGAAAGATGAACCCGGTCTGGTTGCCTTGTCCCGGAAATACGACTGGCGAATGGATGTGTATTCTTCCGCAGAACTGAATACGGTTCCGCTTTCCAATCCGTCCACAACGGTTTACCGCTATACGGGAGCATACGGTGTGAGCGAGCCGGCGGCCCTGTTATCTTCAGGGGCGAAAGAACTGCTCCTGCCCAAGAAAAAGTCGGGCAATGTGACGATATCCGTCGCCCTGGTTCCGCATCCGCCTTTGAGGGGAGTGAGGGAGAATGAGTGAAGACCGGCCGCGGATTGTCATTGCCGGGGCGGGCAGCGGAGTGGGCAAAACAACTGTCACCCTCGGACTGATGGCGGCATTTGGAAAACGGGGGCTTGAAGTGCAGGGATTCAAGGCGGGACCGGATTATATTGATCCCGGTTACCACACCGCCGTCACTGGGCGACCTTCCCGTAATCTGGATACATGGATGCTGGCACCGGATACCATGAGAGAGATTTTTCTAAGGGGCAGCAGGGGAGCGGACATTTCCATTATTGAGGGGGTGATGGGGCTATACGACGGCAAAGGCCCCCTCAGCGACAGGGGTAGTACGGCGGAGATCGCCATCATGCTGCAAAGCCCTGTCATTCTTGTTATCAATATTGACAGCATGGCGCGCAGTGCTGCGGCAGTGGTGAAAGGTTACCAACTCCTCAATCCGGCCGTGCCCATCGCCGGGGTGATAGCCAATCGGGGGGGAAGCGAAGGCCATTTCCGTCTCGTCCAGGCTGCCATCGAACAGGAGTGCGGGATCCCGGTGTTGGGATGGATTGCCCGCGATCCATCCATCAGCATCCCGGAGCGTCATCTCGGTTTAATTCCGGCAATTGAGCGGGGAGAAACCAATTCTCTGTTTGCAAGATTGGCAGTGCTTATTGAAAAAGGGATTGATTTGGACCGGCTGCAATCTCTTGCCAGCAAAGCCCCCCGGCTGGAAATGCCGGAAAAACAACTGTTTGCCAATTATGTACCGGCAAAAGAAGTCACCATCGCTGTGGCCCGGGATGCCGCTTTCAATTTCTACTATCCGGAAAATCTGGAATTGCTGGCACATGGCGGGGCCCGTCTGCAATTTTTCAGCCCTCTTCGGGGAGAACACGTGCCTGAGGAAGCTGATGGGTTGTATATCGGGGGAGGATTTCCGGAAGAGTTTGTGCGGGAATTGTCCGGGAATAGCGGAGTGAAAGACTCCTTCCGCCGGAAGATAGGAGAGGGAATGCCGACCTGTGCGGAATGCGGAGGGTATATGTATCTTACCGAAGTGATCATCGACCGGGAAGGAAACACCAGACCGATGGCTGGTGTAATTCCGGCAGTTGTCCGGATGAAAGACGGGCTGTCTGCGCTTGGTTACCGGGAAGTGGAGGCCGTTACTGACAATCTGCTGCTCAAGCGGGGCGAAAAAGCACGCGGGCATGAGTTTCACTACTCGACACTGATCTGGAAAACGAAAAACCGCACTTCGGCTTATGAAACAAGCGGACGATCGGGAAAACGGCGGGAAGGATATGCAAGTGAAAATCTGCTGGCCGGTTATACCCATCTTCATTTCGCATCCAACCCGGCCATGGCAAAGCGTTTCATTTCGGCATGCAAAAAATACAGGAGCAGGAGGAAAAACCATGAGCAATGAAACGGTGGCAAATGAAAAAGGGAACGGAAAGCAGCGCGGACTTACCCTGGTTTATACCGGCAACGGGAAAGGAAAGACGACGGCAGCGTTGGGGCTTGCTTTAAGAGCAACGGGACGGGATATGAAAGTGCTTGTTTTGCAATTTCTCAAATCTCCGGAGCGGACTTATGGAGAGCAAATTGCCTTGCAACGGCTGGGGGTTGAGATCCGCCAGCTGGGCATCGGTTTTACTTGGACCAAAACGCCGGAAGAACATCGCCAGGCACTTGCCCGGGGATGGGAGATTACCAGACAGGAAGTAATGAGTGGAAATTACGATATGGTCATTCTGGATGAGATCAACAATGCTCTTGTCATCAAGTCCTTTCTGGTGGATGATGTTCTGCCGCTTGAAGAAGTGCTGGCCTTGATAAAAAACCGCCCTTCCCACACGCATCTTGTTTTGACCGGGCGAAATGCCGATGAAAAAGTGATGGAACTGGCTGATCTCGTATCCAGGGTAGATGCGGTCAAACATTATTACAATGAAGGAATTTCGTCAGTTAAAGGAATCGAATTCTGATAAAAAAGGATGCTTGAAACATGAAGGCGATTATGTTGCAGGGAACTGCTTCTGATGTCGGAAAAAGCGTGGTAAGTACTGCTTTTTGCCGCTATTTCCTGGAAGAAGGCTTCCGGGTTGCCCCATTCAAATCGCAAAATATGGCCCTCAACTCCTATGTGACACTGGATGGAGGGGAAATTGGCCGATCCCAGGCTGTCCAGGCGGAAGCAGCCGGAATTGAACCAACCGTGGATATGAACCCTGTTCTCCTGAAACCGAAGGGAGAAATGGTCTCTGAAGTGATTGTGCACGGGCGCCATTTTGCCGATGTTGATGCCCGTTCGTACCGTGGCCCCTTGCTGGATCAGGTCCTGGCCCCGATTCGCGAGTCCCTTGAGCGGCTGTCCCGGAAATATGAAATTCTGGTTATCGAAGGGGCGGGAAGCCCGGCGGAGATTAACCTGAAAAACCGTGACGTTGTCAACATGAGGATTGCCCGCATGGCTAATGCTCCCGTGCTGCTGGTAGCCGACATTGAACGCGGAGGAGTGTTTGCCTCCATCGTGGGAACGCTCGAACTGCTTGAACCGGAAGAGCGGGCCCGCGTAAAGGGAGTGATCATCAATAAATTTCGCGGCAGCAAAGAGGTGTTGGACCCGGGGATTGAATGGGTGGAAAAAAAGACGGGTATTCCTGTGCTGGGAGTCCTCCCCCATGTGGAAACCGGCGTCGATCCGGAAGATTCCATGTCGCTTGCCACGCTTGGGTCTAAAGCGAACAAAAAGGGAATGGCCGGTCTGGATGTGGCAGTCATCTGCTTCCCGCGCATTTCCAACTTTACCGATTTTCTTCCGCTGATGAACCTGGCAGATACATCGGTTCGATATGTCAAATCGGTCCGTGAACTGGGACAGTCGGATATCATCATCCTTCCCGGAACGAAAAACACGATGGATGACCTGTACTGGCTGAAGGCGACGGGACTGGCAAAGGAGATTCTCCTGCTGAAGGATCAGGGAAGCGCAGTAATTGGCATTTGCGGAGGTTATCAGATGCTGGGGAAAAAACTGCTTGATCCCGATGGTGTGGAATCAGACCGGAAAGAACAGGACGGTTTGGGACTTCTCCCGATTGAAACCCGATTTGTACCAGGTAAACAGACCGTGCGCATCCAGGGAAAGCCATTAGTCGGCTGGGGCGGTTCGGACCCGGTTGAAGGCTATGAAATCCATTTGGGCCGGACCTGGTTGTTTGCCGGAGCCTCTCCACTTTTCAAGTTGTCGGATGGCCGCACAGACGGTGCGGTTTCTGAAGAAGGAGAGGTGTGGGGCACCTGTCTGCATGGCATTTTTGACAACGCTTCTTTTACAAGGAAATGGATCAACCGGCTCCGCCAGAAAAAAGGCTTGCCACAGCTGGAAGAAAATTGTCCGGACAGACACGAATCCAGAGAAGAAGTCTATGCGTTCCTGTCCCAATGGATTCGCGAGTATGTAGATATGGAGAAAGTGAAGGAGATGATGGGTCTTTCATCGATAACAAGAGGCTGACAAAAACATGTCAGCCTCAGACTGTAGAAAAACATGTTCAGGAAAATGATTTTTGGGACTCTGTTCCGTCTCCGCCTTGCTTGTAAGGATAGGTACCACTTTCACGGAGAAGCCATTGCTTTGGCAAAGGGTTTGACAGAAAGCAGGAGATGTGACCAAGGTGGCCAGAAAGGGCAGAAACCTGAAATCCCGGCTTGGGAAAGCCTGGTGTCACCAGATAAGCAGCAAATTTGTTTGAAACTTTTAAAAAACTTTTGTTTTTTTACAGATTTATGATCAATTAACCCCCGTTCGTCCTTTTTCCCGATATGTTCCAGTTTCGTCTCTATAGTTATGAATACGTTTATTTCAATAAAATCCAACTCGTTAACATGAAACGGGTTGGATTTTATTTATTAAATAAAGAAAACCCTTGCATTATAGATGTTTTTGACCGTATCAGTTTATTTATTGGTATATATTTCTAATTTATTGGAGAGAATTAATGTATAGAATATGGGTTGGCAAAATAAATTTTTAAAAGGGTGTGTTGGCATGAAAATTGGAGTAGTTAAAGAAATCAAGGCTGGAGAAGCTCGTGTCGGAATGACCCCGGAAAATGTTCAAAAGTTGGTTGCAGCAGGGCATCAGGTTTTAGTACAAAAAGATGCGGGTCTGGGTTCAGGTTATGCAAACGATGAATATGTGAATGCAGGCGCGAGCATTGTTACTCAGGAAGAAGTCTGGGATGTTGATTTGCTCGTGAAAGTGAAGGAACCATTGGAGCCGGAATATCGCTATTTCAAAAAAAATCTTGTTGTATGGGGATTTTTGCATCTGGCAGCCTCAAAAGAATGTGTTGAAGCAATGAAAAATGCGGGAACAACTGCAATTGCAGCGGAAACCATCAGCAAGGATGGCGTTTTTGCCCTGTTAAAGCCGATGAGCGCAATCGCCGGTCGCCGTGCAGTGTTTATGGGAGCCTATTATCTGGAAAAACAACATCAGGGGCAAGGAATTTTATTATCAGGAATTGAGGGGATTCCTGCAGGGAAGGTTGTCATTTTAGGTGGAGGTAATGCAGCGATTAATGCGTGTGATATCGCCATTGGAATCGGTTGCCATGTAACTATTTTAGAAATAAACAAAAAACAAATCGCTTACTTGAAAGAAAAATATAAAAATGATCCGGTTGATGTGATTGAATCGAACACTGAGAATCTGGAGAAACAAATCAAGGACGCCGATCTGTTTATTTCAACCATCCTGATCCCGGGTTCCAAACCGCCAAAAATTGTTAAAGAATATATGGTTCGATCAATGAAACCTGGAAGCGTTATCGTTGACATTGCCATTGACCAGGGCGGTACGGTAGAAACGATTGAGCACTATACAACCCATGATGATCCTGTATTCATCAAACATGGTGTATTGCATTATGCCGTACCAAATATGCCCGGCGCTACCCCGCGTACTGCCACTATGGCGTTGTCAAATGGCAGTATTGAATACTTGATGGAAATTGCCAGCAACGGGTTGGAAAATGCAATTAAAAACAATCCGGTTATCGCATCGGGGATAAATATCTATAAAGGAACCATTACTTATGAAAATCTGGGAAAAACCTTGGGCCTGGATTACAAACCACTGGAAGAGGTGTTATAAAATGATTGACAAACATTTGCCTCTTTCCATTAATGATGTAAAAAAAGCCCGAAACACTCTTTTGGGAAATCATCGCAAGACTCCCCTTGTGAAATCGTTTTATCTGACAAGCAGAACGGGCGGAGAAATTTATTTGAAATTGGAAAATATGCAGTTGACCGGATCATTCAAGTTTCGCGGCGCATTCAATAAAATTTCAAATTTGACAGAAGAGGAAAAAGTACGCGGAGTAATTGCCTGTTCCGCCGGCAATCATGCGCAAGGCGTTGCATTATCTTCCCACTTGCTTGGGATCAGAAGTAAAATTGTTATGCCAACAACTGCGCCACAGGCTAAAGTTGATGCAACAAGAGGATATGGTTCTGAAGTTGTTTTATATGGGGATACCTTTGACGATGCCAAGGCGAAATGTGAAGAAATTATCCAGGAAACAGGAGAAACCTACTTGCATCCATATGATGATGTAGAGGTTATGGCTGGCCAGGGAACCATTGGTTTGGAAATTCTTGATGATATGTGGGATGTTGATACGGTCATTGTTCCTATTGGTGGAGGAGGTCTTGTTTCAGGAGTTGCAGTTGCACTCAAATCTTTTAATCCTTCCATCCATGTGATCGGTGTCCAGGCGGATCATGTTCACGGGATGAAAGCTTCTTATGATAAAGGAGAAATTACGGAACACTATATAGCACCAACCATAGCCGATGGATGTGCAGTTAAAATACCGGGAGACTTGACCTTCGAGATTGTCAGGGAACTGGTGGATGATATCGTAACAGTCTCGGAAGGCGAAATTGAAGTAGCCATGAAAGACTTGCTGCAACGTGCCAAAGCCGTTGTAGAAGGAGCCGGAGCGTTAGCTACGGCTGCCCTCCTTGCAGGGAAAATAGATAAATATACCAAAGGAAAAAGAGTAGTAGCGATTGTATCAGGTGGAAATGTAGATTTACAACGCATTTCAAATGTATGCGAACATTTCTTTGTTGCGAATGAATTGAAATCGGTTTAAATACCATATAAAGAAATTATTGGAGCCAGGGAAACGAAAAACTCCTTGGCTTCTTTAAGGGAATCCAATGGGTAAAGATTGATTTTATAGATTTTTTAATTTTTATTATATTAAAATAAAAAAATTATCATAGAATTTATCCTGTGATACGAGCCATAACTATTCAACTTTTTTAAACGTCTCGATAAAACGGACCGCTTTTTTGGAGAGATAGCGGTCTTTTGGCCAGATGATGGCGGATTCGGAGATGAATGCTTCGTCATTGATGTTCATGATTTTGATTCCGGTTGCATCCAATGCGGGAAATGCCGATTCTGGGAGCAGGGTTGCCCCAATGCCTGATTTGACAAGGGAGATCAGCATGGATGCATCGGGACATTCACAGATAACCTGTGGTTCAAAGCCGTGTTTTCTGCACTTGTCGACTACGATTTCATACAGTCCGATGCCTTTGAATTGTTGCAGCAGCATCAGCGGGATATCGGCCAGTTCTTTCATTTGAATGTTTGTGTGGGTACTCCATTTTTCAGGCATTACCACGACAAAGTGATCCATGGGGAGTGGGAGGGAATCAAAATCAGTGATATCCAGAGGGAGCCGGATGATTGCCAGTTCAATCTCCCGGTTTTTGATATAATGGGCCAGACGGTAGGAATCTCCTTCAATCAGGCGAAAAGTAACCAACGGGTATTTCTCCCGAAAATAACGGAGTCTGTCTGGAATATAGGAGAAGCATGATTTTACCGTTCCGATGGATAACGTTCCTCTCAGCCCTGCACCAGTGTCTTTTACTTCTTTAATGGTTTCTTCCATCTTGTGCAGGATTTCTTTTGCCCTTTTATACAGAATCTTTCCTGCATCAGTCACTTCCAGATTTCTTCCATTCCTCTCAAATAAACGAAGTCCAAGTTCTTCTTCCAGCAATTTCAGTTGCTGGCTTAGCGGTGGTTGGGCCATGTGAAGTTTTTTGGCGGCGCGTGTAATTTGCCCTTCTTCAACAACAGTAGAAAAATAACGAAGCTGCTTAATGTCCAATGACCGGCCCTCCTTTTGAATACAAATTAAATATATAACATATATTAATTTAATATTTCTCAATTATCATAATATATGATATATTGTGAATAAACGAGATTTCAAGTTATTTTAATGAAATAGTTTTTTATATGAAAGTTAAAATTGGATGATTTTAACTTTCTTGATATCGAACCTGAAATATTCAATTTTTGATAATGGGAAGGGCAGTTAAGCATAGGAAGCACAGGATGGGAGGAACAGAAGGATGTCCGTTTTTGACGAGGCCAGGCAGAAATTAAGGGGCTCGATTGCTCCGATTGTAACTCCTTTTGATGAGCAGATGAATGTGGATACGAAGACACTTGAAAAACTGATTGACTGGCATATTGAAAGTGGTTCCCATGCCATCTCGGTTACGGGGACAACGGGAGAACCAAGTTCGCTGACCATTGAAGAGCGGGAGTTGGTCATGGAAACAGCGATCAAGGCAGCAGCCGGACGAGTTCCGGTTGTTCCGGGTACCGGTTCCACCAATCATGCGGAAACGCTGCATTTGACCAAACGGGCCCAGGAGATGGGGGCAGATGCGGCTCTGGTTATTGTCCCTTACTATAACAAACCGAACCAGCAGGCGCTGTATCGCCATTTCAAGACTGTGGCCGATTCCGTGGATATTCCGATCATTATTTATAACATTCCCGGCCGAACGGCGACCAATCTGGAAGTGAAAACGCTGGCCCGATTGGCGGAAGATTGCCGGAATATCATTGGAGTAAAGGAATCCAATAAGGATTTTGAACATGTGAATCGTGTGTTGCTCCATTGTGGCCGCGATTTTCTTCTTTATTCCGGAATAGAGCTGTTGTGCTATCCCATGCTTGCCATTGGAGGAGCCGGGCAGATCAGCGCTACAGCCAATGTCTGTCCGAAAGAAGTAGCCGATCTTTACAATTACTGGACAGCCGGGGAAGTGGAAAAGGCGCTCACTCTTCATTACAAGCTGATGCCGCTTAATGATGTACTGTTCAAAGATACCAACCCTGCACCGCTAAAGACAGCGCTTGGCATGATGGGAAAAATCAATCCGGTGTTAAGGCTGCCGATGGGGCCGCCTTCAGAAGCCTTGCAGGAGGAAATTCGCCAGACTCTTTATTCCTATGGGCTTCTGTAGACATTCCGGAAAAAACATAACCTTTTCAATATGCCCCTAAATCCGATCATTTACAGGAGGAAATCTAATGGAAGGTCAATTGGATAACGTTCTCCACTATATCAATGGCCAGTTTGTCGAAGGCGTTGCCGGTAAAAGTTTTGCGAATGTCAATCCCGCTACGAATGAAGTCATAAACAAAGTAGCAGAAGGCTTTGAAGAAGATGTTGCTCTGGCGGTGGCTGCGGCGCGTGAAGCTTTTGACCATGGCCCCTGGCGTACGATGAGCGTTAAAGAGCGCCTGGAATATATTGTCCGGATTGCCGATTTAATTGATGAGAATGCCGAAGAAGTATCCGAACTGGAATCCCTCGATACCGGCCTGCCCATCAGCCAGACAAGAAAGCAGGCAGCCCGGGCAGCAGAAAATTTCCGGTTTTATGCACAGATGGTAAACAGCCGGCTGGTTGGCGAGACGTATCAGGTTGAAAACTCATTTGTAAACTATACGGTTCACAAGCCGCTGGGTGTCGCCGGCCTGATTACTCCGTGGAATGCTCCGTTCATGCTGTCAACATGGAAAGTGGCTCCGGCCCTTGCCACGGGAAACACCTGCGTATTAAAACCTGCGGAATGGTCACCGCTTACGGCGAACAAACTGGCGCAAATCATTGATGAAGCCGGTTTGCCAAAAGGTGTATTCAATGTGGTCCATGGGTTTGGCGAAACAGCCGGTGCCGCTCTCGTTGCGCATCCGGGTGTGCAGTTGATCTCCTTTACAGGGGAGACAAAAACCGGTTCGGAAATTATGAAAAATGGTGCCAATACACTGAAGCGGTATTCCATGGAATTGGGCGGAAAATCACCGGCCATTATCTTTCCTGATGCCGATCTGGAAAAAGCGCTCGATGCCGTTGTCTGGGGAATCTTCTCATTTAATGGAGAACGCTGTACAGCCAATTCCCGGTTATTTGTCCATCACTCCATCATGGACTGGTTTGTTTCCGCGTTGAAAGAACGGGTTGATCAGATTGTTGTCGGGGACCCCATGGATCCCGATACGGAAGTGGGCCCGTTGATTCATCGCAAACATTGGCAAACTGTCATGAATTATATCCAGACTGCCCGCGAAGAAGGGACAGAAGTGGTCAGCGGCACTGTCCCGGCGGAATTTGAAAAAGGAAATTATATTGCACCGACGCTTTTGTTGAATTGCACCAATAACATGCGTGTAGCCCAGGAAGAAATTTTTGGTCCGGTGCTGGCAGTCATTCCTTTTGAAAGCGAGGAGGAAGTGATCCGGATGGCAAACGATGTCATTTATGGACTGGCTGCTTATGTGTGGACCAGTAATATCAAGCGGGCGCACCGGATTGCCCAGGCGATCGACAGCGGGATGGTCTGGATCAATTCGCAGAATGTAAGGGATTTGCGCACCCCGTTTGGCGGTTCAAAGTATAGTGGAATCGGCCGTGAGGGAGGCCATTACAGTTTTGAATTTTATACCGAACCCCAGGTGATCCATGTTGCGATCGGCGATCATCCCATTCCCCGGTTTGGAACAAAAACAAAAAAATCCTGATGATACATTACAGCCGGATCAAGGCAGGGGTTCATATGAAAACAATTCAGATAACCCATCCTGTTTCGGAAGTGGTTTTGTCTAAAGCTAAACCTTGTCTCCTGGCGCCTGGCTTTTTTGATGGTGTCCATCTCGGACACCGTCATTTGCTCCAAACGGCCAGAGAGATTGCAAAACGGAAAAAGTTGACATTTGCCGTGATGACATTTTTCCCCCATCCCAGGCAGATTGTGCATGGTGCTTCTGTAAAAGTTCTGACTCCACTGGCTGTAAAAGCGGAACGATTGCAGAAGCTGGGGGTGGAAAAACTGTATGTCATCAGGTTTGACTCCGGTTTTGCACGCCTTTCTTCGGAAAAATTTGTAAAGCAATATATTCTCGGGCTCAAATGCAAACATGTTGTTGCCGGCTATGATTTCCGTTACGGCTGCAAGGCGCAAGGACATATGGAACGGCTTACCCGAACCGGGCGGGGGAAATTTGCCGTGATCACCATCCCGAAAATAACGTACGGTCAGGAGAAAATCAGTTCTACTGCCATCCGGCGACTGGTTTCTCTGGGCAAGGTCGATCGGATTCCCCATTATCTCGGGAGTTACCATGAAGCGATCGGGACGGTAAAAAGTTTTACGCTTTTCCATGGAAAATACCAATTTATAAAAATGATGGTGGATCAGGATGTTCTGCTGCCGAAACCGGGTGTCTACCAGATTGAATTGAACATCGGCCAGCAAAGCTGCAAAGGGGTTTGCCACCAGATTTCAACTTTTGTCAATTCCGGCGAGTTTCTGGTTCAAATCTCCGGCAGTTTGGTGGCGCCGACTGAGCAACGTGTCCGGCTAAGGTGGATTCAGCCTCTTTTTGGGAAAGAACACGAAATCCACAGCCGGGATCCCTGTTTTGCCGAAGAGGAGTTCATCATTTGATGAAAGAGAAAGGAAATCCGCTTATGAAAAAAGATTTGTTTATCAACGGAAAATGGAAAAAGGCTGCCCGGTATCAATCTGTCATTTCTCCATACTCCGAAGAAGTAATTGGAGTTGTCCCATCAGCCAATGAAGAAGAAGTCAATGAGGCGATTGCAGCGGCAGAGCGGGCCAGAAAAGAAATGGCTCAACTGCCTGCTTACAAACGTGCGGAAATTATTGAAGAATTGGCAGAAAAACTGGAACAGAAGAAAGAGGAAGCGGCACGATTGATTGCCATGGAAGCGGCCAAACCGATTGCAACCGCCAGGGAAGAAGTGGCACGCACGATTCAAACCTATAAATTTTCCGCCGAAGAAGCCAAGCGGATTCATGGGGAAACACTGGCGCTGGATGCGGCGCCGGGAGGGGAAAACAGGCTGGCTTTTACTGTCCGGGAGCCGATCGGGGTCATCGGAGCGATTACACCTTTTAACTTTCCCATGAATCTGGTTGCCCACAAGGTGGGCCCGGCTATTGCATCCGGGAATACCATTGTCCTGAAGCCAGCTTCCCAAACACCCCTGTCTGCTTATTTTCTCGCAGAATTGCTGGAGGAGACGGATTTGCCTGCCGGAGCCTTCAATGTTGTAACCGGCAGCGGGCGAACTGTGGGCGATCAATTGGTAACCGATCCTCGCCTGGCTGCCATTACTTTTACAGGCAGTCCTTCTGTCGGATTTGAGATCCGGAATAAAGCCGGGCTGAAGCGTGTAACGCTGGAATTGGGCTCCAATTCGGCGGTCATTATTGATCAGGGATCTGATCTGGACAAGGTGATGGCCCGTTGTGTGAAGGGGGCCTATTCATTTCAGGGGCAGGTATGTATCTCCGTACAGCGGATCTATGTCCACGAAAGCTTGTATGAATCTTTTGTAGAAAAGTTTGTCAAAGAAACAGTGAAGCTGCAAACAGGCGACCCACTTGACCCGAAAACAGACATTTCAGCCCTGATATCCAAAAAAGATCTGACCCGTTCGCTGGCCTGGATCAAAGAGGCTGTGCAACACGGGGCAAAAGTGGCCATCGGCGGAAAAGCAGAGGGGAATATCCTTTACCCTACGGTGCTATTAAATGCAGATCCTTCATTGAAAGTATCATGCGAGGAAGCATTTGCCCCGATTGCAGTCATCAGCAAATTCAGAACAGTGGAGGAAGCAATCGAACAGGTGAATAATTCGCGGTATGGGCTGCAGGCAGGAATCTATACAGACAAGATGCAGCATGCCTTGCTGGCGGCTGAAAAGCTGCGGGTAGGCGGAGTCATGATCAATGACATCCCGACCTTCCGTGTGGATCACATGCCTTATGGCGGTGTGAAGGACAGTGGCATGGGCCGGGAAGGGATCAAATATGCGATCAGGGAAATGACCGAACTGAAATTGGTGGTATTTCACCACTATGAAAAATAATCAGGATGGAGTCAAGGATATGGATAAAATAAACGGAAAGAAGGATGGATTACAATACAATTATGCGAAAATTGCCGAATCTGAGGCGTTTCAGAAATTGCTTGCTGCCAAGAAACGGTTCATTATTTCAATGACAATCTTTTTTACCAGTTTTGCCCTGTTGCTTCCAATCCTGGCCTTTTATACCGATATCCTGACAAGACCTGCAATCGGCGCCATCTCCTGGGCGTGGATATTTGCTTTTGCCCAATTTGCCATGACGTGGGCCGTCTGTCATCTGTATATGAAAAAAGCGGCCCGGTTTGATGAGATAAGGCAGCAAATTCTACAGGAAATAGAAAGGAGTTAGGAGATGGATCCACAGGTTATTGTGCTCTTCTCGTTAATTGTGGCAGGTACGCTTTTAATTACCTATGTTGCTGCCAAAAGATCCAAAAATCCCGATCATTTTTACACGGCAAACGGGGAACTGACCGGCTGGCAAAATGGGCTGGCCATCGCCGGGGATTTTATGTCGGCTGCTTCCTTTCTGGGATTGATTGGAGCGGTATCCATTGTCGGATATGATGGTTTTTTTCTCATCTACGGAGCGCTCGTTTCTTATCTGGTTGTCCTGTTCCTGGTAGCAGAACCGCTGCGCAATCTCGGCAAGTATACACTGGCGGACATGATCTCGGAGCGGTTTCAGTTAAAAAAAGTTCGGGCTGTTACAGCCTTTAACACCATTGCTATTTCGATCATTTACATGATTGCCCAGCTGGTGGCGGCGGGTGCATTATTCAAGATCCTGCTGGATATTCATTATGTTGCCTCTGTTTTTATTGTCGGTACCTTAATGCTGATTTTTGTCTTTTTTGGGGGAATGCGGGCCACAAGTTGGGTTCAGATTATCAAAGCCATTCTGTTGCTTGGCGGTACCCTGCTGCTCTTTCTTATGGTGATGGCCAAATTTGATTTTAATATCCTGGCTATTTTTGAACAAATGAAAACAGCCACCCCTCTGAAGGAAGCCTATCTGGAGCCAGGGGTAAAATATACAAGCGGCCTTGATCCTTTTTCGCTAACCCTTGGCCTGGTGTTGGGAACTGCCGGACTTCCTCACATCCTGATCCGGTTTCTGACGGTTCCCAACGCGAAAACAGCCCGCAAGTCTGCCGTCTATTCCATCTGGTTTATCGGTCTGTTTTATGTGATGGTCGTATTTCTGGGCTTTGCAGCAGCCCGGTTTGTAGGGATTGAGCAAATCGTCGCAGCCAATCCGGCCGGAAACATGGCTGCTCCCATCCTGGCCAAAATGCTGGGTGGCAATTTCCTGTTTGCTTTTATCTCGGCTGTTTCGTTTGCAACCATATTGGCAGTCGTGGCAGGCATTGTGCTGACCAGTGCAACGGCTTTTTCCCACGATTTCTACAATGAAATTATTAAAAGCGGAAAAGCAAGTGATCGGGAGCAGATTCGCATGGCCCGCTTCGCTTCTGTCGGGGTAACTCTTCTTTCGGTTGTACTGGCCCTGTTTCTGCAAAATGAAAACGTGGCCTTCCTGTCTTCGCTTGCTTTTACACTAGCGGCCAGTTCCAATCTGCCCGTAATTGTTTTCACCCTGTATTGGAAGCGATTCAATACAACCGGTGCTATTTCCGGAATGCTGGTCGGCCTGTTTGGAACGATCTTGCTGGTGGCCTTAAGCCCAAACGTATGGAGTCCGGTGCCAGGGGAGGCCATCCTGGTCGGTACGCCCATCTTCCCCTTGACCTCTCCGGGAATTGTTTCGATTCCCCTCGGGTTTTTAGGAGCCTATGTCGGGACAATCCTCTCAAACCGAACAAGCATGACAGGGAATTTTGAGGAGATATTGGTCCGATCCAATATCCGCTATAGAACCAATAGCCCTGACAATAACTGACTTGAAAAACAAAAGGTATGTTTACAGACAAATTCATCATCGCATTATATCCATTCTTGCCCTCACTTTGAGAATCCAGCATTGCCAAAGGAGTGAACAGAAATGAAGGCAAAGTTCCGTCTGCGCGGAGTTGCCCCAACCTGTGAAGCCGATGTGGACCTGACAGGCAATGCCGTTGGTTTAGGCGGCAACCGGTACCATATGGATTGCCTGCCCTGGGACGCTCCCGTATCGGGAACGGTTTACGGGACATTGCTGAATTATAAAGGAGCACTTGAGGCACTGGGAAATGAGGTGAACGAGGCGCCTTATCTTGCACCGCCCAAAGCCCCGGTTTTATACATCAAACCGGCCAATACCGTGATTGGTTACGGCATGCCGATTCCATTGCCGCAAGGCGTACCTCAACTGGAGATCGGTGCAGCTCTGGGGGTTGTCATCGGCAGCAGAGCCACACGGGTGAGGGAAAAGGAGGCATTGGCGTATGTGGCCGGTTACACCGTGGCCAATGATGTCAGTATTCCGCATAAAAGCTTGTATCGCCCGGCCATTAAAGAGAAGGCGCGTGATGGTTTCTGTCCCCTGGGGCCCTGGGTGATGGAGCGTGATGCTGTAGTGAACCCGGATTCCCTGAGAATTCGTGTGTTTATTAATAGCAAGTTGCAGCAGGAAAATACGACCGAAAACCTGATTCGCCCGGTCCGGCGCCTGATTGCAGATGTTACAGAGTTTATGACGCTCAATCCCGGTGACATCCTTCTGGTGGGAGTACCGGAGGGGGCGCCGCTGGCAAAGGCAGGTGACCGGGTACGGATCGAAATTGATGGGGTTGGCCGTTTGGAAAATACCGTTATCCCGGAACATGAACTGGTAATGGGGGTTCGCGTATGAAACGGGCACGTGTAGCGTATTCCGGAGCTATTCACTATGCAGTGGAAGCAGACGGGAACCTGAGACTGGATGATGGGCGGATCGTTGAAGAAACGGATGTGGTCTGGCTGCCTCCGGTACAACCTCGGACGGCATTTGCCCTGGGACTGAATTATGCCGGCCATGCCAATGAACTTTCTTTCAAGGCTCCAGCGGAACCGCTGGTTTTCCTGAAAGGCCCGAACACTTTTATCGGCCACCGTGCAAAGACCCGCCGTCCGGCCAACGTAACAAACATGCATTACGAGTGTGAACTGGCTGTTGTCATGGGACGGACCGCACGCAATGTCAAAAGCGAGAATGCCTATGAATATATCCGGGGCTATACGGTAGCCAATGACTACGTAATTCGTGACTATTTGGAAAATTATTACCGCCCGAACTTGCGGGCCAAAAATCACGACACGTGTACACCGCTTGGCCCCTGGCTGGTGGATAAAGAAGATGTGCCTGATCCCATGAATCTTGCCATGCGCACCTATGTAAACGGTAAATTGATGCAGGAAGGATCGACCCGGGACATGATTTTCGGGATTCCGGAGTTGATTGCCTATTTGAGCAGTTTTATGACGCTAAGTGAGGGCGACCTGATTCTGACCGGAACCCCTGAAGGCGTCGTGGATACCAAAGCGGGGGATGAAGTTGTCACAGAGATTGAAGGCATTGGCCGTCTGGTCAACCGGATTGTCGCTGATCATCCTTCCGGAACGACCGGCAAAACCTGACAAGGAGGAAAATGATGCCACATTTTATCGTTGAATATACAGACAATCTCAGGACAGAAGCGGATATCCCGGGTCTGCTCGAAAAAATTCATGCTGTCCTCCTTTCACACAATGATATCTTCCCTGCAGGCGGTATTCGCTCGCGAGCAATTGAGCTGCACGATTACCGGATTGCCGACGGGATGGAAGATGATGCGTTTGTCCATGCCATTTTAAAAATCGGTGCCGGACGGCCGGAGTATGTGAAGAAAGCGGTCTGTGATGAACTTTTTGGTGTGATGAAGAGCCATTTTGCCGATCTGTTCGCCAAACGCTATCTGGCCCTGTCGATGGAGCTGATTGAATTTGGCGGCTTTGGCACATACAAGCACAATAATATTCATACTCGTTTCAGAAAAAAGTGAATCGGGAACTTTCCGTTCTCGATTTTTTATTCGGCAAGCAAGGTGGGTGCCCATGGCAGTTGCCAGGCTCCGAGGGAATCCTGCCGTGCACGGCAATTACCTGGCCTTCTGTTTTCGTTTGTCTTGGGGGCGTTTCTTTATATTGGGTTTGCGTTTGGCGGCGGCAATGTTTTTTCCTTTTTTCCCTTTGACTGTTTTTTTTCGTTGCCGATTGCCTTTCCCTTTGCCGGGAAAAGACGGATCTTCACTGATGTGAACAGGCGTCTTGTCCGGTTCTTTGGTGATCAATTTCAATGCTGCCGACAAAAGGGTAACGGAGTCCGTATGATCCAGCAACTCTTCAGCCAACTCGATATAGTCGCGGAAGTCGTTTTCCTGAATGACGGTCATCAGGTTTTCGATAGCGGTCCGTTGGTGCCCTTCCATCACTTCAGCCAGAGTGGGAATGGAACAGCGGGTCATTTTCCGTTTGGTTACCCGTTCAATATGGCGAAGATGTTCCATTTCCCGAAATGTGGTCAAGGTCGTGGCAACCCCTGTCTTCCCGGCGCGTCCGGTTCTTCCGATTCGATGGATATAGCTTTCGGGATCCTGAGGAATATCAAAATTATAGACATGGGTGACACCGGAGATATCCAGCCCGCGTGCCGCAACATCGGTTGCCACCATAATATCGATGGTTCCATCCTTAAAACGGCGAATAACCGTTTCCCGACGGGCCTGAGACAGATCTCCATGGATTCCCTCTGCAGAATATCCGCGTTTGTTAAGGCCTTCGGTCAATTCATCCACCCGTTTTTTGGTACGGGCAAAGACGATCGCAAGTTCCGGTGCCTGAAAATCGAGCAGGTTGCACAACACATCAAATTTTTGTTTGGGAGCCATTTCAATGTAAACCTGTTCAATGTTTGGCATCGTCATTTCTTTGTCTTTGATTTTTATTTTTGCCGGCTTGGTCATGAACTTGTCGGCAAGTTTTTTGATATCCGGGGGGACAGTTGCCGAAAACAGCAGTGTTTGCTTCTCCGGAATATCAGACAAAATCGTTTCAATATCCTCGATGAACCCCATTTGCAGCAGATCATCCGCTTCATCCAGCACCACCAGACGGATGGTCTGGAGACGAATCGTGCGGCGGCGGATATGATCGAGGAGACGGCCCGGTGTCCCGACAATGATTTGCGGTCTTTTTTTGAGAGAGCGGATTTGCCGGTTGATATCCTGCCCGCCATAGATCGGTAAAGCCCGAACTTTCTTGTCGTGGCCAATCCGGTTCAGCTCCTCTGCTACCTGAATGGCCAACTCCCGTGTCGGCGTAATGACAAGCCCTGTGACCCCATCCGGTTCCGGGGAGGCTTTTTCAATTAACGGAATCCCAAAAGCAGCTGTTTTTCCTGTACCGGTCTGGGCCTGTCCCAGCAAGTCACGCCCTTCCAGGGCAATGGGAATGGTCTTTTTCTGGATTGGTGTAGCCTCTTCAAACCCCATCCTGTTCAGGGATTCCAATATAGCGGGACTCAGGCCCAGTTCATTAAATTTCGTCAACGTGTGTTCCCCTTTCAATGGTTGCTGTATAAAAACGCATACGGGTGGTTTCATGGCAAAATGGTCCCCCCTGAGTGGTTTTGTATATCCATAGTTTTTTGACGTTTGCCGGTTTGCTATACCTTTTTGAAAGCGTTCCAATTTCTCCAGGAAGAAGAGGAACCACCGCTTCGTTTATCCTTCAGAATTCCGGGTTCATTCGGGTGCCTTTGTCCTGCCAATTATTCCAAGATCTTATTCATTGCGAGGGGTTCCAGGGGGAATCGGGGACGGTGTGAATGCTGCACGGGGCAGGGAGTGGTGCACTTGTCCAGAACATAACCATTTTTTTCTCAGGATATCCGTTCAAAGGTAAAAAAATATTATAACCCGGGATTGATTACAATTCAACAATTATTCGAGTTTCATTTATGAATCTATTTACTTATAATTATTTTATTAATTAATAATTATTGCAGGTGAAGTAATGATTGGGCGTTTCAGAAAAAATAAAAGGTTGTTCAAGTTTTATTATCTGTTTATGATCCCTGTTATTGGAGTTCCTGAAAGTACCGTCAATAAAGAAAAAGCAAGAATTCTTACAAAAGACGAGTATCTACTCAAGATTCAGGATCATTTGGAATCGCTGGCGGAAATTGAACACCGGCGCTGGTGTGCTTTCCATTTCCTGCGTGGATGGGATGTATATCCGAATCCGACTGCCGAGAAGACAAAGGATGAAGAGATGAAGTTACATGGTTGCCTCGTTTCCTGGCAGGAACTTGACCACGTCATCGAACAGGTGGGAGAAAACTGTAAGAATTACGATCGGAATTCAATCATCGGTTTGTATGACATGTGGAAAGAACTTGATTATGAGATTGTCGTTCGTGAGGATGGGTAGATCCATTACATATTTGAACTGAATTAAAAACCTTTCCGGTCAGAGCTATTACTTACAGCAGATTTCTTTTGTTGTGGAAGTTTTTTACTAAGGAATAAGTTAAGGCCAGGGTTATTTACCATTATTTTGTAGTAGACAGGATATAAATACAATCTCAGCTATTTAATCTTCTTAAAATATATAGTTGGTATATATTTGGAGGGAGAAAAATATGAACAAGTACCTTCATCAATTTATGGTAGTTGTCCTTTTAGTATTATTTGTTGTTTTTGGTGCAAGTCCTGTTTTTGCAACTGGAGGAAGTTTTGACGTACCTCAAGTAGATAGCCATTTTGAACAAGTTCAACCAGATCCACCATCAACAAAGGAAGAACAAATTGATTCAGGATTGCCCAAGAAAAACAATCCAGGTTTTTGGAAGCGAATAATCACATCGTTTAAAAATGTCGGGAATAAAATGAAGGAAACCGCTGTTCATATTTGGCAGAAAACCACAGAATTTGTTTCTGAACATAAATTACTGACTTCGTTCTTCATAGGAATTACAATCATTAGCATTTATGCCCGATTTTCCAAGGGCTTTTGGAAGGGAGTAATGGGCGCAATTGTTGATACGATTAAAGGGGTTATTGATCTGTTTTGCCATCCGATTAACACGATAAAAGGTATAGTTTATGCATTATCGCATCCCGTTCAGACAGGAAAAGCAGTTTGGCGAGCGATTTCTGATTCATGGGAACAGGATATTGTCCATGGTGATGCCGAAAGTAGAGGGTATTGGTTAGGAAATGTTTTTGGGCAGTTTGTATTGTCTTTTGCAGGAACGAAAGGAGCAGATAAAGCAGCCAAGTTTAGCAAAGCATCAATGACGGGTAAAATCGGACAAACATCCAGTATTAATAAAAAAACAAATCTTGTACGGAAAGGACTGCAAAAGTTTCATTTCCCACAAGCAATTACAAGGATAAGAAGCAGTTTTTCAAGTTTGGGACAACTGATACTGAAAAATAAGGTTGCTGCTTCGGTCATTACGGTTTTGGGAGTAACAGGCGGATTTATTACATTGAACCCTGAGGTTGCCCTCCAGGTAGTTAATAAAATCACAGTAACTGCTGAAAAATTTGAAGTTAAGTCTGCTTTTAAAAAAGCAGAGAAATGTTTTAGTTATAAACAGTCTCCAAAATATTTGGCATCAATTAATTTGCCTGGGAACCAATTATTTGATTGTTTGTATCGGAGTGATAATGACTTTTATTCAAAAAGCCGGCCAAGCCAAAAAGGTAATCCAATAGGAAAGGCTTATATTGATAAGAAAACAGGTGATCTCTATCCAGCTGATATAAATGGAAATATCTCTGTAACTGATCATGTCTTAAATCAAAATAAAAGCAAGTCTCCTTTTATTTCGGTAACTCCAAATAAGACCAATGATTTGGTATATGGGGAAAATCAGATTGAAATTGATTTTAAAAGTCTTCAAAGAGATATTAAAAGCGGGAAATTAAAAGGCGTAGAGATATATTTTCAGGATGATATAATAAAAGATTTGCAGAAGAGTTTAAGGGCAAAAGAAAAAGAATACCAAGATTATATAAGTAGAGGCGGGAAGAGTCAAAAAAGAATTAAAGGGTATAAAGAAAAGATACTTAAATTAAAAAATGCGGTCAACAATACAAAGAGGGATAGTGAAGTATTAATTAAAGGAATTATTCCTTCAAAGTATATAAAAGGTCCTTATAAAATAAAGCAAAATAGTTTGGAGACATGAAAAATGGAAAAAGAGATTATAATAGCAAAAAAATTACTGGAATATGATCTGGATGGAAACTATTTGGGATTGTATGGAGTTAGGGATTTAGATGAAGAGGATCTTAATCAAGATTGGATTGAACAAGTTAACCAATTAACCTTTCATCCAAATCCGTGGATCCGGTTTGAATCTACATTTACTCTTTTATGCTGGTATCAGCCAGAAGGATTAAAAGCTTGTTTAAGATTGCTGGAAGAAGATATTCTTAGCCACTATGATTCGGGATATCACCATCGTTTATGGGGGCAAGATTGCGGCTATGAAGAATTGGCTTTTGTCTCATTTGGAGTAATCGAATCTAAGCTGGAAAATGAAGTTTTAAAAAGGTTTCTCTCGCCTGGAATTTATGGTAGGTATCATTTTATCGAAGGCATGTTTATAGCTAAATTTGTACCAGAAAATGGGTTTTGTTCGAAAGATCGAATTATTCGTTTTAAAGGTAATTTGCAAGAAGCGATGGAAGCATCGTTTTCATCATCTGAATTACACTATCCGGAATTGCAAGCTTCCTACTGTCTGGAACCGTTAGTAGCAATGAGAATTGATGAACCTGTAAAGTTACTGGAGCGTTTCTTTTATTTACCTGAAAAAAAGCCGGATGCCCGTTATCAGGCGATAAGAGCTGCAAAACATTTGGCAGATGGAAAGGAGGTATTAAGGCATTGGCTCTCTAAAACAGAGGACGAGCTTTTAACAAGATGGATTCAAAATACCCTGAGGGATTTAACAAAAAAATAACACGATAAAGGCTGTGATCATCGTGACAATTTATTTTTACAGAGTAAATGAACCGTATGGCTGTTTTTCCAATTTTTCTGCGCATGGCTTCATGCTTGATGGAAAATGGTGGCCCACGAGTGAACACTATTTTCAGGCACAAAAGTTTTCCGGAACCCCTTATGAAGAACAAATTCGGCTGGCAAAAACACCGATGAAGGCAGCAATTATGGGCCGGGATCGAAATCTTCCTCTGCGGAAAGATTGGGAATGGATTAAGGATAATGTGATGAAGAAAGCAGTTCTACAAAAGTTTAAAAACCATGAAGATATTCGTGCCATTTTGTTGGCAACTGGTGACCAACTGATTGTCGAAAATTCGCCTGTTGATCATTATTGGGGATGTGGTAAAGACGGAAAAGGGAAAAACAAGCTTGGGCAAATCTTAATGGAAGTTCGGGAAATTCTCCGTGAAAAAGGGAAAGCAGTAGTTGATCAGTAAGTGTAAGCAGTGCACGAATCAGGTATTATGGTTAAAGATGAGTTGGCTTGTTTCAAAAAAAAGCCTGTCAGTCTCTGAAATCCGAAAAATAGAGACTATGCAGGCTTTTTAAATTTATACTAAATTGTTTTATTGTATTTATATTTTTTAAGAAATGGTTAACAAAGAAGGGTTTTATCTTTCTTTGCAGAATAAATTTTTATTGATTTTCTTTATTGCGCCAGGACTTTTTTCTGTATGCCTGTAAATCAAGGGAGGGGCCAAAATGAACAGGTATTTCTTTTTGGTAATTGTGGTGGCAGTTATTTCAGGTTTATTCCTTTTGCCGGGAGGAGTTTTTGCCCAGGATGTAACTGCTTTGGAAAAAGAAGTAGAGAGGCTTCAGTCTGAAGTTCAAAAGCTGCAAACTCAAAGCGATGAGTACCAGTTTTTAAAGGAGCAGATCAAGGATTTCAAAGACTCGGCAAAAGCAGAACTGCAAAACTACCGGACTTTCGTTGAGGGTGAGTGGGATAAATTTCTTGGTTTGTTGAATATAATTGGGGTTATTTTGCTGTTTGTCATTGGGGCATCATGGTGGGAGCTTCGAAAGGAAGTTAAAAATGTCAGAGAAGAAGCTGTTCAAGAATTTAAGAATCGTGCTGATGAAGAATTGAAACTGTTATTTCATGAGTGGGACAACAAAGCAAAAACAAAAATCAAGACATTGGATGAAATGATCAATAGAGAGCAGGAATATAAAAATGCCAGGATTTTAATCATGGGTTCACAAAAAGATTTGGATGAAATGAAAAAATATTTAGATCAGGCAATGGTAAAACGAGGAGTCGAAAATTTTATTTACCAAGAATTAGCATCAGATCTACAAGAGTTGAAATTAGATCAGATTAATCAGAAAGTGGAAGATGCAGAGATTATTGTTTATTACTATGAACCAGGGGAGAAAAATGAAGATCCCAGAATGAGAGAGATTGTTCAATTGCTTGTTAAAGGTAATTTTGATATTCCGTTCATTATTTATAACTACGAAAGAGGCAAAGTTGAAAATGAGAATGATAAAGAAGCCATTAGTAAATATATCTGGACTTTATACGCCAACACACCAACAACCTTATTAGGACAAATTTTTACCTGTATCCATGCCACGAGAGAAGGAAGGGATGAGCGTGCCTCTCGTTAAGATCAAAACCCGGTTTTGCAGCGTAACCCCGCTTTGTTTGCATGGAGCGGACAAGAATCAGGCAGAGTTGCGTCTTCCTTCCATTAAAGGAGCGCTCAGGTACTGGTACCGGGCAGCGTGTCCGGATTTTTCCGAGAAGACTGATTCGGGAATCACCAAAGAGGAGCTGCTCTTTGGCGGAACAAGAGGGAAAGCGGGGCAATCCGCTTTTTTGATGCGTTTAGCAAAAAAAGAAGATATCAAAATAGTACGGGATCAGTACAATCGAAAATGTTTTTCCGGAATCAAGTTTGAGCTGGAATTTCTTTTGCGACCCAATTTGGGTAACGATATTAAACCGGACTGGCGCGGGCTTTTGACCAGCATTTGGTTGCTTGGCCATTTGGGCGGGCTGGGGTCAAAAAGCCGAAAAGGGTATGGAACGATTGCCCTGGAGTCATGGTCAGCAGAAGAAAGTGAAGAGATTCAACGGTTGATAAATGATTTTTCTATTGCTCATGAAGCAAAATCTTCTAGAGAATTGGAAGAGATTCAAGCAATTATGGATGATTTCCCCATTGCCCATGAAGCAGAATCATTTGAGGAATGGGAGGAGAAATTGCGAACCGGCTGGGAGAACATTGTGGAAGAGGGATATCTGTCTGAGAAACCGGAACATACTGTGCTGAATAATAATTCTTCCCTATATATAAGGGAGGAAAAAAAGGTAAAAGAAGCAGGAGAAAAAAGGGAAGTAAAAGATACAAAAGATGCTTTAGGCAATGGATTAGCATTGATTAAGCAGTTTCGTTCAGAGAATCAAAAAGAAGGGATGATCTTTGGAGCCCCATTGAGAATGAGGGGAGAAAGTATTATTCCAAAAGATTATAACCGATTGCCTTCATTGATCTGGTTGAGGGCTTTTCAAGTTGGGAACCAATACTATTCTGCCTTTTTATTCTTGACTGCACCATTTCCAGAGTTGCAAACAGAAATAAGAAAAGGAAAAGGTAAAAAAAATAAAGTTTATAAAAATTATCCAGTGAATCAAAATGATGCCGTCAGGTTATTTAAAGCAAAGTTGAAGGCAAACAACTACCGGAGGATTTGTGGACATGAGTAATAAAATCATTCATTTTTCAATAGGTCCGGTACAGGGATTTATTGCGGAGTCCAGGCGCACACGGGATCTGTTGTCCAGTTCTTTTCTGCTTTCCTATTTGGCCGGTTGTGCAATGGCGTATGTCATGGATCATGGAGGAACCGTTGTTTTTCCAAAAGTGGACGATGATTTATTAGTTCAGGCAATCAGACAAGAAGGAAAAGTACAAGAGAAGCCATTCATTGGATCACTGCCCAACCGGTTTAAAGCATCGGTACCTGCCGATTTTGATTCTGGGCAATGCGAGGATGCGGTTCGAAAGGCCTGGAAGAAAATTGCTGATGCTGTTTGGGAATTAACGGTTGCCAAAGTTCGTCATCGAGGAAGAAATACAAGGGAGATCTGGGATCGCCAGGTGGAGAACTGGTGGGAGCTGACCTGGGTAATTGCGAAAGAACCAAGTGTATTAGATTACCGAAAATACTGGCGTGATTACATCCCCTCAGACGAACCGGGAGACAAATGCACTTTGGTACCCCGTTTGCAGGAGTTGTCCGGTTATGTCCGGGCTCGTGAGAGAGACAAACAGAAGACTTTTTGGGATTGTCTGCGTGAAACGATAAGTAAAGAGTATCCATTGGACCTAGGGGACAAGGAACGGTTAAGTGCCATCGGCATGATCAAGCGTTTTTTCCCTCATGTCGCAGAAGAAGCAATCGGTTGGTCATGGGAGGATGAAGCGCTTCACTTCCCTTCAGTAAAATATATTGCCGCTCATCCCGGCATGATACGGGCACTCGAAAAATGCCCCGAGATGGCGGAAGCGTATGGAAAAGAAGCTAAAAAAAGTGGAATCTATTCTGTTTCATTAAAAGAACATTTTCCTTTTTTACAGGCCAAAGCCAAAGAAAACGATGCAAATACCTTTATATCCCTCGATGCAGCAGCATTTTATCCGAATGAATTGGAAGTGCTGATTGAAGAAAAGAAAGTACCCAAATATTTGCTGGATTATTTAAATAATCTCATCAAGGAAATGGGTCAGCCTTTTAGCCGATACTATGCCCTGCTAATGATGGATGGAGACCGACTGGGCAATTTGTTAAGGAATAGAGATGAAGTGAAGGTTAGTAAAGCATTGTCTGTTTTTTGCGATGGTTTGGAGAAGGACATACGGGATCACTATGAAGGAGTAACCATCTATGCCGGCGGTGATGACGTCATGGCCATGTTTCCGATGGATCGGGCTTTGGATGCAGCGGTGGATTTATCTCAAAGGTACAAAAAATCATTTAATGAAGTGTTCCATGAAGTTATTCAGGAAGCAACCAGTTCAGCAGCCATTTTGTTTGCGCATTATAAGGTTCCTTTAAGAGATGTGTTAAATGAAGGGCGCCGACTGTTGGATGATATCGCCAAAGCGAAAACTGGCCGGGACAGTCTGGCGATGGGTATATGGACAAGTTCAGGGATGTCGGTCACCTGGTCTGCTCCTTGGGATACCATAATAAAAGAAAAGGAAACCAATCGAACGGTGTTTGATGAAATCATGGCCTCTTTGCAAGGTAAGAGAGAAACACTTCTATCCAACAGTTTTTTGTATAAATTGCAATCTGTTTATGAACCGATGCCCTTACTCGGAGAGAATCATAAAGAAAAAATAAAGCGTCTTGTTACGGCGGATTATATCCGGATATTGAGACCAGAAAACGATTTGTTGAAAAAAGAGGCTGAAGAACAGATTGAATGGTTGCTTCAGGTATGTTTTGTGGCAAAGCGGAAAGTGAAAGGCAAAGACGTAGTTATCGAGCAGACAGATCAATTTGAAACGGATGGAGCACTATTGGCAAAGTTTTTGGCACAGGAAAGGATCGGGGAACATGAGTAAATGGCTCTTCAGATTTCGTGCGTTGGATACGTTTTTTTTCCGGGATGGAACCCCATTTCATGCGGAGGAACCCGGAGTGACACCGCAAGGCGTATTTCCACCCTCGATTTTCACCTTGCAGGGTGCAATCCGGGCCGCACTTGCTTACCATATCAAAGAATGGGTTCCCGGGAAGAGATGGCCGGAAGAATTGGGCAGGGTGGAAACAAAAGGACGTTCCGCAGAAGAATTACGAAAAAAATGGTCTGAACCGGATGATCTGGGCTGCTTGCGATTGTCGGGCCCTTATCTGCAAGTGGACGGCAAAAGATATTTTCCTGCTCCGCTCTTGCTTATAGGGAGAAAAAAAGAGAAAGAGAAATGCTGGGAATTGACTCGTCTAAAACCAACTACAACCCGCTACACGAGTGATTTGGGGGAAGAGTTGCAATATCTTAAACCCGAGAAGAAGATTCCTGACAGCAAGTTAATCGCAGGCTGGCTGAATGGCGAAGGAATGGAAGCTGTATTAAACGAGGAAGTCCCTGATCCTCAGTCACTTTTGATTCCCGGAGATAAATGGAAACCGGAGCGGCGTGTAGGGATTAAAAGGAATGATAAGAGGACGGCAATGGATCATCATCTTTACACTATCACGCATACCCGTCCGGAGCAGGATGTAGAAGTGGTGGTTGAGGTTGCCGGGTTGGATCAGGATTGGCAGCCTCTGGGAAAAATCATGAATCCTTTGGGAGGAGAAGGCCGGTTTGCTGAAGTGATGGTAGAAGAAGCAGGACAAAATACAGATTTTCCAAAGATGCCTGCTGCAGAACAATTTGTGGCTCAGGATGGGAAACTGCGGTTTACGGTTTCTTTACTCACGCCGGCCAGATATCCTGATATGAAAAAAGCAGTGCTGGAAGGGCCGCCAAAGATTCAGGAGACCTTAAAATCTGTGCGCTACATTTCAGCCAGTGTCGGAAAAGCGATTCAGATTGGCGGGTGGAATGTAGTAGCAAGGTGGCCGCGGACGTTGCAGTCTTTTTTGCCGGTTGGCAGCACCTGGTTTTATGAGGCGTCTATGGATGAGTTGCCTGAGTTAGCAACACTTCATGGAACGTTGACCGGGGAACTTGAGGCTTATGGCATGGGACAAATCGTGATTGGAACCTGGAAACAAGGGGGAGAACAAAAATGAAAGGCTATATGATGGGCATGTTGGCGGAAACACACATTCATCCGGGAGCGGGACAAGTGTACGGCGTCATTGATCTGCCGGTAGCACGGGAGCAGACAACGGATTACCCCATGATTCCTGGATCGGGACTAAAAGGGGCATTAAGGGATAAATATAAAGAGGAAGGAGTAAAGGACGTAGAATATCTGTTCGGAAAAGAGGATCAAGCCGGGGTATTTGGCGTGACGGATGCCCGCTTGTTGCTGTTGCCTGTCCGGTCTTTTACCGGGCATTATCGATGGGTGACTTGCCCGTATTTGATCAAGCGGTTGTATCGGGATTTGCATCTGATTGGGTATGCTGACCGGAACAGACTCTCACTTCCGCTGGAATTTCCCGGGTTATCAGAAGAGAAAATGATTACTGCAACACAAGCAAAAGACGGGCCGATCTTTCTGGAAGAGTTTACCTTTGAAGTGGTACCAGATCGAGAACGAATCGAACAACTTGCTGCCTTTACAGGATTATTGATTCACCATGATTGTTTGAAAGAGGAATTGCCTGAACGGCTTTCAATTATTACGGATGAGGAATTTGCCCACTTTGCCCGCTACGCATTGCCGGTGAACTTTCGCAACGAATTGGAGAACGACACAAAGAAAAGCAAAAGTTTGTGGCAAGAAGAAGTGATCCCGCCCGATACTCTTTTTTATACACTTTTTATCGCAAGACTTGGCAAGGACGAGGATTTAAAAAGGGTGCTAGCTTATCTGAACAAAAATGTTTACCTGCAAGTAGGCGGAAATGAGACTGTTGGCCAGGGCTGGATGGTTACCCGGGTTGTGGGGGTGGATTCCGATGAGTAATACACTGGATCAACAACGTGCGGCTTATTCACTAAAGGCAGTGGATGAAGTAAAAGGGAAAGTCGAGAAAAAAAAGAAAGATCAAAAGTGGGAAAACAAAGGTGATGATTATGCCGGTTATGTGGTGAATTTAGCCGGAGCGATTCGCATCAATGGATTGGGGCAAGCCCTGGCACAGTTACGGGCCGCGGCAAAGGACAAGAAAAAAGAAGATCCGCATGAATGGCTTTATCAGCATATTAATTCATGGATTTGTAAGGAACATCAAAAATCTCGTTTTAAGGGCGAGGACGATTTGCTTCGGGCATTAGTAAGGAAAGATCGTAAAGATTATCAATGGGCTGTAGTGGAAACGATGGCCTTTTTGGAATGGCACCGAAAGATTGCTGTTGCTGAATTGAAAAAGACGGAGCCTGGTAGTAAGGGGGAAAAAGATGGCCAAGAATAATAGTCAGTCTAAAAAGGAAGAAGAAAAAGAGAACAATAAATTTTTATACCACTCATGTTCAGTTCCACAAAACTTGCAAAAGTCACGGCAAATAAATACCGGACTTTTCTACGAAAAATTTTGTGATCAGTGGATAGAGATATGTGATGAGGAAGAGTGTGAGAAGAGCCAAAAAATAACTATAACACTTGGTGAAAACAAGCAAGAATGGATAAAAAAATTTGATAATTGGGTTGGAAATAGACAAATAATTGAGCATGCAGTATATAGAATGAGGCGCCTAGTCAAACAAAGACACGGCAAAATGATTTATATGAAAACCACCTCCCGCTTTATTCCGGGGATGGGCCGCCCCCATCCGGTGGAAAACGGGGTTAACTGGCATCCTACATTGGGAGTGCCTTTTCTGCCGGGTTCGTCGGTAAAAGGTGTGGTGCGGGCTTGGGCGGAATCTTATAATAAGGTAGATGAAAAAACAATAACTCGCATTTTTGGCCCGAAAGAATTGGAGAAAAGTGCTGGCAGCGTGATTTTTTTTGATGCATTGCCAACCCGGCATGTTCGTTTGGCGATGGATATCATGACACCGCATCATTCAAATTATTATCAGGGGAAAACCAAAAATCCGCACGAATGGGAAACGCCCAACCCCATTCCTTTTTTGGCGGTGGATGAGGGGCAGACGTTTGTGTTTGCGATTGCTCCCCGGCGATTACAGGATCAGGAAGATTTGGTTCAAGTGGAGCATTGGCTGAAGGAAGCACTGGAAACGATGGGTGCAGGTGCCAAAACGGCAGTTGGTTATGGAAGATTTAAAAAGCCATAAAGAAAACAGGGTCGCCGGTGTTGGAAAATACCTGAATCGGCGACCATGTTTTATAAGTTTGCAAAAGTTTATTAACCATTGTTATCTGTTGTTAGATAATAAATTTATTATCCCGGACTCCAGAAAAAACATATAGAGGAAGACGATTTCAGGACTCCGTTCCGTCTCTGCCTTGCAAAAGAAGCATTCATGGCGCTCAGCATTCCTATCCAGGCAGGCTCTTTACTCTCTTAAGCTCAGACAATTTCGCCCGTTTTTCCTGGAAGTGAATGCTTGTAGCGGCACCTACATCACTTGCTTCTGAAAATCGCTTTCTCATACTTTGTCGACAAGCTGAGATAATAAATATATTATCCAACAGGACGTTAACACTCGTATTCTTGGAAAGAAATAAAAAATCATGCCTTGGTTGCCAATTTCAAGAATCATTATAACTGTTTGCTGTGGCTGAACTACTTATTGTGAACAGAATCGAAAGGGGATACAGAAATGGATCAATGGCAATATTTCCTGAATTTTATCTATTATTTGGGTGCAGCGATTCCGCTTTTGCTTTTTTGGCCGTCTTTTCTTCCCGTTTGAATATTGCTGTCGTGATTTTGATAGCGGCGCTGATCAGCTATTAACAGTTACACAAGTAGCCAGATTTGAGCCATTTCTGTTCACCTTAACCAAAAGGTGAGGGGGGATGGCTCTTTTTTTTGCAAAATTTTGGCTTGCTGGGGAACCTTTCTTTTCGCATATGAATAATTTGGTGTAAATCGATGGATATGACCGGGAAATATTCTCATTGCTTGAAACAGTAAATCCTGTTAATATCGAACTAAATTATACTAATTTGATTGGATTTAACGATTTTTACCGAGGAGGCATAGAGTATGTCTGAAGAAGTTTTTTTTAATGAGTTATTTGATCAATGGGCTGAGGATTATGATGAAGCCGTTGCCGGCGGCAATGAGGAATACCGGGAAGTGTTTGAGGGGTATCCCCGCATTTTGCAGGCGGTGGCCGATTCGCTTGCGCTCCCCAAAGGAAGTGTGGTCATGGAGTTCGGCGTGGGAACGGGCAATTTGACAAGCTTGCTGCTAAAGTCAGGTTACCGGGTGATCGGCATTGAACCCTCAGCGGCCATGCGGGAAAAAGCAAAAGCCAAATTGCCGGATCTGAAACTGTATGATGGTCACTTTATGCATGTACCGGACGGACTTCCGTCAGTTGATGCCATTGTGAGTACATTTGCCTTCCACCATCTGAAAGATGAGATGAAAGACCGAGCGCTTCAGGATTTGGCCAGGCGTCTCAATCCTGGCGGGAAGATCGTCTTTGCCGATACGGTATTTCGTGATGAACAAACCAAACTGGCAATGCAACAGGAAGCGGAGGAGCGGGGTTATCATGAGCTTGCCTCCGATTTGAAGCGGGAGTTTTACACTACGGTGGGGCGGCTGGAACAGGCATTTCAGCAAGCGGGGTTTACTGTCCGATTTAAACAGCTGAACCGTTTTGTATGGCTGATCGTAGCTGAACAGAATCAAAAAAATTGAATCCGGTGGAAGACTGCAACAAAATATAAATGAAAAACTATGTTCCATTTCCTGATGTATCAGTTTTTGCTTCCAAGCGGCTTATACTGAAACTATTTTGTCTGTTACTTTGCTTCGTGTCTGGATTTGATAACCATATACCGGAACATGGAATTCTGTTTAAAGCTGTAAGATTGTTCGAATCTTACGGCTTTTTATATGAGAATGTAAAATCTTTTTCGGGGTGAAAGCACAATAGCAACTATATAAGAAAATGGACTCACTTATAAAAGTTCGTATTTTGTAAAATATCAAATTATTCTTGACAGAGAAAACAGCTTTCTATTAGTATTATGTTAACCAAACGATATTTATAAAAACGTAATATATCAAAAATAAAATTGATTGGGGTGGATGGCGATGTCAGAACAAAATGCAGTGCCGCATTGCCCGTTTTGTGAATCAGTTGATGTAGAGCTTTATTCCATTTTTGGAACAGCGCAGCTGGTTCGCCAGTATTACTGCAACAGCTGTCGCAGTGTGTTTGAATTTATCCGGTGGCAGGAAAAAATGGTTGAGCAGGAAAAGGCGTATAGCCGATAACAGGTGATCATTATAAAGGGGTTTGAGCAGACGGGATTTTTAAAAAAGCTGGTTTTTGAGACGAAGTGGATATCAATGCTACGGGAACAAGCACAATGATGTTTTGCTGTCCCGGAAAGGAAGGTGGCATACAGTTTGGACTTTCCTCATTTGTATACTAGCAACGTTTCAAAAAATCCATCTTCCGGTATGTTTTCTCCAAAGTCCAAGTATTGGTCTGGTAAAACCAATAGAGCTTGATGACAAACCCCAGGCTTTTTTCACAAGAAAAGGGCTTGGGGTTGTATATTTCAGGGAGATAAACAAATGAAGGAAATTCAATTTATTCATTAGCCGGACCACAAGGCTTTTTCCTCTCTTCGAGAGGAAAAAGCCAGTTTTTTAACA
>NZ_JACEOL010000064.1 GCF_013868055.1 Thermoactinomyces mirandus | reverse complement strand
TGTTAAAAAACTGGCTTTTTTCTTTTACTTGTTTTTGCCACCCTGGCGGACATATTGCCGGATTTGACTGTTTCCTTTTTTTTCTGTTCTATGCTATCGTTAGATTGATTTAAAACATGTTACAAGGTGTTGGATCGAAAATGAAAGTAATTCAACGTTCACCGGAACCCTTTTATTATTCTGGCGGTAAAACGGGCATTCTAATAATACATGGTTTTACAGGAACTCCATCTGAGTTAAGACCGATGGGGGAATACTTCAGGGATAAAGGGTATACAGTTTATGCGCCTCTTCTTGCCGGACACGGAACCAGTCCGGAAGAAATGGAAAAAACAGGCTGGCGCGACTGGTGGCAGAGCACACTTGATGCCTATGACCGATTGCGCACTGAAAATAACCTGGATCATTTGTTTGTGGCCGGTTTGTCTATGGGAGGGGTTCTTTCTCTTTTGCTGGCTGCCAAAAAACCGGTAACGGGCGTGATTTCGATGTGTGCCCCTGTCTGGGTCCGCGACCGGCGCGCTTTTCTGGCCGGGATTGCGTATCCCTTTTATCGGTACAAGTTGAACCACAAGCATCGTGATCCGGATATTGAAGCTCATCTTGTTCACTATGACCGTACGCCGGTCAAGAGCGTCGGGGAGCTGAACCGGCTTTTGCAGCGGTTGAAGCGATGTTTGCCATGGGTCGTGGTACCGGCGCTGGTGATTCAGTCGCGCAATGACGAAACCATCCAGCCCCGAAGCGCCAGCCATATATACGAAAAAATTTCATCCAAAGTGAAATATTTGTCTTGGTATGAAAAATCATCCCACATTATTACAGTGGACAAGGAACGAAGGAAGTTGTTTTCCGAAGTGGACCAGTTTATCAGGCAGGTATCTTCTTCATCAACTAACGGGGAAAAGTGAGGTGAGGCATCTGTCAGGGAATTTCCCGCGAACAGATGAAATATGATCACAGAACAAGAGATTCGGCGATTTATGCTGGAACAGGCATATAAGCCACTTGAACAGGAAGAATTGATCAAAGAGTTTGGCATCGGTGATGATGAGCGGGAGCAATTTATGAAGTTGCTCGACGATATGGAAAGAAACGGGAAAATCGTATTAACCCGTACCAAACGATATGGTGTGCCAGAACGCTTCAATCTGGTACGCGGGACGTTACAGGGCACATCCAAGGGATTTGGTTTTGTCATTCCGGATACGGCAGGACAGGCGGATATTTATATCCATCTGAATGATATGAACGGGGCCATGGACGGCGACCTGGTCCTGGCCCGGATTCATAAACGCAAAACCGACAACCGGCGCCCGGAAGGAGAAATTGTCCGTATTTTGAAACGGGGGCGGGATCGCATTGTCGGAACCTTTACCCGGCTTTCCTCCTATTTCGGGTTTGTTAGTCCGGATGACAAGCGCATTGCCGCAGATATTTTCATTGCGCCTGAATTGCAGATGAATGCACGGGATGGACAAAAGGTAGTCGTCAAACTGCACCAGATTACCGGCCGGCACAGCGCAGAAGGAGAAATCATCGAAATTCTCGGGCACAAGGATGATCCCGGTGTCGATATTCTGTCCATCATCCGGAAGCACGGGTTGCCGGAAAAATTTCCGGAAGAGGTGCTGGCTGAGGCAGAAAAGATTCCCGATACGATCAGCGAAGAAGAGATCTGGGGCCGATGTGATTTGCGAGAGCGGACAATGGTAACGATCGACGGGGAAGATGCCAGGGATCTGGACGATGCCGTATCCGTGGAACGGCTGGAAAATGGAAATGTCCGCCTCGGCGTGCATATTGCCGATGTCAGTTATTATGTGAAGGAAGGATCTCCATTGGACCGGGAGGCCTATGAACGGGGCTGCAGTGTCTATCTGGTGGACCGGGTGATCCCGATGCTGCCCAAACGCCTGTCCAATGGCATTTGCAGTCTCAATCCGCAGGTGGACCGGCTCACCATGACCTGCGATATGGAAATCGATACCGAGGGAAATGTGGTGGCTTACGATATTTTCCCCAGTGTGATCCGGACCAATGAACGCATGACGTATACCGATGTCAAGAAAATTGTTGTTGATGAAGACCCGGAACTGATAAAGAAATATGAACCACTGGTCGATGATTTTCGCCTGATGGTCGAATTGGCGAAGACTCTCCGCAAAAAACGGTTGCGGCGGGGAGCGATTGATTTCAACTTTGCGGAAGCAAAAGTAATCGTCGACGAAAAAGGGGAACCTGTTGATATCGTCAAACGTCCCCGTACGATTGCAGAGCAACTGATTGAAGAATTTATGCTGAAAGCAAATGAAACAGTGGCGGAACACTTTTTCCGCCTTGAAGTTCCGTTTGTTTACCGGATTCATGAAAGCCCGGATGCGGAAAAACTGAAAGCATTTTATGAGTTTATCACCAGCTTTGGCTATTCCATCAAGGGAAAACCGGATCAGGCGAAGCCCCACGCGTTGCAGTCGCTGCTGGAAAAAGTGGCAGGAACCCCGGAGGAGAACGTGATCAGCACCGTCATGCTGCGCTCCATGAAACAGGCCAAATATGCGGCGGAATGTATCGGCCACTTTGGGCTGGCGGCTCCTTATTACAGCCATTTCACCTCGCCAATCCGCCGCTATCCGGACCTTATCATTCACCGAATCATCCGTGAGGTGCTGACCAAGGGAAGTCTGACAGTAGAGCGGATCGACGAATTGAACGAAATTCTCCCCGATGCCGCCCAACAGTCCTCCATACGGGAACGGGTCGCGGTAGATGCCGAGCGGGAGAGCAAAGATCTGAAAATAGCCGAGTACATGATGGATAAGATCGGTGATGAGTTTGACGGAATCATCAGCAGCGTCACTTCATTCGGGATCTTTGCGGAGCTTCCCAACACGGTGGAAGGATTGATTCACGTCAGCTTCCTGACCGATGACTACTACCATTATGATGAAAGCTCCTATTCGCTGATCGGAGAACGGACTGGACGCATTATGCGGATTGGAGATAAAGTCCGGATCAAGGTGAGCGGTGTCAATATCGATGAGCGCAAGATCGACTTTGAACTGCTGGAGCATTTTCCCAATGAGGAATTAGTCAGCGGGAAGAAAAGAAAAAAAGTCAAGATTCGCAAGGCTTCTGGAGAAACAGAAAAAAAACCGGGCAAAAAAGGAAAATTTTATGAAGTCAGTCGCGATGACTTTGTGAAGAAAGAAAAAGAACAAAAACAGCACAAGAAAAAGAAGAAGAAAAAGAAAAAATACCGCAACAAGGCGAAGCGGAAATAGGGGAAGGAGGTGTCCGACCTCCTTTTCTTTTGATTGTGGGAAGCGATTTGGGCAAATCTGCTGGATAGCTCAAGTGCTGTGACCATTTTCCCGCGTTCAATCAGCAGGCTTGAAGCAAGGGTTTTCCTTTGCTTTTTGTTCATTGACGAACTTGTTTGTTTGTTGCTATAATTAGACCTGCTATCATTACGGGATGGGGAAAGAAGTGAAAACGATGAGAAACAAAGGCGTCAAAGTTATTTCCAAAAACAGGAAAGCCTTTCATGATTATGAAATAGAGGATCAGTTTGAAGCAGGCATCGTTCTCACCGGAACGGAAATCAAGTCGATCCGGAAAGGCAGTGTCAATTTGCGTGATGCCTATGCGCGGATTGACCGCGGCGAAGTTTTTCTGCTCGGCATGCACATCAGCCCGTTTGAACAGGGAAACCGCTATAACGTGGACCCCATTCGTACCCGGAAGTTACTGATGCATCGGAAGGAAATTGACAAACTGGCAGGGTTGATCAAGACCAGGGGACTTACCCTCATCCCGCTCGATCTCCACCTTCGAAACGGATTCGCCAAAGTGCAATTGGGCCTGGCCCGCGGGAAAAAGCTTTATGACAAGCGCGCTACTGCCGCCAAACGGGATGCGGAGCGCATGATCCAGCGCAAGCTGAAAGAGCAGAATTACCGTTAAAAAAGCACTTGTATGATTCCCGATACGATGTTATAATGGTATTCGTGTCAATAACATATTGCTCGACGTTTTATAGAATCTCGGGGGCGTTCTTGGGATTCGACGGGAACAGATCGAGCGTCAGTAGCGAGCCGAGGGGTTGCGCACTCGTAAAAAACGCAAACGCCAAATGTAACTGGCAAACAAGAAAACTACGCTCTGGCTGCCTAATCAAACCAGCCAGGACTCGCTTCTCCATCGCCTGTGTGGAGCTGCCGGGTCTCATAATCCAGCAGGCTAGCTGACCGGCCGGCCACTGACCGGAAGGCGAAACAGAAGTGGCTAGTCTTTCATAACGCCTGTCACTGGGCAATATGAACGGCGAACCAGCGAATACAGTGACTGCGCTCGGAGAAGCTGGCGTGGCGATGTTTTCGGACAGCGGTTCGACTCCGCTCGCCTCCACCAGAATCAATAACCATGCTGGTGTAGCTCAGCTGGTAGAGCACTTCACTCGTAATGAAGGGGTCGCAGGTTCGAGTCCTGTCTCCAGCACCAACGAAAAGCCCAATGTGATGGGCTTTTTTCGTGTGTAAAAAAGTTGAAATGTCTCATTAGAAGCCGATCTTCCAATGGATTTCTAACGTAAGTCTGCTAAAGTGTTTTTATTATTGGAATATGCCTGGCAAATGAGAAAATCCCTATTTGGAAAAGGCCAATCCAGTCCCATCAGTCGAGCGGTCTGAGTGGATCCTTCCTAATATTATTATATGAATAATTCCACTTTTCTTTAAAATATCCCTTTCCACCAATTACCTCTTGACATAGTATATAATTATACATAAATCGAGGGTGAAAGGCAGTTGAATAACTTCTTTTCTTATTTTAAGAGGAAATTGGTTTATCGGTGAATTGCTATTCTTCTCTTCACCGTCTTGGCTGGCACAGGGATGTTAGGAAGTAGTGGCGAAGTTTATGCTGGTGGTAGTTTTGATGTTTCAAAGGTTAATGATGGGTTCAATCAATTTGAGCAAGATTCTCCTTCCCAACAGGAACAAACGGGAAGCACACCGTCCGTCGAAGAAGAAAAAGGATTCTGGGATTTGGTCACCCAGCCCTTTGCCGATGCCTGGGACTGGACGAAGGACAAGCTCTCCGGGGCATGGAAATGGACGAAAGAGAAAGCATCTATCTTTGTGAATTGGCTTGCCAGTGTGTTGTCAAAGATCACGGGAGTCGTCGTTGATACCCTCGCTGACACTTGGGATTGGATTGTGAAGTTTAAAGAGTACATCGCATTTGCAGGCGTCTTGATCCTTAGGCATCGTACTGTGTATTTTTGCTCCTCCGCCCGGGATCGCCATTCTGACTGGGATGGCTCTGTTCCTTCTCATCGGTGCCGGATTGAACGGATGGAAGTTCGACAAGACCGTCTTCTTGGAGGCACTATTGGTGGACTTCTTGGTTTGATCGGTAGAGACATTACCAGGAACCTCCTGAGGATTGGCTAGTGGTTTGGGTCAAAAACTGATCACAGGTGCAGCAAAATCCAAAGTATTGGGCCCCCTTGCAAGAGGCGGTAGCAAGCTGATCAGCAAATTACCTAAGCCAATGCAGCAAATTTTTGCTGAGGCCGGATTTGTCGGATCAGTCGAAGGTGCAGGTACCAGCCTTGCCGATGACCTTTTGCACGGGCGAAAAATCAATTGGAAAAACGCTTTAATATCGGGTGTTTGGAGCCGCTTTGGTAGGCGTAGGAGCCTTTATCTGAAGAGCATTGCGGAATAAAATTGCCGCAAGACTTTGTAAGATTCTAGAGAAAGGAGTTCCTGATTAGTGGAGAAAGCAGAGGGAAATGAGTTTGGTTGTCAACAATAAATAGTTCAGGAGGTAACAATGAACATTTTATTTGTTTGTGAGTATTTCTGGCCAGTAATAGGCGGTCTTGAAAGAAGTACAGAGCGTTTGGCTGAGGAGTTTGTGAGAAAAGGACATACTGTAAGGGTGTTAACAAAAGTTCTTCCAGATACAAAGAAGTATGAAAATAGAAATGGAATGATGATTTATCGATTTAGCAATGATGATTTAACGTTTACGGAAAATGCAGAGGGCCATGGGATAATGGAAGATGCCGAAGTTATTTGCTTATTCGGAGTGGGGCATGATATCGAAGCAAAACATTGGGAACCTCTTTTCAGAAGAGGAGTTCCTGTTTTTGTTAAAATCGGAACACAAGGGGATGTAGCAAACAAAGGCATTAGGCCTGAAAATTTTTTAAGATTTAACGGAATCCTCTGTCAAAATGATGCTATTGCAGAAGAAGCAATTAGTATAGGTGTTCCCAAAGAAAAGTGCTTCGAAATTAGAAATGGACTGAGCATACGACGTTGGCAAAGTAATTTGTTGGACAAAATGAGTGCCAGAAAAAAATTGGGAGTTTCAGAAAACGCCTTTGTTTGTAGTGCAATTGGGCGATTCGTAGAGAGAAAGAAGTTTCCTTTGATTATAAATTCATTTTTCAAAGTTCTTGAAGACATGGACACTGAAGATAAAGAAGTTAAGTTATTGCTTCAAGGATCTGACTTTGGGCAACATGATGGCGAAGAAAAGTATATTAGAGAAATGGTAGACAACTCACGATTCAGATCTAATGTTGTCTATATTTCACCGTATGAAAACACTGGTCTGACATTAAGTGCCAGTGATGTTTTTATCACGATGGGATTGAGGGAAGGCGCGCCTAACATTATAATTGAAGCTTTTGCATCTGGATGTCCTGTCATCGCATCAGATATACCAGGGCACGATGTTTATATTAAAGATAAGGAGCAAGGATTATTAGTTGATACAGATAGTGATCAGCTGGCTGCCGCGATCCTAGACCTATATAAAAATAAAGAGCTGCGGCATTATATGACTCAACAAGCCCTTGAAAGATCTTTTGCATTTGATATTCAGCTCACTTCCGATGATTATCTGAAATGCTTTAAAAATGCATTAGCCAATTCTTAGGAGGTGTATTATTTGTATAACAGTGTCCTTCCTTATAACATTAGGATTTCAATCGTATCAGCTTGTAATATGGCTTGTGTTTATTGTCCGAGGTATACATCAATGGAAAATTACACACCTTCCCAACATAAACAAAGAGAGTTGTCCACCGAAGAATTTTTCACCATGGTTTCAAATTTGCTTCAAGGAGTCAAGTTTAACAGTATCTCCATAACAGGGGGCGAACCCTTTTTAAATCCTGATATCGATAAAATAATAAAAGCAATTAGACCTTATGCATTTCAATTGGAGCTAAATACGAATGGCTCGGTTGTGAATTATAAAAAATGGGAACAAATTGCTCCATTCTTGGACGTTGTGAAGATCTCAATGGATACAGTAAATAAGGAGTTATTCAACAGTATCACCCAAGTTACAAGTTCACGCACGTTGGATAAGGTAATGGGGTTTATAGATAACGTATTGGAAAAGGGTATAAAAGTCGTTGTCAATAGTGTTGTTTCGAAAATAAATATGGAGCATATCGACGAACTCATTGACTGGGCTAGCAACAAAGGAGTGAATATTCATTTTCTTGATTTCTACTTTACAGAAGAAGTTAGAAGTTTTTGGGAAGAAAATTTCATACCGGTTGAGGCGATAATGCCATTATTAGAAGAGAGATTTGGAGTTCCACAAGAAGATCATTCATATGGGTGTGCTTTCTTTCGGTACAAAACTGGTCCAAACACTTATATTCGTATTAAATCTAGTTTTGCGGGTACTATGAGGTCGGAAAAATGCGAAAACTGCTCTGTTTATTGTCAAGAAGGCTTGTACGCTGTTAAGCTCTCAAGAGAAGGATGGGCCACTGTTTGTCCTTCTGATTTGGAAGAAGACGGTAACTTATTGAGTCCAGAGATGGGAATAGAAAAAGCGTATCATGCAGTACGTGGCTTACTGAAAGAACTGGATAGGGCAAAAAGCAAACAAGATTCATTCCAAGAACTTATTAAAAAGCAACATCTCAAGGTTAATGAGATTACTCAGGAGATTCTAGATCAGTGGGAATCAAAAGGATGAGAAGGACTGTTTTAATACAGCTCTTCCCTAGAGATTTGGAGAACTTGTTTGCTATTGCAGAGATACAACTGAAAATTAGACAGTTTCAGGAGAAAAAAATTGTCTTATACATTGCTGATGTGACCGAATTTCTACTATATGGGATCAAATCAAGACCAGAAAAGATAAGAGCCTTGATCAGTAACATCCTGGAAGCAGATAATGCTTTTTCGGATATAGTCGTATATATTCAGTCAAAAATACTTAATTTGGGAACTGTCTTGGTTTTGATGGGTAAATGGTTTAAGGAAAGTGATTTAACTCCTGATATTCATAGCTTGGATGAATCAAGGTTTAACCAACTTAATGTTATGACGGTTTTATTATTGGATGTCTTATGTTTAATAGGTTGCTACGATTGCGCCATTGTCAGACATAACAATAATATGAAGGCAGTTATAAACAGATTGAAGAGGAATAGTAGTTGGAAAGAGTTTGACAACTATTTACCAAGTAAACTTCATCTTTATGGTGAAGTATTTAGCTTTGATATTATTGATAATCTGCCACAAATCAACATTAATTGCAATGAAACGGAAATTGAAAAGCGGTTGAGGAAAATCCCGGTGAATAGCCAAAACATAAAGTTTTTATCATGTATTTCTGTGAGTATTTATTACGATTGTCTAAATGAAGATTATCGGCGATCTTGGGAAGGAAAATATGGTGAATTAAAGAGGACGTTGAATGAAGTATTTTTGAAAATAAGGAGAGATGTTAATCAAGACAAAATGGACAGGTTTATAAGTAAAATTATCGATCGAGGGGTATATGAATCCAATTTAATTATTGATAAATTCACTCTAAGGATTAAACAAAAGCTTAATTTCTAAATGGAGGATATAACATGAGCGAGACGGTTTTAATCATAGGAGGAGCAGGATTTATTGGTTCAAAGTTGTCTCAGGTCCTAAGGAATGAAGGCCATAAGGTAGTCGTGCTGGATAATTTCCAACAGTACAGTAATCCCTTAGAAATTAATTATGCATCTGTACTTGCGTACAGAAAGCAATTACTAGAAGGTTGCGAAATAGTTAGAGGCGATGCGACTGTTTCATTTGATCTAATAAATGTGATTGAGAATTTTAAGCCTGATAGAGTCATACATTTAGGTGCTGTAACAAGGGCCGATATCAATGATGCTAATATAACTAATTCAGTGATGTTTACGATTATGCCTATCATCCATTTGATGCAGATATTACAACGACACCCGATAAAAAGGTTTCTTTATGTATCGTCAAGCTATGTTTATGGTAATTTTCAATATTCACCTTGCGATGAAAATCATCCGTTAAACCCCACATCTACCTATGGTTCTACTAAGTTGTCTGCTGAGATTTATACTAAAGCGTTAGGACAAAGGTTTAACGTTCCTTATACGATTGTGAGATTGATTGCTGTGTATGGTCCGGGAGATGTAAACGGGAAGTTGTCTATGCAGAATATCAAATCGGCTTTAGATTCTGGTGAGATCCCGGTAATGGGAAGTCTTGATGAACTGGCTGATTATTCGTATATAGACGATACCGTTAGTGGATTGATGAAAGCATTGTTTTCCGGGCAAACAGATGGTAAAACGTTAAATATCTCCAGTGGCCAAGGGGTAGAAATGAGTGAACTGATTAAAATTTTCGATGAGTTGGGTTATGCCGTGAAACCCAAAATGATGCCAGTAACAAAAAGCAGACCTAAACGTGGTTATTTATCAATAAAGTTTGCTCAAGAGTTGATTGACTACCAGCCGACTACCCCTCTTAATAAGGGACTAAAAAAATGCATTGAGTTTATCAAAAACAATAAAGTGTTTATAGGTGAATGAGTATGATAATTGATTTTTTTGGTTTAAACAAAGCGTATGTGGAGCAAAAAAATAAGATTCTATATATTATAGATAGCACTTTGACTAAAGAGGAGTTTTTAAGAGGACAGTCCGTTCAACAGTTGGAAAAGGAGTGTTCGATTGTACTTGAAAGGAAATATGCCATAGCAGTCAATTCGGGTACAGATGCCTTGTTATTGTCATTAAGGAGTTTGGGAATTGGAAAGGGTGATGAAGTGATAGTAAGTGCCTTTTCATTCATCGCTTCAGTTTCCCCCATCCTGATGGTTGGTGCAACACCTGTATTCATCGATATTGATCCAGAGACTTATTTAATGGATTTGGAAAAGCTTGAGTCTGCCATAACAGCCAAGACAAAAGCAATTATCGCTGTTCAATTATATGGTCAATGTATCGATCCTGCCCAGCTGGAGAGTATAGCGGAAAAATATAACCTATGGTTGATAGAAGATGCGGCACAAGCGTTTGGTTCTGAAAGAGGAAACAAAGTGGCTGGAAGTATAGGAAATATAAGCGCAGTAAGTTTTGATGTGTCTAAAGTTGTAGGTGGATTAACCACAGGCGGGATGGTTTTGACGGATGATTATGAATTATATACGGTTGCAACGAAATTGCGTAGCCACGGCAGAGATTCCACAACGGGTGATTTTCGTAAATTGGGTTACAATAGCCAGATGTCATCAATCAATGCTGCTGTTTTAATATGGAAAATAAGCCAGGAAGAGAAAAGAAGAGAAAGAAGGATTGGGTTGGCTCAAAGATATATGAAAAACTTGGTACACTTACCTGAGATTAAATGCACTACGATAGTTGATAACGGTGTGCACAATTTTCATAAGTTTGTTATACGAGCTAATCATCGAGATGATTTAAAAGAATTTTTAAAGAAGACGGGGATAGAAACGAAGATCCACTATATTAAGCCTCTTCCCCACTATGAATTTATAAAAGAAAAATCTCGTATATATTCTGATATTGTTCATACTGAAAAAGCTAGTAAAGAGGTGTTGTCATTACCAATCTATCCAGAACTTCAGGAAGAAGAAGTTGACTATATAACGGATCAGATTATTGAATTTTATAAATAGGAAGGAGGGAGGTTTTGGATTTAGCGCCCAAGCCATTATTGCTGGCCGGAACCAGATTAACAGGGGATAAGCCTCACATAGGAACATATTACGGATGGATTAATCCAATAATAAGAGCAAGCGAGGAAATGAATGTTTGTGTAATGATTGCTGATTACCAAAGTTTAGATATTTATCATGAAATCAAGTACAGCAAAGTTGGACAAAACCTGAAACGCACCTTAAGAAAGCTATTGCCATCCTCAGTCCCCATAATATTGGAAAGCGAGATATTATCTATCCTGAATTTAGGTTTGATTATTAGTCGATTATTTACAAAAAGTTATTTGAATCGCATAGCGCCTTTTCGGAAACTAAGAAATGAGGGTAACAGTATCTCCCTCAATACACTTATGTACCCTTCATTAATGATTGCCGATATATTGGCTATTGGAGCTACCCACATATTGAGTAAACCTGAAGGGAAATTTCAACACTTGGATGTAATCAATGATGTATTAAAAAAGGGGCATTCATATTATTGCTGGCCTAATGTTAAGTTAAAGGCGTACAAAAAGAAAAAAATTAATATACCAAGCCTTGACGGTAGTGGGCCGATGAAAAGAGACAGGGAGTCGTCAGGGCTAATTGAAATTATTGATACGTCGCAAGAAGATATAGAAAGAAGGCTATTGCAAGCCAAAATCCCAGCTCTTGTTGAATATCCTCATCTAAGAAGGGCACAATGTAATGTAATTGCGCAAATAAGAAGCTCAATCGATAGGGAACAATCCCCTGCTGTGTGTGGACAACTGCCCTATCCCTGTAATTGGTGTGTAAGTAATCTGGCTAAAGAAATATACTCCGATATAAAATGCAGACACAGATATGATATAGTGAACAGTGAAAAAGATATAATTGAGTTGGCGGAAATCAGAGCAAGACAATTTATTGATCTCGCACTACAGAATAGGGATGACCTATAGTATTTGTCATTTGCATCGAAAAGGATGTTTGTGGGATTTGTTCAAAATGGATGCAGATAAATCGTTGATTTGAAAAAAAACTTGTGTTAGGATAAAAAGTGAATTTTGAAATAAATATTTATGAGCGATGATAAAGAAAAGTACATGTTTGGAACACTTCAGAGAGCTGATGGTTGGTGTAAATCAGTGTGGGAAAACATGGAATGGGCTTTGGAGCTTCAAACCGAATTAAGTAGGCTTTGACGAGTTTCCCTACGTTATATGGGAACTGTGTCTATTGATATAGATGCAGAGAGAGAGTTGTGATATGCAACTAATGAAGGTGGTACCGCGGGCTTCCCGTCCTTTTGTTTGGACAGGAAGCCTTTTTGTAAATTTAATTTGGGAGGAAATAGTGTATGAACGCCCCTAATGTTCTTACTGGCATTAAGCCAACAGGGCAACCGCATTTGGCAAACTATATTGCCGCGATTAAGCCTGCCTTAGAGTTAGCGCAACAACCAAACCAGCAGGCTTTATATTTTGTGGCTAATTACCACGCATTAATTTCCGTACACGATCCGGAAGTGTTTCGCAACTATACCAATGAAGTGGCAGCCACCTGGCTTGCACTTGGTTTAGACCCGGATAAAGTGATTTTTTATCGTCAAACAGATGTGCCTGAGATTTTGGAACTGTATTGGGTTTTGTCTTGTTTTACTCCTAAGGGATTGATGAATCGGGCACACGCTTACAAAGCAATCGTTGACAAGAATGCAGAAGAAGGCTTGGATGTAGACACTGGTGTTAATATGGGATTATACACTTATCCGATTTTGATGGCAGTTGATATCTTGCTCTTTCAAACAGACTTAGTGCCGGTCGGGAAAGACCAGATTCAACATATTGAAATTGCTCGAGATATTGCAGATAATTTTAACCGAACTTATGGAGAAACATTTAGACTTCCGAAATACTTCGTTAAAGAGGAAACGGCTGTAGTACCAGGGTTAGATGGGCGCAAAATGAGCAAAAGCTATGGAAACACTATTCCGCTTTTTGCAAGCTCTAAAGAGTTGCGAAAACTGATCATGAAAATCAAAACAGATTCTACACCGCCCGAGGCTCCAAAAGATCCGGAAACTTCAACCCTTTTCACTTTGTATAGAGAATTTGCTACTCCACAACAAGTAGAAGAAATGAAAAGAAAGTATCAAACTGGAATTGGTTGGGGGCAAGTCAAACAAGAGCTTTTTGAAGTGATAGATGAAGCACTTCGTGAACCACGTGAGAAATACCATGCATACTTGGAACAACCAGAAGAGTTAAACCGCATTTTGGAACAAGGAGCCAAACGTGCCAGGGAAATAGCGAGAAAAACGCTTCAAGATGTTAGAAATCGGATTGGATGCTGATAAATTATTAACCTTTTGAAGCCACAGGGAGCTGAAAAGGATTTATGAATTTATTAAGTTTGGAAGAATAAAAGAAGAGAAATTAAGCTGTTGGCCTAATAGGTCAATGGCTTTTTATTAGCTATATCAGAAATGGGGGATAAGGGTGAGATTAAGCGTTATCGGTTGTGGATGTGTTGGGGTTGTTACAGCCGTTTGTTTTGCTGAAATAGGGTATGATGTTATTTGCTTTGATCATAATGAAGAAAAGATAAATGACTTACAAAAAGGTAGAATAAATATCTATGAGCCAGGTTTGAAAGAGTTACTTAAAGAGAATCTCCAAAAAGGGCGGATAAAGTTTACAATTAGTTTGGAGGAATGTGTGAATTTTGGAGACGTCATTTTTATTACAGTTGGAACACCATTACTTCTTGATGGAAATCTAGATGTTTCACAGATAGAGTTATTAGCTAAACAAATAGGGCATTTTGTCAACGGAGAGAAGATAATAGCTATTAAAAGCACTGTACCGGCTGGCACAAGTCGCCTTATTCAAGAAGTTATTGACTCGAATAATAAAACATACCATAAATGTTCAGTTATTTCTTGTCCAGAGTTTTTAAGGGAAGGCTTAGCCATTTCTGATACATTTAATATGGAGCGAGTAGTGATTGGAACAGATGATCCTTGTATAGCTAATTTAATTGAAAAACTATATTCTTCTTTTAGTAAAAACTTTGTACATACAAACTGGGAAACGGCTGAATTAATTAAATTGGCTTCCAATGCGTTTTTGGCAACCAAAATTTCGTTTATTAATGAAATAGCAAACATTTGTGATAAATGTGGTGCAGATGTGACAAAAGTAGCTTTAGGGATGGGGCTTGATTCACGAATTGGGGTAAGTTACTTAAAAGCGGGCATTGGTTATGGAGGATCTTGTCTGCCTAAAGATACCGTTGCAAGTGTTAAGTCAGCTGAAGATATGGGTTATGATTTTGAAATACTGCGATCGGCTATAAATGTAAATAAAAAGCAGTTACTCAAACCGATTGAGTTGCTTTTGGATGCGTTAAGAGTTAAAGATTTATCTGGTAAAGTAATCGCCGTTTTAGGGCTGTCATTTAAACCCGACACGAATGATATTAGAAATTCCCCTTCATTGCCAATAATCAAAAGAATTTTTGAATTGGGTGGCACAGTAAATGCTTATGATCCTGTTGCCATTCCAGAGGTGAAAAAGATATTTCCGGTAGTTAATTATTATAGTGAAATAGATGATGCAATTAGTGGGGCGGATGCAGTTCTCATATTAACAGAATGGGATCATATCAAAAAATTTGATTATGGAAAGATTAGTGCCTTAATGGATAACCCACTAATAATTGATGGTAGAAACATTTTAAGCTTAGAGGAAATGGAAAAATATAAAGTCAATTACTATTCAATTGGCAGAACTGCATTATTTTCTAATTAAAGGTTTCTTAGGTAATAAAAAACTTCTTTGAAGCAGGGTGAAAGATGAAAGGGATTATATTAGCAGGAGGAGTAGGTTCACGTCTCTACCCGTTAACTAAAGTGACTAATAAGAATTTGCTTCCTGTAGGTAGATATCCAATGATATTTTACGCCATTCATAAACTAAAACAAGCAAATATTTTAGATATCCTAATTATTACGGGAAAAGAACATATGGGTAGTATGGTTAATTTACTGGGAAGTGGTCACGATTTTGGAGTATCTTTTACTTATAGAGTTCAGGAACAAGCATACGGGATTACACATGCACTTAGCCTTGCAAAAGGGTTTGTGGGTAATGATTTAATGACTGTGATTTTAGCTGATAATGTTTTTAGTGACGATCTATCCATTTACATTGAAGAGTTTAAACAAATAGGTAAAGGAGCAAAAATTTTGATAAAGGAAGTAACTGATCCCGAACGTTTTGGTGTTCCTCAAATCTGTGAAGGGCAAATTATTGCTATAGAAGAAAAACCTAAAAACCCTAAAAGTTATTTTGCTGTTACAGGCATTTATATGTATGACTCAACAGTTTTTGATATTATAAGTAGCCTAAAACCATCCAGGCGTGGGGAACTTGAAATTACTGATGTAAATAATGCTTATATTTCTAAGAAAGAATTAAAATATGATGTTCTTCAAGGCTGGTGGATTGATGCTGGGACTCATGAATCATGGATAAAAGCAAATCTGTTGGCTAGAGACCTCGATCTTAGTATCAGAACTTCCCTGCTGAGGTGACAAATCAATGATGCCTTGGAAACGGCATTTACCGAAAACAGACGATCTTTACCCAGAATTGAAGCAGATTGAAGATAAAAGAGAGACTAAGGAGTTTTTTAACGGAAAATTAACGTTTGGTACAGCGGGAATCAGAGGAAAAATGGGTGTTGGGACTAATCGACTCAACAAAGATACTGTTCGTAAGGTGATGCAAGGATTGATAATTCACTTAAATGCCAACTATCCAAATATGGAACAAAAAAAAGTTGTGATTGCATATGATACCCGTCATAATTCTAAGCAGTTTGCGCAAGAAGCGGCTTGTGTGTTGGCTTATAGCGGATATTCTGTTTATTTGCCCCCAACAGTAAAACCGACACCTTATTTATCATTCGTTGTCAGGTATTTAAAAGCCAATGCGGGGATTATGATTACTGCGAGTCACAATCCTCCTGAGTACAATGGCATCAAGGTGTATAGCAAGGATGGAGGACAAATACTTCCTGAAGAAACTCGACAGATTAGCGATAAAATAGCTAAAGTCGAGCATGGCTTTTCAGTAAAATTGGTTAGTTATGACAAGGCGGTACAGATGGGAAAGATTCAATTCCTTAGTGAAAAGGTGGATCAGGCATACATCAGGAGTGTCCTTTCTTTAAGTCATGATGATACCCATTCAAAATCATTGAAAGTGGTTTATACTCCTTTGCATGGTTCAGGAACAGAATTAATCAAAACTGTGCTCAAAAAGGCCGGATACGACCAAACGATCTATGTAGCGGAACAGGAAACATTAGACCCTAAGTTTAGTACAGTCACTTCTCCTAATCCTGAAGATAAGAGTTCATTTGCATTGGGTTTAAAGTACGCTCAAGCCGAGGGGGCTGAGTTGATTATTGCAACTGACCCCGATGTCGACCGTGTCGGGGTTATGGTAAAAGAAGGAGGAAAATTCATTCATTTAACTGGTAATGAACTGGGGGCTTTGTTGTTTAATTATTTGATCCAACGAAAAATTGAATTGAACCGACTGCCAAAGGAACCTGTTTTAATCAAGACAATTGTTAGTACAGATTTGGTCAATCCTATCGCTGCAAAGAATGAAATAAAAATTGTTCAGAAGTTAACCGGATTTAAATATATCAATGAGGGTATCAATCAGGTTTTGGAAAGGTACGAGACGTTTTTTTTTGGTTTTGAGGAAAGCTGCGGATATCTTGTTGGGGATTTTGTACGTGATAAGGATGCGATACAAGCAACACTAATGATTTGTGAAATGGCTGAATATTATAAGTCCATGGGAAAAACACTTATTCAGGTGTTGAATGAGTTGTATAAAGAATATGGTTATTATTTGACAGAGACCATGTCATATTCGGTGGATGAATTGTTTGACAAAGGCCAAATAGAGGACATCATAGATTATCTCTGTTCTATTAAGCAGTTGAGCAGTAATTACTTTCGAATCACTAAGAAAATTGATTACAGGAGAGGAATAGATGGTTTCCCCAAAGCTGATGTGGTTAAGATCTGGATTAATGGTGATAGTTGGTTTGTCCTGCGGCCGTCAGGTACTGAACCAAAAATAAAATTGTATCTTTCTGTGGTTGACAAGAAGAAAGAGGATGCTATAAGAAAAATGGAGGAGCTAAGGGATTTTGTGTTAAGTTTTTTGAGTATATTGCCAGTTAATTTTACGAATAAAGAAAAATAGTTTTAAAAATAATATTACGTTTTTTGAAACACTTCTTCGGTCTCAAGAAATTATTTGTCTTATCTCTTAAATCTGGGGGTGTCTTTTTACTTTTTGATGAATTATATTATTAAATCAATATGCCTGATATAATAGAACCTGGTTATATCGTAATTTACGATGCTTGTTTTTAGGAGGAAAGATCCATTGTCTAACGGAAAAATAACGTATTCCAACTCGAAAACTTTCTCTTCAAAGCTGCAGATATTTTGCGAGGCAAGATGGATGCCTCAGAATATAAGGAATTTATCTTTGGTATGTTGTTCCTCAAGCGTTTGTCGGATGAGTTTGACCATAAGCGTGAACAACTGCTTAATAAGGACTTTGCTCATTTAAAGGATCAGCCGGACCTTATCAGGGAATTGCTTGAGGATAAAAACTCTTACGGCGAGACTTTTTTCGTTCCTCCCCGTGCCCGTTGGCATGAGCCATGGGTGGATGATGATGGCAACACGGTTCCAGCGCTTAAGGATCTGAAACATGACATCGGTAATATGCTTAATAAAGCGATTACTGCCATTGAAGAGGAAAACGATGCCCTGGCAGGAGTTCTTAAAAACAATATTGATTTTAATGCTGTCAAAGGCAAGACAAAGGTCTCTGACCAAAAATGGAAAGACTTTCTTGATCACTTTAACCAGCTTGTGTTGGTTAATGATAATTTCGAGCTTCCGTATTTACTTGGTGCAGCCTATGAATATCTCATCAAATATTTTGTTGACAGCGCAGGAAAAAAAGGTAGAGAGTTTTACACTCCTGCCAAAGTAGTATGTTTGTTAGTGCAACTTACCAAACCGGAAGCTGGAAACGAAATTTATGATCCTACTATTGGTTCTGGTGGTTTTCTCATTCAGGCTCATCAGTATGTGGAGGAGCAGGGTCAAGATCCTAACGATTTGGTAGCCCTTTTTGTTTTTAAAAAAAATTATATGCTATATGGTGCTTTATATGATCTTTCATATCATGATTTATTTTATATAATAAAATTAGACATTTAAAAGGTTGGTAGACTAACGGTTCAGACCTTTTGTTTTCTTAATGCCTTATGAAGAACAAAAAGTAATTTTTTTGTTTAAGAATCTGTAGAGAAATGTTATTTATGTTGAATGCCGTATTATATATGGCGTTCATTTGTTTTTATAGAGAAGTTATTAATACAATTCAAATGGACTTTTCTCATTTCTATATGAAATTGGATCAAGAATACTATTTTTTACAAATTACCTATTGAAGTAATATAGATTTATATAAATAGAACGATGGAGGGGAAAGCAAGGCACTATGACATCTTGAAAGGATATGAAATGGGTTCCCAACAGGAGAGGGGAAAGGATTTCTCCCTACCGTTGCACAATATATTCACACCCCTCAAAAAGTCGAAAGATTTATCGTTAGACTGGGTCATTATTTTAGTGAGCTATAGCATGATTAGTTTGATAATTTATTACTTGCGGCCCATTACATTTATTTATGGATGTTGTGCCTGCAGTGCTCCATTTAAGCCAACTTGCTACAAGGGGTGAGAAAAGTGGCCAAGATAGTCTATAGAAGGTTGATTGAGCTCGTTCTTCTTTTTCTTGTAGGTTTGATCGCGGTTTCCCAAGTGGTTGATGGTAATGTGTTCATGGTTATGTTGTTCATTCTTTCAATAACTATCATCGTATTTATTTTGCCTTTCATGGCTATTACTGAATTACTCACAAAGAGATTTTCTCCAATAATTCGTGCATTGCTTTCCTTATTTTTTTACATTGCGGCCTTGGCATTGGGATGTTTTATCTTAAATTTTTTCGGGGCAATGATCCAAGAATATGCATCAAATGAAATTCTTACGCAAACGGCAAAAGATGTTGTAAATTTTCTACCCTATGTGATTGGTTTTTGGGGGCTTGATGAAGCCTTACGTTTTCTCTTTCGCGAACCAAGTTCGGTGATAGAATGGAAGTCCAAAAACAATGGTGTGTAAAAGAGATTCGGAAGTAAATCTTCCATCCGCGCGGACGGAAGATTTTATTGTTACTCCTCAAATGCATCAAGAGATTCTCGAAAAGGGGTACCATTTTGGTAAATAAGAGGTGTTTTTTGTGGACAAAGTAAGAACAAAGCGACAATTAATCGAGCTTGTACGAAGAATCATGAATGCAGAGGGTACTGAAGAAGAACAAGATGAAATGTTGGATCTACTTGAGAGAAGTGTTCCACACCCAGAGATAAGCGATTTGATTTTTTGGGATGATAGAAACTTAACTCCAGAAGAAATCGTGGAAGAAGCATTAAACTATCAACCAATTATTACTCCTCTACCAAGTGATAGGTCCAATAAATAGTATTAAAGTAAGTGTCAAAGGATTCTTATGTGGGAATCCTTTGACACTTACGAAGGTTATTACGCCTGATGGAATTAAGATAATAAAGCTGATCCGGCAAGAAGAAGGACTTCCTGGGATGTTATAAGGTAAGAAGAGAGATATTATGGGCGATTGGGAACTAATCATTAAATGTTTGCTAGTGCTGCGGGTGGAGGTACCGATCAAAGTATTATTGATTTCTTAAAGGCCAATTCAGTTGGAAGAAAACAGCTATTGTTGCTGGTCTGTGTTTTGTCTTTGCCCTTGGCGGTAATTATATTGGCAACTATTCAGATGATATCATCAAATGGATCAATAACCGGAATGTCCCCAATTTGGAGCAGTTATTTATAAGTAACAACGGAAATTCCTTATCTTCTACTGCTCCAAACCGCATTGGAGATACTCCACTAGGTCGGTGGTTGCAGAAGTTTGCTGATAATGGGACTAGAAGCAAGAAAGTTACACATGATGATCTGATTCCTGGCAGTTCCAAACATAAAGAGCAAAGATGGAAAGAGTATCAAGATAACGGCGGGAAAATGGAATATAGCCGCTGGAGTAAACTTTATGATGCTAATATGACTAAACCAGGTAAGTCTCATCAAGCTGTAGAATCATATAAAAACAAACTTAATTGAATTAGAGGAAGAAATTGCTAAAGATGAATATTTGGTTAACCGGGGATGGGATATTACTTGGGTATTTGAAAATGCAAATGCGAGTGAACCTCTTAAACAAGAACTTAAAAAAAGTGGTATAAAGGTTAAATTTGAAAATTGAAGATCTGATAAGTAGGTGTTGTCTATTATGACCAGGGAGAAGTTTTTTTCTTCAGAAGATGAATTTCAAAAATGGTTGTTTTTTCAATCGGATGAGCTTGAATCATTTATCAAAGAATTTGATTGCTTGGACTTGGATTACTCTCCAGAATCACTTGTTCAATTGGAACAATGGATTTTAAAAAGACATTCCTCACCCAAATCCTTTATTAAAGACGAAAAAGCTGAAGTTATTGATGCAATGCTTCGCTATGTAGGACAGATCTATGTAAAGCACTTAAAATGGATATGGGATATTGAATTAAAAGATCAACAATATGTTTTTTATAGTATGCCTTTAGTAAAACCAAAAGACGATAAAGATAATATTTATGCGGAATCCCCGTTTAGTCTGCTTGTAGCAAGTACTGATCGGAGAATTGGGGATTATATGTATCGAATGTTTATGAACATGAAAAAGGAAATGGGAAAAAGAGATTAGGAAATTGGTGATAAGGCAGAGGATAATCCTTTGCCTTTTTTGTTTTATAACAGAATTTGGAGAATTGGCACAGGGATCGGAGCCATCGTTTTTGAATTGATAGCGCCTTTTGTTACAGGGCTCCCGTTTGTTGCCGCCATTGCCGGAAAGGTGCCATGGCTGGGTAAAGCCTTACCAAAAATGTTTGCTAGTGCTGCGGGTGGAGGTACCGATCAAAGTATTATTGATTTTCTTAAAGGTCAATTCAGTTGGAAGAAAACAACTATTGTCGCTGGTCTGTGTTTTGTCTTTGCCCTTGGCGGTAATTATATTGGCAACTATTCAGATGATATCATCAAATGGATCAATAACCGGAATGTCCCCAATTTGGAACAGTCATTTATAAGTAACAACGGAAATCCCTTATCTTCTACTGTTCCAAAACACGTTGGAGATACCCCACTTGGTCAGTGGTTGCAGAAGTTTACTTCAAATAGTTCCGATGAATATCCACGCGGACTGGGAACTAAGCCTGTTGTACCTGGCGATAATGTTGTTGAACCACTGCCTCTAATTCAATATAAGATTAATCCAAGTTTGACCCCAATGCGGGGGACAAGAGAAACAGCAATTAATAGAGCATGGAAATTAGAGCAAGAATTAGTTCGACTCACAGGAAGAGGGACATATTGTCCAATGACACAAAAGACATCAAGACTAAAATGAAAAATGAATAGAAAAAATAAGACTCTTACTTTGTGTATATGACCACAAGGCAGGAGCTAATTTATTAAGGAATAGGGGTAATACCAATGAATGTGCCATTGCTGCAAAGAAATTTGGACCTTCCTAAATACGTAAGTGATTAAGGTAGAAAGACAGGTTGTTCGGCTCTTAACGTGATTGCTTTCTTGTCATAGTAAAGGATCAAAGGTATATTACTCCAATCTCCTAATAACGATTGAGAATGCCCCGTTGGAAGGGTTGATGCAATATTTAGAGTTTGTTTTCCAGGTTCCAACTGATAAGGCTGGCCATACTGATCTTGGTGAAACTCAACTGGCCAAGGTGAGGCATCACCGAAATGAATATCTTTCGGGATTTTTATATAGGTATAAAGTGTATGGTCACTGTGATTAGTAAGAACGATTGTACATTGGATTTTTTGTACTTTATCTTCATGATTATCAGCGTGACAATTGCTTTCACTTGAATGATACTCAATTGATCGCAAATCATTATAAGAACCCCAAAACTCTTCTTTACTCCACTGTATAACAGGAGAGATCAGTATATTTGCAAGGATGGTATACACGATGAAGCGAGTAAATGACCAATTGGAAAGACGATAGATAGCAGTCCAACTGGAAATGGCTAATAACAGATAGAAAATTACTGAGTAATGGAGCCCATCAAAACTTGCTTCGTTTGACCAAATAGGTAACCCCATCGCATGAAAAAGGACATCTCCCCAATTAAAACCATCTTCTCCGATAGGTCTGATAAAAGCACTAAACAAGAATAATCCAATACTGATGTAAAAATAATGGTGTTTGTTCACTTGAATATATGTCCCCCTATTTCAATATTGAATTAAATACATAATCATTACTTAAATATTACTCTTTTTTCTATACCGAATATATGAGGTTTTTTGTATGAGAAAAGGTTCGTCTTAAAAAAGACCTTTTCTCATTCGCCATATTGAGGCCTATTTTGTATATCTTTAAGGACGTTTTTTCCCAAAATCATACTGCGATGAAAATTCCGAAGCCGTAACAGGATTACAGGCGTCTACTTGATTGTTGAGGTTTGGCACAACTATTGTCTTGCCAGGCAGGAGTTCCATCTACTAAGTTATATGACCTGGAGTGGTTACTCCAGAGTCTTGAAAATGACTTTCGCATTTTAGACACAAATATTAAAACTTAATTTTAATGAGTATCTACGAATATACATATAGGGTTTTCTACATTTATAGAATTCTATCATTATATTTTTAAAGCACAAGAGACCCGGCAGTAACGAATTACACAATTTTAAGGAGGGATGAAATATTACGTTGGACATCAAGGATATGGTGTTTGGATCTGCATTTTGCCCTTTTTGAGGTTGAATCAGGAGGTAAATTTAGCGATTCTTTTCTTTGTTGTAATTTGTTACTAAAAAAGAAAAAGGAGAACTGTTTATGCCAACAAGATGGAGAAGCGTATTTCAAAGTATTTCAATACTTTTAATCATTTCTCTATTAAGTTTATTTCTGCCGGATTATCAACAGGCATATGCCGCTAAACGCGCTGAGGAAGCCAGATTAAATTCCCGCCATGAGATAGTGGAATTGCGAACAGAAAACTCCAAAACATTCTTGAAAGGCGATGGAAAAACTTATATCCAGGAGCAATATTTAGAGCCGATTCATTTTAAAGAGAATGGTTACTGGAAAGATATTGACAACAAATTGGAAGCGGTTTCCGGAAAACAGGCACTTGATGACAATCTCCCCTATCAGAACAAAGCCAATCGGTATCGTGTCGGATTTGCCAAGAACACAGCAGCAGACAAACTGGTTCGGTTTCAACTGGACAAAGCGTCTTTGGACTTTTCTGTGGTCGATGCTGAACATGTCCAGGCTGCCGTCAACGGGAACAAGATTACTTATCCCGGTGTTTATCCGGATACCGACCTGGTCTATTATGTAAACAACTCACAGGTAAAAGAAGAATGGGTATTAAAAAAGTATAACGGCTTGTCGAAACTTACCATGGCTTTGAACGTAAAAAATGCAGAGATCAAGTCCCGGAAAGATGGTTCCATCCAATTGGTGGACACCAAGGGAAAAGAACTGTTCTTCATCCCCCGCCCGTATATGATCGATTCCAAAGACGCCACATCGGATAACATCCAGTTTCGTCTGCGAACAGAAGGAAACAAGACTTATCTGGATATGCAACTGGACGAAACCTGGTTGAAAGATTCGAAACGGTCGTATCCCGTGGTGGTGGACCCTTCAGTTGTCTACCAGGGAAACACCGACACCTTCGATGCCTTTGTTGGCGATAATCCGGCAACGGCCAATTACGGAAACTATTCGTATCTGTTAACAGGAACCAAAGCGGAACATGGAAAAACGCGGAGCTTGATCAAATTCAATTTAAAACCGCTGTTAAGCGGAGCCCATATCAGTTCGGCCAAACTTAGCCTGTATCAGTATTACTCCAGTACCACACCCGAAACAGTGAATCTACACCCCATTACTTCCGACTGGAATCCATCGACTGTGAATTGGAACACTCAGCCCACGGTTGGAGCGGCTGTTTCCAATCAGTCCGTTGCTGGTCCCGGATGGTACGACTTTGATCTGACCCAGTTGGCGCGGGACTGGTACTCCGGAAAGACAAGAAACTATGGCATCTCCCTGCGCCAACAAGTGGAGACAAATGACCGGAAATCCTACTGGTCCAGTGATTCTGCCGATCCGGCATTAAAACCAAAGCTTACAATCACATACACTATTGAACCGCTTGGAGAAGAAGCATTCTGGACTTCCGCAGTCACCAACGTCAATACCCATAACGGAAACTTCTACTTGCCCGAATCGGATGTGGAAATTCCGGGACGCGGCATTCCTGCCAGTGTAGCTCGTGCCTATAACAGCAAATCGAACACGGCGGGACTTTTTGGTTACGGATGGACCTCCAATATCGAACAGCATCTCTATGACAGCGGAGACGGACCGATTCAGTACCGGGATGCTGACGGAACCCTGCACAGCTTTACCCCCAATGGAGACGGCACCTACCAAACATCTCAGGTGCTTCAATTAGATCTGACCAAAAAAGCAGACGGGACTTATGTACTTACCGATGCATCTCAAACTGAGTATCTCTTTACTACAACCGGATATTTAAACAAGATTATCGATACCAACGGAAACACGACAACGATCACTTATTCAGGGGATTATCCAACCATGATCACCGATGCATCGGGCCGCACCATTACGCTGACTTACGATGCCAACAACCGGGTAAACAAAATCACGGATCCGGTAAACCGAACCGTCGAGTATGGCTACAACGCCAGCGGAGATCTGACGACTGTCACAAAGAAAGACGCAGATGGTACGATCCTGTCAACTGTTTCGTACGGTTATGATCCCAGCCATAATCTGACCAGTCTGACCGACCCCAATGGAAATACAAAAACCGTAACCTACACCGCCGATGACAAAGTCGATACCATTTCTTATCCGGTTACAGTTGGTGGAGAAGTCAAAACAGCAACCACCACTTTTGCCTATGATACAGAAAACAAATTAACTACCGTCACCAACCCAAAAGGAAACAAGACTTTATACACCCACAACGATTATGGCAACGTGGTGCAAATCACGCAAGATCCCACGGGGCTGAATTATAAGCAAACCTTTACTTACAATAACGAAAACCAACTGACCAGCCAAAAAGATGCCAATGCGAATGCGAACAACAGTGACGCGACTTATAACTACACCTATGACGATAACGGAAACCTCAAAACGGTAACCAATCCCTTGAATGAGACAACTACGACGGTCTACGATGAAAACAATAACCCTGTTAAGGAAACTGATCCCGAAGGCAACACGACCACCAATGAATATGATGAAAACAACAACCAGACGTCTACCACCGACGCAACTGAAAAATCATCTGCGACCAAATATGATGCTTACGGAAACGTGACTGAATCCACCTCAGAAATGAGCCCAGGCAACAATCTTGCAATCAACGGGAGTTTTGAAATTGACAAGAATGCAGACAACTGGCCCGATGACTGGACCAAAGTGGGTCCCGACCATGATGTGATCAGCCAGGATTCTGCGGGACTTACCACCGAAGGAATTACCCTGGGGCAAAAGAGTGTCAAAATCACGAACCCGACTGCTGCTACTGCCGTAGCCAGTGCAAAAGTCCCGTATGATCCA
>NZ_JACEOL010000063.1 GCF_013868055.1 Thermoactinomyces mirandus | reverse complement strand
ATGAAATCCCATGTCCTGTTTTTTGATGAAGTGGACCGTTCCAGCCTCGCGTATGTCGGTGGAAAAGGAGCCAATCTGGGGGAACTGAGCAAGGCCGGTTTCCCGGTTCCCGGCGGCTTTTGTGTCACTACGCATGCTTACAAGGATTTTATCGCCACCAGTTCGGAAATGGATGCGCTGTTTGCTGAACTGGATCAACTGGATCCGAACGACCTGAATCAGTTGCGGGACTTGGGCGGTCGGATTCGTTCCCATTTATTGAAACTGGAGCTTCCTGTTTCCTTAAGAAACAATATCATTCAAGCCTGGAAGTCGGCAGGAACGCAGTATTTCTATGCGGTCCGTTCCAGCGCCACGGCGGAGGATTTGCCGACGGCCTCGTTTGCCGGGCAACAGGACACCTATTTAAACATCAGAGGGAAAGACGAATTGCTCAAGCATATTCAAAAATGCTGGGCCTCCCTGTTTACCGACCGGGCGATTGTCTACCGGGCCAAAAACGGGTTTGGCCATCGCCAGGTTTACCTGTCGGTAGTAGTGCAACGGATGGTTTGTCCCGAGGTTTCGGGAATCATGTTTACGGCGGACCCGGTAAACGGAAACCGGAAAGTGGTTTCGATCGATGCCAGTTTTGGCCTGGGGGAAGCGATTGTCTCCGGCTTGGTGTCAGCCGACCTGTACAAGGTAAAAGGGGGAAGCATCACAGAGAAAAAAATCCCGGAGAAGAAAATCGCCATTCTCCCCCTGCCGGAAGGGGGGACGGTAACAAAAGAGTTGTCTTTAAGCCAACAGGTTGTGCAGGCCCTGACAGACAATCAGATCCTGCAATTGTCGGAATTGGGCAAAAGAATTGAGAAGCATTTTGGATCGCCGCAGGATATCGAGTTTTGTGTGGAAGACGGGGAGTTTTATGT
>NZ_JACEOL010000062.1 GCF_013868055.1 Thermoactinomyces mirandus | reverse complement strand
GAAGACGGGGAGTTTTATGTTGTACAAAGCCGGCCGGTCACATCACTCTATCCGTTGCCGGACATTCCGCAGGAACCGCTTCAGGTAATGTTCTCATTTGGCCATGCACAAATGATGACCGATGCCATGAAGCCGATGGGGATTTCGATCTTGCAAACCATTTTTCCAAAAAGTGTTTTTTTGGAAGCGGGCGGGCGCCTGTTTGTCAATCCCACGGAATTTCTCCGTACAAAATATGGAAGAAAAGTATTTCCTATTGTGCTTAAGAATGTTTTTGATGAAAAGCTTGCCAATGCTATCACTGAAGTGATTGAGCGGCCGGAGTTCCGGAAGGTTCCGGCCAAGCCGGGTGTGATTCGCTCAAAACGACAATATATTGTCCCTGTAGTAAAAGATGTGTGGAAAAATCTGTTTAAACGGGATCCCAAATTGGCAAAGGAAAAAGTTGAAGACTTTATGCAGAATAAATGGGCAGATATCCGGAAAGCGGTGCAGGGGACAAGCGGATATAAACGGCTGGAAATGGTTCAATATCAGTTGAATAATCTGGCAAAAGATATATTGCCAGTCCTTTTTCCATATGTGATCTGTTTTCCGATCTCATTCATGTTGCTAAAGAAAGAATTGGGAGATACCAAAGAGTTGTATCAGTTGAACAAATCGCTTCCTGGCAATATTACCAGCCAGATGGGTCTGGAGATTGGCGATCTGGCGGATCTGGTCCGTGAACTGCCGGAAGTGGAAGCATATCTGAAACAGGCCGATGACAAAACCTTTTATGAAGGACTCCTGAAGGTTGAAGGGGGCGAGCGGTTTAAACTGGAATTTGAGAAGTTTATGGATAAATACGGTCATCGTTGCCCGGGAGAAATTGATGTGACCAGACCTCGCTGGCGTGAGGCGCCAACTCAGCTGGTTCCGGCCATTTTGGGGCATATGCGCAGTGTGAAGCCGGGAGAACACCGGCGAAAATTTGCCGAAGGTGAACAGGTTGCCCGGGAAGCAGAGCGGCGGATCATCGGACAGGCGGGACGCAGCAAATATAAAGCCAGACGGATTCAACGTCTTATTGAAGTATACCGCTACATGGGGGGACTTCGCGAGCACCCCAAATATCTGCTAACATTGATTTGGTATGAATGCAAAAAAAATATCATGGTCAAAGCGGAAGAACTGGTGAAGAAAGGGATTCTGCATCGGGCTGAAGATGTGTTTTTCCTGACTTTGGAAGAGTTGATCCAACTGGCTAAAGGGGAATTCCTGCTGAATGTCACTGACCTTGTTGCAGACCGCAAAGAAAAATTTGCCTGGTATCAAACATTGAAACCACCAAAAGTGATGACGAGTGAAGGAGAAATTGTGACCGGATCATCCAAAAGAGGTGAACTTCCCGAAGGTGTGCTTGTCGGAACGCCAGCTTCAGCAGGAATGGTTGAGGGAAAAGCGCGTGTTGTCTTCAAGCCGGAAGAAGCCGATTTCCATGAAGGAGAAATTCTGGTAGCACCCCATACTGATCCCGGCTGGACGCCCTTGTTCCAATCCGCCAAAGCGCTGGTAACGGAAGTGGGGGGATTGATGACACACGGTTCCGTAGTGGCCAGGGAATACGGAATTCCTGCCGTGGTGGGAGTGGATGATGCTACCAGGATAATAAAGGATGGGCAAATGATTCGTGTGGATGGCAGCCAGGGGATCGTTGAAATTATCCTTGATGAAAGCAGTAAGTAAGGAAGATTGAAAAGCGCGTGCTTTTATTTTTGAAAAGGCAAAAAACGGGGCATATTCTGCCCCGAAAGGTTTGTTTTTTTATAAACCTGCATCCCTCCGCCATTATCTATCATAATAAAGCTCATTGTCCACTTGTTTGGGTTCTAATGTAACTTCGACCAATCCTGAATCATAGGCGTATTCATGTTCGTCAATCTGTTTTAATGAGAAAATAAAGATTATGCAGTTCTTTTTTGTCGATTCATTCAAACTTACGAGTATTTAATAAAATTTCGAAAACATAGGCTCTTCTGCATTTGTTCGAGAGAGGCCAACCAGATCGAGGATCATATAGCCCAGGCAAGTATAGCATAACTGTAACAGGAATGAAGAGTTGTTGTTGGAACACTGTCAATATTTGGCTTTATTACCCAAATCGATAATTGAAAATCATTCCGGATCTCTATTCCCTTTGTTTTGACTGTACCACTCAAACCAGCGTCCATGTCCGTCTGTCCGGGCCAGAATCCTATGGTATTTTTCTCCGTCAATAAAGGAATCCAGATGAAGGTCGCCATCCCACATATTGTTATATAAATGAAACACCTCTTTGGTTTTTCCAAGCGATTGAATCTGTTTCATCAACTCAAGTTTGTCTTTTTCCCTGATTTGATTGGCGACATGTGTGTGGAAAATACAAATCGCTCTATCCTTTGGTATTTGTTTCACTAACTGAGGAAGAAGCAAGACTCCATCTCCTTTAATTAGCCGGAGAGAGTAAGATGGTAACAGTCTTGCAGCTTTTTCAAAAAGTTCCACTCGCTTTTTATGCTCTGGCCAGATTAATGATCTCAGCCATAAATAATCTTCTTCATCAGATAAATTATTCACCTTTAAATCAATGCCCAATCGCATGGATACAGGGGGACTTTCCGGTAGCAAAAACGGTTTGCGTTTTCCTTTTATGTCTGCGTGGATCAGGATATCAGAAAGGGGTTTCTTTACCCGACTGTAAATCAGGCAAAAACATGGGTAAAGATAAGCACAACGTCCAATTTCATTGGTTTGGACAAGTTTCTCCTGAAGGATGGAGATGATTTCTTCCCTAAATGAGAGGCAAAAATCGCGAAAATAAGGAAAGGAATATTCTGCTTTTTGTGGATAATCCACAATGCCGGGATAGTATTTTCTCAATTCGTGATTTTTTCCTTTTAACAAAAGATAATGAACCGCTCCGAGAAAGAGGTTGGGTACCGGTTGGCCTGAGCGGGCATGTAAAGCGATTTCAAGCAATTCTTTATCTTCGGAAATATTTAATGCCAGATGTCCATACAAAATACTTGAATTTTTGCATTCATTCAACGCAAAATTCCGAAATAAATGAGACAAACTTTCTTTTTTCATTACCAGCCCTCCACCGATGATAAAAAATAGTTTCAAAATAAAGGGAAACTGCCATTGGTTTCCTAATACAATAATATATTATTTTTTATATCCCTGACAGGCGGGAGGGCTATTATGAAAAATCGCGAAACGATCCCGGGGCATCTGTTGCATGACATTTACAATGACTCTGATCTCCAGATTCATTATTTTATAGATTCCTATGAAGAATGGAAGGAGATCTGGCGCCAAGTTCCGACAGAAGTGACAGATTGTTTGGAAACTTTGGGGGCAAAATATCGGCATGATCAACATTTAATGAGTCAAAAGAAAAAGGAAATATTATCAGATATAAAAAAACACTTTCCCGAAGTATGGAAGTATTTTCATCCAAACGGGAAATTCAGCAAATATCATTGGGATTATGCAAATTCTGCTTTCTGGTGCCGTTTGCAATTCAAAAAACAGGGAATTTCCGAAGAGGAAAGTTGGCAGGAAACGGTATCGTCTTAAGCTGGCAATCATGTTATACGAGAAACCGGGATATCAAATCCAAGACTGCTGAACATGAAATTGGCAGTGAAAATCCGGGAAAGGTATAAAAGAAAAAGGAAATTAAGACGTTTGCAGAGCAAGTGCATATGGTAAAGGAAATAAATGTTGAATAAAATCTCAAAACAAATCAACTTGGCGAGATATCATTTTGTGACAAGAGCGGAAATTTGGAAGACCAGAAAATGATAGTGCGCCAAATCCCTTATAAATTAAAGGGTTTGGCTATCATTATTTTATAAGGTTACAAAAGAATTGTTTTGTAACGGTATATAAAAGGTGGAAAGAATGGGGAAATTAAATCAATTTATAACGCAAAAAATAGCAGTTATTTTTCTTTTATCTCAGTATGAACAGTTAACTGTATTTTTGAGAAATCGAAAGTTTTCTCATTTCTATAATGCACTCTCAGCCAAAATCAATATTGTGATCAATAAAATGATTTGTTGATAACCCGTTACTACTTCTGGCTGACTTTCGTGCCTGTAATCTAAAAACAGAATCAAAAAACAGCAAGGGTTCTTCATTCCCTTGCTGTTTTAAAAGATCAATACTATATAATGTCTCATAATTGCTTCAGTGATAATGATTGCAATCTATACAAACAAGTTGATGTTGGCATCATCAGCCTCTGCCAGATATGTAGCAACTCCGGCGTATTCCAAACCGTCGATCAATTCTTCTTTCTTAATGCCCAGTACATCCATGGACATGGAGCAAACTACCAGTTTTACATCCATTTCTTTTGCTGTTTCCATCAACTCTTGCAGAGTGGCAATATTTTTCTTTTTCATGATATATTTCATCATCCAGGCGCCCAGGCCGCCGAAATTCATTTTAGACAGACCAAGTTTGTCAGGCCCTTTCGGCAGCATCCAGCCAAACATTTTTTCAAGAAAAGATTTTTTGCCGGTTCCATGATAATTTTCTTTACGCAACAAGCTGATTCCCCAAAAAGTAAAAAACATGGTTACCTGTTTTCCCATTGCCGCAGCACCTGTAGCGATAATAAAACTGGCAATTGCTTTATCCAAATCTCCACTAAAAACAATTAATGTTGACTTATTATTTTCACTCATGTTATCGCCCCATAGCAATTAAGATTTTTGAATCCAAAAAATGTACATGCCTTCTTCTTCTTTCCTTTCAATCAGCTTATTTCCTGTTGTTTTGGCCCAAGCTGGTATATCACTGTAAGACCCGGAATCATTTGTAACAATCTTCAATATTTCTCCGGATTTCATTTTTTTGATGGCTTTTTGCGCCTTGACCAATGGCATGGGACATTGCAACCCTTTGGCATCCAAAGTCTGATCTGCCTCCACTTGCATCCCCTCCATTTTTTAAATTTATGTTTTTACTAAAGAATATAACGAAAAAGCATCAAACTAGCACCATTATTGTATTAAATTTTTTCGACAATCCCATTACTCTAGCCAGAAAACAAGAAATTTACTTGAATTTGCGGTTTTTGTCTGATGACCGATTTCGAATCAGTTTTAAAAATTTCTGTTTTACTTTCAGCCGTTCATGGTCAAACAAACCATTTTTCATCTTTTCCATCAGTTCTTCTCTGGTTAACTCTCCATCCCGGTACATTTTATTCAATTTTTTTCTTTCTTCAAATGACGGCTTACGTACCTGTGCCATTTTTATCACCTCGCTTATTTAAATCAATATAAATCAGCGGATACAGCAGACTGGCGAACAAAGTGGCGCGTTCAATTTCAATATCTTCATATGCGTTCACGGGAGAACCGGTAATTGTAAGTACACCGATTCTTGTCGGTTCATAGTTGCCGGCTTTAATAGGGACACATAAAATGGTACGATATACTTTTCGTGAATGTGTCTTCAAATCATATTCATAAGAGGGGTCTTCAACATCAGGCACATAGTAAACCTCGTTCGTTCTCCAGGCACGGCCAGCTGCACTTCCGTAAATGGGTGGTTCATATATTTTTACGCGGTGAGAGTGTCCGCTGGAATGAGCAAAATGCACAAGAGCATCATTTTTTTCAGGATACTTGACATGAATGATTACCCTGGGATTTTTGTACCGGAAATTCTTTAATGTATTCACCAAATAATCAAGCAGATTCATGAAAATATCATCACGGTTCTGCCGGAATCTCTCCTGATCCACGATGGCCGCTGCAACTTCTTCGGCGGTATACATGATTTGAGACATGGTATATGTTTCATCATCATATTTTTGATCCAATTCTTCATACAGGTTTTTCAGCATCTCTATTTCTTCTTTGAATTTTGTTAATTGAACCTTTTTCTGTTCCAGCTGATTTTTCTTTTCTTTTAACAAATCCATTAATTCCTGCCGGTCATTTTCCAGAAGGAGTACCTTCTTTTCCAATTCTTCGTTTTCTTTCCGGCAAGTATCCAATTGAATGAGTGCCATTTGGCTGCTTTGGTCTCCCCCGTCCAGACTGCGCCCCAACCAGTCACTTTTTCCTGTTGCAAATCGATAGATGTGGACCAGTAATGTCGCTGAAATTCCTACAGCTACAACAATTACGAAGAAATCGAAAAACCACCCCGAATTTTCGTTTAAAAGCTCCAGCATTTTTATAAGATCTTCTGTCATCGTTCCGCTCCCTATTTCACTTGGTCATGTCCGGGTTATTTCTCTGCTTTTTGGCATCTGATCCGAGCCATTAACCAGCCGGGACAAAATAGCTAAGTAGCTGTTATGTCCGTTTTTAACAAGCTATTAAAGAAACGGGAGAAAAAATCATCATATTTACCCTATTCCCCTGCCAGTTCCATTATACAACAAAACAACAACGTTATAATTAATATTTTAAAAATGTTTAAAAATTTATAATTTATTATTTTATTATGGTTATTATTGAATAATAATTGACGATAAATAAACCATCGAACAACCTTGAAAAGTGACTCAATGGTTTATATGGTCCAATACAAAAAATAAACATCCTGATCACCGGGCATCTTTGAGTATCTTAACTATCTCTTTTGGTTTTAAAACCTTTCCATAAGAAACAACCTTCTCGTCGATTACCAAGCCGGGTGTAAACATAATTCCATATGACACAATCTTTTCCACATCAGTTACTTTAACAAGTTCCGCTTCTCTTCCGGATTCTTCAAGAGCGACTTTCGTATTTTCGCCAACTTCCACACTTTTTTGATGATCTCTGAAACCTGATCTATAGTTTTGATTTGTGAATAGTTTATAACGGTCAACCTTTCCTTTGCATTAGAGGTTATCACTCTAAACTTGTTTTTTATAATGTTTTATGATAACAATGATATAAGCATATGCTTATATACAAATGAGGTGATGAATATGCCGGATTTTGAACAATTGACAGAATGTTACAAAGCCTTGGGAGATCAAACCCGCTTGCAAATTTTGTCATTCCTCAAAGAAGGAGAACGATGTGTGTGTGAACTGGTTCAAATTCTCAACATAACGCAGCCTGCTGTTTCCCGGCATATGCGAAAACTGAAAAATGCAAAGCTGGTCAAGGAACGCCGGAGCGGTCAGTGGGTTTTCTATTCATTGGACGGTTCTATATACCCCTTCTTTGAAAAGATTGTTGACTCTTTACCGGATTCCTCAGAAGAGATTGAAAAGCTGAACATATGTGATTCCGGAATTTCCTGCAATTCGTAAGTCTTTTGGACAAGAAAGGTTGTGACACGATGAGCGGTGTGATGAAAAAGCTCTCACTTTTGGATCGGTATTTGACATTATGGATTTTTCTCGCCATGGCTATTGGAATTGGCTCCGGTTATCTTTTTCCTGGCATGGTTAAGGTATTGTCCAGCTTTCAGGCGGGAACAACATCCATCCCGATTGCCATTGGATTGATTCTGATGATGTATCCACCCCTGGCCAAAGTTCGGTACGAGGAACTGGGGCAAGTGTTTCGCAACGTAAGAATCCTGAGTTTGTCACTCGTTTTAAACTGGATCATTGGACCTGTTCTGATGTCCCTGCTGGCTATCCTGTTTTTACAGGATAAACCGCAATACATGATCGGACTCATTCTGATCGGTCTGGCCAGATGTATAGCAATGGTGATTGTTTGGAATGATTTGGCGAATGGCAACAGAGAATATGCTGCAGGTCTGGTTGCATTCAACTCGATTTTCCAAATTCTCTTCTATTCTCTTTACTCATATGTATTCATCACCATTATGCCCGGCTGGCTGGGGCTGGAAAGCGCTGTTGTAAATATCACGATAGGACAGATTGCCGAAAGTGTTCTGATTTACCTTGGCATTCCTTTTTTTGCCGGAATGATTACCCGCTTTACGCTGGTTAAATCGAAAGGTCGCCAATGGTATGAAGACAAATTTATTCCTGTCATCAGCCCATTAACCTTGATTGCGCTCTTATTTACGATTATCGTCATGTTTTCTTTAAAAGGCGAACTGGTTTTGCAGTTGCCGTTGGATGTACTTCGGATCGCTGTTCCGCTTCTCATCTACTTTGTCGTAATGTTCCTTGTTTCATTTTATATGGGTAAGAAAATGGGAGCCAATTATTCAAAAACCGTTTCCCTGTCCTTTACCGCCGCCAGCAACAACTTTGAACTGGCGATTGCGGTCGCTATCGGTATTTTTGGCATTAATTCCGGAGCTGCCTTTGCTGCGGTAATCGGCCCGCTTGTTGAAGTTCCTGTCATGATTGGCCTGGTAAATGTGGCATACTGGTTCCAGCGCAAGTATTTTGCATAAGAAACAAATGCAGTCAGACAATAATTTCCCGGAAGGAGAAAATCATGTCAGATAAAAAATTCATTTGCTTTCTCTGCACAGGCAACTCCTGCCGCAGCCAAATGGCAGAGGGATTTGGAAAAAAGTATTTAAGCGATACTTTTAAAGTATACAGCGCCGGGATCGAAGCACACGGTTTAAATCCCAAAGCAGTGAAAGTCATGGCCGAAAAGGGCATCGATATATCCAAACAAACATCTGATCTTATAGATCCGCAGTTGCTGAACAAAGCAGACTATGTGATTACTCTCTGCGGTGACGCCAATGATAAATGCCCGATAACACCCCCTCATGTCCATCGTGACCATTGGGGATTTGAAGATCCGGCCAAAGCACACGGAACCGAAGAAGAAATATGGGAAGTGTTCTGCAGGGTAAGAGATCAAATTGAGGACAGAATAATAGAGTTTGCAAAAAGAAACAAGTAAAAAACAAAAGCATAGGTAAGCCCAGTGAAAACAAAAGTCAGATAAGAACGTTTAACAGGCAATCTCAACCATTCACATGACAGGGATTGCTTGTTTTTTACTTTTAATCTAATTTCCAACAAATTCTGCTAATCCTTGCATCCAAAATCTGTCGAATTTGATGAAAAACATTCCGAAGGAAGGTTTCCTAATGGATGTTTTCATCCGGTAATGTTGATGACCCCCACCCCGTATCTGATACGTTTGGATGATCTATAGGTTTTATCGTCAACTTGTCATTTTTCGGTTATTTTATAACTTTCAACCTACAGGCTGGTTATGGTAGACCAGTTTGCTCAAACCAACCGAGGTACGCTTTGCAGCATAGCGAGAACAAGAACAGGAAAGTCCACGGAGATACGGTTCACGATAAAGGCTCTTGCAGACCTCGAACCCGTATCGGATTTGCAATAAAACAAGACTTGGAATGTATATGATACATTTCAGCTTGTCGACAAAGTCTGTTTTCAAACAGGTCGACAAGCTTTTTTTGTCGAATCAAGATAAGAAAGAAAATGAAAAGTGGGGGGGATTTGCGGTGTTATCTAAACGTGGAACAAGCGGTCGAAACCAACTGGAGATCATAGCACTCGATGATTTAGTCCCTGCGGACCAGATGGTCCGCAAGATTGAAGACTGTATTGACTTTGATTTTATCTATGACCTAACGGGTAGAAAAGGCAGTTGATGAAATCTTTGATGTGGCTGTAAAGCTGGGTGGCACCCTTTCAGGGAAACACGGGATCGGAATGGCTAAAGCAAAATACCTCGATTTGGAGTTCGGCCAGGCTGGAGTTGATGTGCCGCGCCGCATCAAAGAAGCTTTAGATCCGAAGTACCGTCTTAATCCAGGTAAAATTGTAGGGAGGGATTAAGTTGTCAATCTTCCACTCCCTGGAAGCTGTACAAGGAGATATAAATAAATGTATGAAATGTGGCAACTGACAGGCCGTTTGCCCGATTTATAAAGAGAACCGTAAAGAGGTAGGAACAGCCCGGGGTAAGATCAAGCTGATAGAATCCCTGCTTGAAGGCCAGATCGGGATGAGTGAAGGTTTAGCTGATCGGCTCTTGCTCTGTACTACTTACGGTGCTTGCACACAGAACTGTCCCTGCGGAGTGCGTTTCGACAAGATTATCCTTGGAGCCCGCGCAGAAGCTGTTCGCAAAAAAGGATTGTCCCCGATCAAAAAACCGCTTTTACTGCTTTGAAGCACAATAACCTGTTTGACTTGGGATTAAAAGTTGGTTCCCGTTTTCAGGGGCTGGCCTTTAAAAAGGTGAACGATAAAGGTGGCCGGATCCGCTTTCCTGTTGGCATTGACCAGAAGAAAATTATACTGCCTTTAGCTAAAGTCCCCTTTAAAGACCAGATGCCTAGTCATCAAAGTAAACAAGCCAAGGATGAAAGTTGCTTTCTTTGTCGGTTGCATGAATAACTATATTTACACCGATATGGGCAGAGTCCTGGTGGAAGTCCTTAAGGCCAATGATGTAGAAGTTATGATCCCCAAGGAGCAGCATTATTGCGGGACTCCGGTTTATGTAAACGGTGACGTGGAGACTGCTACAGCCATGGCCAAGTCGAATCTGGACATCTTCGATAAAACCGGGGCCGATGCCATTGTTTTGGACTGCGGTACTTGTACTGACTCCTGGAAACACGACTACAAGGAACTCCTGGAATTTGATGACACAGGTTACAAAGAGAAAGCCGAGAAATGGGCGGCCAGAACCTACCAAATATCTGAGTTCCTGGTCAATGTAACCGGTTTTGGGAAGGATAACCTGGGTACGGTGTCAAAGAAAGTTACGTATCACGATCCTTGCCATGTAGCCAGAAGCCTGGAAATTACCAAGGAACCGCGGGCTGTTCTTAAGAGCATCCCGGGAATTGAACTGATAGAAATGAAAAATCCCGGAAGTTGCTGCGGGATGGCCGGGTCGTTTAGCTTAATTTTTCCTGAGTTGTCGGAGAAAATCTTAAAACGCAAAGTTAAAGATATTGCCGCAACAAAGGTTGATCTGGTGGCTACCAGTTGCCCGGCATGCAGAATGCAACTTTCCGACGGCGTTGAAAATGCCGGAATGGGGAATGACGTAGTTCATGTGATCCAACTTCTGGCGGAGGCTTACCGCAGTAAACAAAACGGGCAACAGGCCTTTAACAATGCTGACTGATAGAAGGTGAGCTACGCTTGAACCTGAAACCCATTAAGACCAGGAAAATCTACGAAGAGGTTGTGGAACAGATTCGCCAACTAATTCAAAAAGTGGACTACAGTCGGGTGATAAGCTGTTATCAGAACGGGAGTTGTCTGAACGTCTGAAAGTGAGCAGGGCCTCCGTGCGTGAGGCACTGAGCGTCCTTGAACTGATGGGGTTAATTGAGGTCAAGCCGGGGCACGGTACGTTTATCCGGCAAGCCAATTTGGACTCCATTGTTGGTCCCATGGCTCTGATTTTGTCTATGGAGAAGGACACTATCTTTGAGTTGTTGGAAGCCCGGAAAATTCTCGAAGTGGAAGCTGCTGGCCTGGCGGCCGAAAGGGCTTCGCAAGAAGATCTGAAAGCAATTAAACACGCCCTGATACAAATGCGCAGTGATCTTGACCAAAACCGTCTGGGAGAAACTGCTGATCAAAACTTTCACTATTCCATAGCCCACGCTACCCGGAATTCAATCCTGCAACTTTTAATGAATTCTATCTCTGATACTATGAAAAAGACTTTGCGGTTAAGCCGGGAACAGTTGCATCTTACTCCGGGAATGCCGGGAAAGTTGTATCGGGAACATGAGCAAATTTACAACGCTATTTTCCAGCGTAACCCCCAATTAGCCCCGTAAATACATGTCCGACCATCTGGTTGGCGTAGAAAAGTATATGACTGTGATATGAAGAAGAATCCATAAACAATAAGAAACACCCTAACCTGATTTCATGGCTAGGGTGCTTCTGTCCTGTAGCACTTCGCAGGGTGGATGACTTGTTTGTTTATTGCTCATTATGTCCCGGACTTTTAAAACGATTTTGTTCCTGCTGGTTGACCTCGGCTAAAAATGTCGGGAGCCTAACGATTCCCTGCAGTATGGAGTAGTACCAGCGAAGATGTCGCTACCTCAAACACACATACCCCCATTCAAAACGGAATGGGGGTAAAATAGTCGCCGACATGGCCCGGTGTTTTCGCAAACTGACCATGTTCAAGCGATTCCCCGGCATAACCGCACCAAAATGATTCAAATTTTGAAAAAGCAACAGTTGCGGGATTGCCTTCGACCTGCTTCCTTCCCTGAACTGGTCGGTTCGCTTTCAAAATGGGAAATGGCACATAAAACAGGCATGGTAACAAACCTCTTCATAATCCTGGCATTTTATATACCGGTTTCGCCACTCTGTGATTGTTATCTGCCTTACATATCATCAAGTAAGAAAAACATTAAACCGTATCTGAAAATGAATTGATGATGTTTATACAGAGTAAAACAGCAATTACTGTTGAATATCAATAACGATTCGTCCGTGCACTTCACCACGCAGGATTTTCTCACTTAATGCGGGAACATCTTTCAGTCCATGCACTTCAGTAAGCTCATCCAGCAACTCGGCAGACAATACTTCAGCCAGCCGATTCCAGGCTTCTTTACGCACCTCTGGCGGACAAGTATTGGAATCGATTCCGACCAGTTTGATTCCCCGCAAAATAAAGGGATAAACCGTTGCATTCAGTTTATTGTCACCTGCCAAACCGCAGGAAGCGACTGTCCCATAGTAACTGACTCCGGCCAGTGTGTTGGATAATGTATTTCCACCAACGACATCGACAGCTCCACCCCAGCGCTGCGATTGGAGCGGACGCGGTTTTTCCGCCAGTTCCCGCCTGTCGATAATCTCCGTTGCACCCAGGGATCTTAAAAAGGAATGGGCACTTTCACTGCCTGTGGAAGCATCAACCTGATATCCAAGCCGGGACAGAATGGCCACTGCCAAACTTCCCACGCCTCCGGAAGCCCCTGTAACCAGGATGGGTTTTTCCCGATTGATCCCGTGCTTTTTTAGTGCCATGATAGCCAGCATCGCCGTGAGGCCAGCCGTACCAATGCTCATCGCATGTTTCATACTAAGTGCATTAGAAAGCGGAACAAGCCATTCCGCCTTGGCTGAAGCATATTCGGCATATCCGCCCCAATGCGTTTCTCCTGTTTCCCAGCCCGTTAAAATGACCGGGTCACCTGGCTGATATGCGGGCGATTTTGACTTTTCCACAGTTCCAACCAAATCGATCCCGGGGATCATTGGGTATTTGCGCACGATCTTGCCCCGGTTTAAAACAGCCATACCATCTTTGTAATTAAGACTGGAATAATGAACACGAATGAGGACATCTTCAGCGGGCAAATCCTGAAGAGACAGTTTTTTAAAAGAATAAAAGACATTGTCTTGCTCCCTGTCGACTACCAAAGCTTCAAATTTGGCATTATCGCGCACTTACATACCTCCTTCATAGCCTACTAAACTTCATTATCACATAAAAACACTTTTTTCGATACAATAAGGTTAACTGAAAAAAAGCAAAGGGGATCAGGATGAATATTTACCATTATCTCAAGCGAATCAATGTTACACTTCCACTTGAACCGAACCTTTCCAATCTGGTTCATTTAATACTGCAACACCTGAAGTTTATTCATTTTGAAAATCTCGATATTATCTGTCATCGCCCCATTCGGCTGCAAACCGAACCGCTTTTTCAGAAAATCGTTGTTCAGGGACGCGGCGGTGTTTGTTTTGAATTAAATGGATTGTTTCATTACCTGTTAAAGGAATTGGGTTATGAGATAAAAATGATTTCGGCAACCGTCCGCCTTCCTTCAGAGGAATGGGAAATGGAAGATACGCACTTGACCAATATCGTCGAAACAGACGGCGGAGAATATTTGGTTGATATAGGTTTTGGCGGAAACGAACCGCGTACACCTGTCCCCTTGTCGGGAAAGCCGGTGCGGGACATCACGGGAGAATACCGAATTTCCAGGGATGGGAATTGGCTGTACCTGGAGAAGAAAGATCCAACCCATGACTGGCATTGTTTATATCGCTTTCTCAAAGAAAAGAAAACACTGCAGGACTTTATCCATCCCTGCCATTTGATTGAAACGTCTCCCCGCTCTTTATTTAACAAATCTTATTTTTTATCCAAAGTCACTTCTGATGGAAGGATTTCCCTAATCGACCGCAAGCTGGTCTGCGTGACCCAGTCTCAAAAAAAGAAAAGGGAAGTGAGTGAACAAGAACTTTCGGTCCTTATTAAAAAACTGTTTAACATCCAACTGACAGACCTGTAACTTACGATACAACACTTTCCTCAATGTGAAGCACTCCCTGACTGGCATCCATTTCAACGCTGGCTCCAATCGGCAAAGTGATATTAGGCAGACAGTGCCCGGCGCTTAAACCATAAAAACAGGGAATCTTCAGCGGGGAGAGCAAATCATGAATCACTTCTTTCAGGGGAAGCGAGGGTTTATTCGTTCGGGGAGAAAGATGAAAATCCGTCAGAATGATCCCTTTTGCTTCATTCAGCTTTCCAGCCAGCCTTAGCTGTGTTAGCATTCTGTCAATTTGGTAAACTTCTTCATTTACTTCTTCAATGAACAATATTTTGTCTTTGGTATCTATTTCAAAGGGAGTACCTAACGTGGAACAGATTAAACTCAAGTTGCCACCTGTCAGCTCCCCCTCTGCAGATCCGGGCACAATCGTATAAAAACTCTCGTTCCCCTGAAAACAGCATGGCTGCCTGTCGCCTGAGCATATGGCCTGCAAGGTATGCCAACTTTCATCATCGCCTCGGTCTGCCAATTCCGCCGCCATCGGTCCGTGGAAAGTAACAAGACCTGTACTTTGATGAATGGCTATGTGTAAAGCGGTAATGTCACTGTAACCGACGAAGATTTTTGGATACTGACGAATTTTCTCATAATCGATCTTGTCCAAAAGGCGTAAACTCCCGTATCCTCCTCTTAAACAAAAAATCGCTTTCACTTCAGAGGCGAGAAACATATGTTCAAGATCTGCGGCCCTTTCCTGATCACCCCCTGCCAGATACCCGTATTCTCTTTGTGCCGACTTGCCCAATTTTACACGATAACCCTGACTGCACAAAATTTCAATCGCCTTATCGATTTTTTCTTCACTAACCGGACTGGCTGGAGAAATGATTCCAATCACATCTCCATGGTACAAGGATTTTGGTTTGATAACCAAGATTTTGCGCCCCCTTTAAAGTCAAAACAGAAAAAATCGTAAACCTGCAGAAAGAAAATCGTACTTCCATAAATTATATGACGAAAACCTTTGTATCAAAACCATTTACACAATGCTGTGAACAGGCAGAGAAAAAGCTCCTCCTTGTTAATTACACGGGAGGAGCTTTTTAGATTGATTTAAGAAACAATGGTTTCATAAGCGGTCTGATCCAGTTTTTTCACCAAGGCAATCACAAATTCTTTGGCTGCCTCAATGTCCTCTTTATCCACAACAGTTACATTGGAATGGATATACCTCCCGCAAATCCCGATTGCTGCTGACGGGACACCGATCCCGGTCTGGTGGACGCGTCCGGCATCCGTTCCTCCTTGCGATACAAAAAACTGATAAGGAATATGCATTGATTCAGCCGTATCCAACAAAAAATCTCTCATCGCCTGCAGCGGAATCATTGACCGGTCATAAATCCGGATTAAAACCCCTTTGCCAAGTTCCCCAAAACCATCTTTGATCCCGGGGGTATCGCCTGCCGGACCGACATCAGCTGTAAAAAAGACATCTGGTTCAATCATATTTGCGGCTGTGCCCGCTCCGCGCAAACCCACTTCCTCCTGAACGGTAGCTCCGGCATACAAAATGTTGGGGTGTTCCTCATTCTCAAAGTACTGTAAAAGTTCTACCGCCAAGCCGCAGCCAAACCGATTGTCCCATGCTTTACCCAGCAAACGTTTTCCGCCTTCCATCTCGACAAAATCACAGTATGGAACGGCAAAATCCCCAAGTCGCACGTCCCAGCTTTTAACAGTTTCATCACTGTCCGCGCCAATATCGATAAACATTTTTGAGACATCCATCGGTTTGTTGCGCTGTTCCGGGTCCAGAAGATGAGGAGGGGTTGAACCGATTACGCCGGGAATCCGCTTTCCGGAGCGAGTAACCACCTCTATCCGTTGCGATAGCAACACCTGTGACCACCAGCTGCCAATGGTTTGAAATTTCAGGAAGCCTTCCCTGGTGATTTTTGTAATCATGAATCCAACTTCATCCATATGTCCGGCAACAAGTACTTTTGGTCCATTGGAATCACCTTTTTTTACCCCGAAGATCCCGCCTAACCGGTCCTGGACAACGTTTTCAGCCAATGGGGTTATGTATGAACGCATCACTTTCCGCACTTCATGTTCGAAACCAGAGGTCCCGGGAGTTTGAATCAACTTTTTGTAAATGTCCCAATTACCTTCAGCCATAGTTATTCCTCCATTTTTTGCTTGTTTTTCCACTCCTGATATCTCCGGTGGACTGTTGCACGTGATACGGGATAGCCAAATCCTTTCAGTGTTGCAGCGATTTCCTCAAAAGTCAATTTCTTTTCTCTCAGGGCAATAATCTGCTCCAAAGGCACCTCTACTTTGTCTCTTCCTCCAAGCCCTCGGTTTTTCAAGTTTTTGGCCGGGTTATATCCCTTTTCGCGAATGGCGCGCTGCATCCCCCAGCTGATTTTCTGGTTCATCATTTTGCGCTGCAATTCTTCTACCTTCGCTATAATCGAAAGCACCGTCGATTCTCCGGCATCCAGCTCCAGTTCGCCCTGATTCTGTCTGGAATAAATACGACAGCCCGACCGCGCCAGCTGGTGAATGATGGCAAGCTTTGCTTCTCCCCGGCCAAGCCGGGTATCATCCTGAATTATAACCGCATGGACTTTTTCTTTTTTGATCGTATCAAACAACTGGTACAATCCGATGCGGTTTAAATCAAAACCGCTGTGTTGTTCCGTAATCACCTGAGTTACATCAAAACTCAGTTCTTTTGCCCAGTTTGCCAACAGCTCCACCTGCCTGTCCAAACTGGTCTCTTGTTCTTCTTTCCGAGTGCTTACCCTTGCGTAAATAACAGCTTTTTTCATAGGAGACCTTTCTGCTCATCCTCTCAAAAATCTTGCCAGATTGCGTTTGATTAAGTAAATTATTACAAGAAGGAGTGATTCTGTTGATCAACAAACAACTAATTGAACGAATCAACCAGCTTGCTCGCAAAAAAAGAACGGACGGATTAACCAGAGAAGAACAAAAAGAACAGGCAAGGTTATATGAAATTTATCTTGATGGAATTCGCGGGCAAGTAAAACAACAGTTATCCAGAGTCCGATTTGTGGACAAGTCCAAACATTGATTGTTTGTTTCCATTATATTGTACACCGTGTATGCGTATAAATAAACTCCGAAGCCCAGCCCGGATTTATCTGTTATAAACCTCCCATTATGACACAAATGGTTCAGCCGCCGATTTATTATGACTTGATGATTCTCACCGGAATCGCAACATTTGCCGAACCCGTCAGTAAATAAACCCACACATTAATCATACAGACTTTATGCAAAAGGTGTCCAAAGACATTTCGAGCAGGAGGAAAAACATCATGAACAAATGGCTTGGTCCCGTTTTCCTGATTGCCGCTGCCGCCATCTGGGGAGGAATGTATGTCGTCAGCAAAGTGGTTTTGGAAACAGTTCCTCCCTGGGTTTTGCTGGAGATGCGCTTTGTCATCGGCCTGGTTGTTTTGGGAATTTGGGCCTGGTACGCAAATGAGTGGAAAATTGCCTTTCGCGATTTAAAAGCAATGGCTTTGATCGGACTTATTGGATATACGGGTTCTATCGGGTTCCAATTTGTAGGCACCCACCTGTCCGGCGCTTCGTTGGGAGCGTTGATTACTTCGGCTTCTCCCGCGCTGATTTCTCTTTTTGCCTGGAAACTCTTGCGGGAAAAACCAGACAGGAAAAAGGTTTTTTCTCTCGTTATTGCGACCCTGGGCGTAATGATTGTAATCGGCTTGCCCTCGGATCCTGGCTCCGCTCCTTTTATTGGCAACATCATTCTTTTTGGTGCAGCTGTAACATGGGCGCTGTATACTGTTTTAAGCCGCGTTCAAACATTGAAATATTCATCGCTGACCGTTACTTTATGGGCTAACCTTTTCGGTGTAATCTTTACTTTCCCCATGTCATGGTGGGAATGGCAGGCCAAAAATGCAAAGTGGCCGGTTGACGGAGAAATCTGGCTGGGGATCCTTTATCTTGGCATCATCTCTACAGCTCTGGCCTTTTACTTTTGGAACAAAGGTTTCCAATATATTGACACTTCTGCCGGTTCATTGTTTTTCTTTTTCCAGCCCATTGTGCCCCAAACCAGAAAAACGAGCAAGCCATCGTCAAACAGGCGAAACCATGATGAAGCCTGTACTTTGTTAAGAATATGCATTTCGCATCCAAACCGATAACTTTTTTCAGGAAATTTTTAACCACCATCTTGCAAATCATGAGCTATCTCATTATACTGGAACATAATTAAAATCAAAAAGTGATCATATTGTTGAAAAACCTCATCATAGCTGGCTGACTAGTGATGAGGTAGAGGTCGCGACTTTTAAGAGTACTTCATTCGAGGTGCAGAGACACCAATGACACTGAGGGAAAGGAAAAGCCGCCGAAGTCTGCATGTTTCTCTGAACCTGCAGGCTGGGGCCGTCTCCGAACAGGGACGGAACTGTCACGTCATTCCTTTTCCAGGGGATACGTGGTGCGCTATCTTTATGGAGAATTGGTTATGGTGAGATGAAATCATTGCCGTCCATAAATTTTTTCCCTTGCCACTGTCTCCTAACACCAGTTGATTAGGAGGTTTTTTATATGTCATTGCACCAGATGAAAATAAATGACCGAGGGCATTTGGAAATTGGAGATTGTGATACTGTCGAACTGGCAAGACAGTATGGAACGCCGTTATATGTTTATGATGAGATGAAAATCCGCCAAAATGCAAGACGCTTTCTCCTCGCTTTTCAGCAAAGCGGTTGTTCCTTTCAGGTTGCCTATGCCAGCAAGGCATTCAGTTGTATAGCCATGGCTGAGTTGGCTGAAGAGGAAAACCTGTCATTGGATGTTGTTTCTGGCGGTGAACTGTATACAGCTTTGAAAGCGGGTTTCCCTGCTGAGCGCATTCATTTTCACGGCAACAATAAATCGGAAAAAGAACTGCGGATGGCGCTGGATGCGGAAATCGGCTGTTTTGTGGTAGATAATTTTTTTGAACTTGAATTGCTGCATGATCTGGCCAGAGAGTACCAGCGGGAAGTGAAAATTTTGCTGCGGCTGACCCCCGGGATCGAAGCACATACCCATAAGTACATCACGACGGGCCAGGATGACTCGAAATTTGGATTCAACGTAAAAAATAACCATGCACTGATCGCGATCAAAGAATCATTAAATAAACCTTACTTTCATTTATCAGGAGTTCACTTTCACATTGGTTCGCAAATTTTCGACGTCCATGGATTTGTCCAGGCAATTCGAATGATTCGAAAACACCTGGATCACGTCCATGAAGAAACAGGCTATGAAGTCGAAGTATTAAACGTAGGCGGCGGATTTGGAATTCAATATACAGAAGAAGATCATCCGGCATCTATTGAAAACTATATTCAAACCATTACATCAGAAGTAAAAAGCGAGTGGGAAAAAAGAGGATTGAAATTCCCGGAAATATGGGTGGAACCTGGAAGGAGCCTTGTTGGAAACGCAGCCATTACCCTTTATCGGGTCGGAGCGATCAAAGACATTCCCGGAATCCGAAAATATGTATCCGTTGACGGAGGAATGACTGACAATATCCGTCCGGCCCTTTACCAGGCAAAATACCATGCCGTGTTGGCAAACCGGGCCGGTGAATCTCCGCATGAAGAGGTGGCAATTGCCGGGAAATGCTGCGAATCTGGTGATATCCTCGTGCGAAATATTCATTTGCCTAAAGTAAACAGCGGAGACCTGCTTGCCCTTTTTTCAACCGGTGCCTACGGATATTCCATGGCCAGCAATTATAACCGACTGCCCCGTCCTGCGGTAGTCTTTGTCAAAAACGGAAAATCTCGTATTGTGATTAAGCGGGAAACCTATGAAGACTTGATACAAAATGACCGGAGAAAACAGGTTTTTGCCTATTAATGACAGAAGAACACCGGCTGACAAAACCGGCGGGTGTTCTTTTTTTTGTTTTTAACAAAAAAGGCTGGTTTTCTACCTTCAGGGAAAAGGCACATTTAAATGCATTTCAGACACAATGTAACCGACTATTTACATGTTAATACAGTTATATATATATCTTTCTAAAAAGTTAATTTCCATTCAATCCCCGTCTGTGGTTTTCGAGGCTTTGTTATCACCGTTTTCCAGATAGTAATGCCTTATTGGTTCAAGATCATCATCAAGTTCATAAACAAGAGGTATTCCGGTAGGAATATTTAAGCTGGAGATCCTGTCAGGAGAAATATTATCCAGATATTTCACCAACGCTCTTATTGAATTTCCATGAGCCGAAATAATCACTCTTTTATCGTCCTTTATGGCAGGTACAATTGCCTCTTGCCAATATTTAACAACCCTTTTTTCTGTATCCTCAAGATTTTCTGTAAGAGGAAATTCCCCTTCTTTTAAACTTTTATACCTCATATCAGAAGCTCCATATCTTTCATCATTCTTGTCAAGTGCCGGAGGTCTTACGCTTGCGGATCTTCTCCATAAATGGACTTGTTTTTCCCCGTATTTTGCTGCCGTTTCTGCCTTGTTCAATCCTTGCAGAGCACCATAATGTCTTTCATTCAACATCCACGATTTATAAACGGGAATCCATAAAAGATTCATTTCATGAAGAATAATCCCTAAAGTTTGTATTGCCCTCGTAAGGACGGAAGTAAAAGCTATGTCAAATATATATCCGTTTTTCTTCAGAATTCTTCCCGCTTGTCTTGCTTCTTCTACTCCTTTTTCTGATAAATCTACATCCGTCCAGCCAGTAAACCTGTTTTCCAGGTTCCATACACTTTGACCATGACGAATGAGTACAATTTTTTTCATGGCAGACACCTCCACATGCAACCTCTTTTTACTTTTCCTCATAAATTGGTAAATAATGTGAAAAAGTTAAAAAAGGAGGAAGGATTCCCTATCCTCCTTTTTTCAAGATAAAGATTATCATATTTTAAACTAAACGTACAACCAGATCCAAATTTCGGCTGATCGACCTGTTAATGCTTTAACGAATAATCCTTTTTTTGAATAAATTCTCAAACGTGCCCATCACTGTTCCTAAACCCTGTATAAATATGGATAGCGTCTCTCAAAAACTCAGTCATCCCCGGCTCTTTTTCGTAATAATTCTTGAACCGTTCATCTTCCACATACATTTGGGCAAGCCCGGCATGCGCTTCCCTGCTGTAGTCACTCCAAGTAAACAAAAGCCATTTTTTGTGCAGTTCCGCTGTTTTCTGAGCGAGTTCACCCGCCGGATCACCCGTTTTAAATGCTTCGGAAAGCGTCGCCAGGACTTCATCAGTCAGGCGCGTAAACTCCTCATACTCTTCCTTCGTCATATCAAGGAACTTTTTATTGGACCGGTCTATGACGTCATCGCCGTATTTGGTACGGATTTCTTTTCCGTATTTTGTCTCGTTTTCCTCGATCAACTGTTTCTTGAACCCTTCAAACTTTTCTTTATCCGTCATAATCAATTTTCCCTCCATAGAAGCAATCGTTTTTTCCACATTGGCAATCAGTACATCCAACTGTTTTCTCTTGTCGAGGAGTTGTTCATGGTGTTCCCGAAGAGCCCTGGCCCCGTCATAAGCGGGAGAAATAACGATTTCCTTGATCTTGTTCAGACTGACTCCCAGTTCTTTGTAAAACAGGATTTGCTGCAGGCGGTCAACTTCAGCTCGCCCGTATATCCGGTACCCTGACGAATTGATTCTTGCCGGCTTCAGAATCCCGATTTCATCATAATACCGGAGGGTCCTGACGCTGACCCCTGCCAACCGGGCCAGTTTCTGTACGGTATATTCCATCGATTCACCTCCTGACACCATAACCATACACCTTTACGGTTACGTCAATGTCAATCCTTTTTTTATTTTAGGATCATGCAGTGTAATCCGATTCCCTGGCATCAAAATGAAAGACCTTTACATAATCAAGTAGTTAACGTTATAATTTTGGATGGATACAATTTTAAATGGTTATTTATGGAGGAGTCTGTCACTAACGGGCTCCTTTTATCTTTTTCCAAACCAGCCATGAACAACAGTTGACGAAAGGAGGGAATATTCGGATTATCTTTGCGATCTCTGGATATAACTAAAAAATCACAAATTTTTGGGAGGTACTATGGAACAACAAGCAATTTTGGCAATTGGCATTTTCGTGGTTATTTATGGATTAATCATTGCAGAAAAGATTCATCGCACCATCGTCGCCATGATTGGCGGAGGACTGATGATTGTTCTCGGGATTGTTGATCAGGAGACAGCAATACACCATATTGACTTCAATACACTTGGCCTGCTTGTCGGCATGATGATTATTGTTAACATTACAGCGGAAACAGGTCTGTTTAAATATATTGCAGTAAAAGCAGCCAAAAGAGTAAAGGGAGATCCCGTTCGCATTCTGATTGTACTGGCGCTCATCACAGCATTTGGATCAGCCTTTCTGGACAATGTAACAACCGTTCTTCTTTTGGTGCCGGTCACCTTTAGCATTACACGCCAACTTGGCGTAAATCCCATTCCTTTTCTCATCGCCCAAATTCTTGCTTCCAACACAGGCGGAACGGCAACGCTGATTGGTGATCCGCCCAATATCATGATCGGAAGCGCCGTCAAGGAACTGACATTTATGGCGTTTATCTTGAATTTGGCCCCAATTGCCATTTTAATCACAGCTGTATTTGTGCCAATTTTTATCATTCTATTCCGCAAACAGATTCAAACGACTGAAGAACGGAAGCAGAGCATTATGCAGATGGATGAAACAGAATTGATTACGGACCGCAAACTGCTGAACAAATCCTTGTTTGTCATGGGACTGACGATACTTGGCTTTTTCATGCATCAACTTCTTCACTTGGAGTCAGCTACTGTTGCACTGGCCGGCGCATTTATCCTGCTCCTTCTCACCGGGGAGAAAATGATGGAAGAAGCATTCCAAAAAGTAGAATGGATGACGATCTTCTTCTTTATCGGGTTATTTATGCTTGTCTCCGGTCTTGTTGAAACAGGAGTCATCTCAGAATTGGCCGAACAGGCAATTGCGATGACGGGTGGAGATCTGGTTATTACCTCAATGCTGATCATGTGGCTTAGTGCCATTGCATCTGCCTTCGTTGATAATATCCCGTTTGTCGCAACCATGATTCCAATGATTCAGGAAATGGGAAATATGGGCATCAGCAACCTGGAACCTTTGTGGTGGAGCCTCGCGCTGGGAGCCTGTCTGGGCGGAAACGGCACGTTGATCGGGGCCAGCGCAAATGTTATTGTTGCCGGAATGTCAGGAAAAGAAGGATATCCGATTACCTTTATTCAATTTCTTAAATACGGCTTTCCATTAATGCTGCTTTCCGTCATATTGGCGAGCATCTATGTATACTTGCGTTACCTGATCTAAGGAGGGGATATTTCTGAAACTGACGTACCGTTATGACCCGGATATCATTAAAATCGAGGAAAAACCGAATGATAAAGATGTGGAGTTTAACATTCAAATTTTGAAGGAAACCCCCTATGTCAACGAGTTGAGAAAAGTACGCAATTTTTTTGATGAAAATGATGTCTATACGGATGTACTCTTTTATGTCTACACAAACCATAAATACCAGGTAATTGTACGGCAAGATTATTACAATGATTTCATTATTCAGTTAATGAAACACCGGCTGTTGAAAAGTGTAGAATGGACCGTTTAAGATTCTTTGATTGAAGCAGGCAAAGTGAATTCGTGTATTAATTTTGCATTAAAAGCATATAATAATAACAAATTTTAGAGTTTGCTTTTTTGGAGGAGTCTGTCACCGACAGGCTCCTTATGCTGTAAAATTGTATTTTTTGTGACGAAAGGGATCGGGAGATGCAAATTAATTACCGCCAAACATACCAGGAACGGATAAGTAACGCTTATCGTGAAGGGCAATACCGGTTATTCGGAAAGAAATGTACGGATGTTGACGTGTTAATTTATCATAACCATATTTTTATTATTTCAAAAGACGAATCTGAAACCTCTTCCCGAATTACCATTCGCGGAAGAAGAATAGATCCTGCATTAAACGAAATGAAACAAATAGAATATGATACTTATATGAAATCAACTCTTTCACAGATTACCGGTTGTAATGTTGTTTGCTGTCAATTTAATATTATTTTCAGCAATGGATTGATCATGGATATTTATTGTATGGATGGGAAGTTGGATCATCCATAAATCCCAGCTATACTTCCAGACCTTTAAGGATTTCTTTGCTTTTGAAGTATAAAATTTTAATCGTTTGGCAATCATGACTGTAGAGGGAGGGATTTTCATGAAATTGGCAGCACATGAATTGCATGATTTGCATGAGCTGGTTATGAGTTGTTTGAACACGATCACCAATATGGCCTATATGCTCCAAAATGTACAGGATGCAGATTTTAAAAGTATTTTGGAAAGACATTTTCCTTTACATGTACGTGACTACAACATGAAAGTAGAATTTCTCAATGCAACGCAAGGAGCAGAAGAAGAACTTCCCATTTTAAAGATTAATGGTGAACTTGATGACTTTACTGTATCTCCAGCCAGTGTATACCCTGCCGTACAACCGCGTACGGTGGTAACCAATCTGAATGACCGGGAAATGGCAACCGCTTATCTTTTAACACTTAAAAGGGCTGGCCGTGAATATGCCTGGACTGCTATGGAAACTGCAAATCCCAAACTTCGTTCCTTTCATGAAACAGCCTTCTTGATGAGTTGTTCGCATGCTTATGATATGTGGCAGTACATGGTCAAAAAAGGGTACTATCCATTGGAACCTGCGGACCAAACGATGACCGGGAAAATTGGCGCTGTCTACCAGGTAGTCCCTGAAGATCAGCCACAAATTCAACAGTATTTATCCCAACATCAGAATCCAACTCAAGGAACAAATTCCCAACTATATCAATGAAAAGAACAACAAAAGACTGCTCCTTTTCCTGGAAGCAGCTTTTGTTTATACAATTCATAAGAAGTCTCGCTGAGAGTTTTTAATTCTCCATAGTCTCTTTTCTCTTTTGCAACAACAGAACGCATAACCTGGTAAAAGTACGAAAAAATAATTAGTAAGCATTTTCAATTTCCTTTTTCCCTTTTCCCTGAAACAAGCTTATGACTTGTGAAGGAAGCCTACTTTTGCACAGCAAGCCAAATCACAGCATAATATATCATAATATATATCGGAATATTTTGTCTATTCACAAAACCAGGGACCACAAACAAAGCATCCCTGTTATTACTGATGATGAATATTCCTTACACGGTTTATCATTTCACCATTAAAATGTTCATATTCCCAAATTCCGCGTTTTTCCTTGCGGGCCATTGCTTCCAAACGCAGGAACTCTTCCAGATACTTCTGTTCTGACTTGAATTTCCGTGCGCGATGTGGAATGACACAACGGGCCAAACCTCTTTTTAATAACAATGGTTGTAAATGGATATCATCAATATAAACATGAGCCAGGATTCTGCCATAATGATCGCGTTTGATTACTCCCTGTTCAATGGTTAAATCCCTGCCTCTTTGCAGAAGGCTTGAAATATATTTCTTGGCTTCGAGCGCTTTGAAATGCTCCAGCAAGTTGGTTGAATTCACTTCAGGAGTATCAATATATAAAAGGCGAATCCGCTCCAACTTTCGATTATTTTTAATTTTAAGTGTATCCCCATCGATTACCCGTACATCTTCAATAGGTATCTTCTTTCTTTTAGATGGCAAATGACTCCATCCCTTCTGCGAAACTCGCATCGCCTATATTAATATTATAGCATAATTGATATAAATATTTTATTAATTTTTTAATGTAATTAATTTTTTTGGAAAAAACTGTCTTGATTTTTTGAAGCAGGCTTTGTTCTCATTTGAAATCATTGAGGAGCTTTGGCTTGCAATGTTATAATACGGGGGAGATTAGGAGGTAATAATATGGCATTAACAGAATCGAATATGTTTCCTCTCGGAGCAAAAGCTCCTGATTTTCATCTGTTTGATGTTGTATCTCAAAAGAAGGTTTCCCTGGATGAAGTAAAATCGCCCACAGCAACCGTCATTATGTTTATCTGCAACCATTGCCCCTATGTAAAACACGTCCAAAAACAACTTACGCAACTGGCCAATGATTATATTCCTAAAGGCATCTCCTTTGTAGCCATCAACTCCAATGATGTGGAGCAATATCCCGATGATTCGCTCCCAAAAATGAAAGAAACTGCAGAGAAGCTTCAATATCCGTTCCCGTATTTGTTTGATGAAACCCAGGAAGTTGCCAAAGCATATCATGCGGCATGTACGCCTGATTTTTATATTTTTGATGAAAATCTGGCTTGTGTGTATCGCGGGCAACTTGATGATTCACGTCCAGGAAATGATATTCCGGTTACAGGTGAATCGATCCGCGCTGCACTCAATCAAATATTGAATCATGAACCGGTTACTGTTACGCAAAAACCGAGCATGGGCTGCAATATCAAGTGGAAAGAATAACGCGACCGCCCTCGGCCAGTCTGGGGCGGTCTTCCCCTCAGACCTGTTTTTCTTCTTTTACTTCCGCTTCGCTGTCTGCATCATAAGAATCCTGGTATTCTACCAGATCCACTTTACACCCTGGACCGATTTTTACATTTTTGCCTCTAACTATCTTGGCCCGGGTATATTCCAGTTCAATTTCATCGCCTTCAATCACATCCACAGACAGGGATTTGTCTGCAAAAAATGACTTTAACAGTTTGTTTAGAGCAATTCCGCTTTTCTTTACAACAATTTTTTCTCCGCCAATTTCCTTTGCTTTCGCATTGCCCAACAATTCAATATGGACCTTTCCGGCGTTCAATAACCCCTTGATGTTGAAAACCCCTTTAATGCTGACCGCTTCCGCTTCCAGGTCTTCTTCCACGGTTATCGCTCCGCGGATATCGGCCTGATCAGCGCTCAATTTTCCTTTAATGACAGCCGAACCATTGATACTTATATCCTTTGTATCCATTTGGGCCTCTGTCGTCAATTGTCCATTGACTTTCGTTTCCCTGGTTTTCAGCTTACCTTCAACCGTGGACGAACCGGTTACCCTTAATGATTCCGATTGGACATTTCCTTCAATCAGGCTGTCCCCGTTGGTGGTGAATTGCACGCAATGAATGTCTCCTTTTACTTTCCCCAGTCCATTAATCCGAACCACCTGGTATTCTCCGCCGGAAAAGCTCCCATATCCATTAATTAACAAGTCGCTTTTCGAATCAGTCATATTGGTCTTCCTTTCGTGTTTTTTGAATTTTGCTTTTCAACTTCTCCAATTCATCAACAAGCAAAATTCGTGAAACAACTTTGACATGTTCTTCAAAACAAATGTCCCTGGTTTCGCTGGCCAGGAAAAAGGCTGCTGCTCCCATGCTGCGAATAAAAAACAGCTCTGCATTTTTATCCTGAAAACGGCTGTAATTTGATTTTAAGAAATGAAACAGATGTTTTCCTTCATCCAGACTCATTTCACCGCTTTGTAAAAACTTATCCAAAATGAAGAGATAAAAAAGCGATTCCAGTGAAAACACATCGGTTTTCCCGTTGACCGACTGGTGCAAGTCGAGTGACATATCCGAAACGATTTGATGTTCCTGAATTTCCGCTTTGGTTAAAACAACTTCGGTCAACTGGGGTGAAAACATCAGAGCGATCTCATCGAGCGAAAGCTCATCTTTCAGGTCTTTTATTTTATTGACACGTGTCAGGATCTTTTCGCGAGGAAAAAAAGTTTCTTGTCCGGTGTAGGTTGACTTGCGGATAAACCATTCCTCAGGAATCAGGTTTTTTCGTTTCCAGCGGTACAATTGGCCATATGAAATGCCAGTCTCCTCCAGAAGTTCCTTTTTTGAAATCAGATCGTTGTCCACCTCAGTCACACCTCCTCACAGATATTGTAACATAACATTGTTACAAATATAAAGCCTAATGCTTCGATTTTATGACAGCTCTTTCCGGTCTCTTTACAAAAAAATATTTTAAGTTTAGATTTTTTTATTCTATAATTAAATATAAACTGGTAAGTTTTATGCAAAGTCGCTAACGGGAGATGATAACATGAGTGGAATTGCTGGATGGATTGACTGGGAAAGAGACTTATCAGAACAGAAAGAAACACTGCACAAAATGACTGATACTATTAAACATCGCGGGCCTGATGCTGAAGGATTCTGGTTTTCTGAACGAGCAGCCATCGGTCACCGCCGCCTCATCGTTATTGATCCGGTAAGAGGAGTGCAGCCAATGGTTTACCGCTCCGGCGACCGTTCGACTGTTCTCTCTTACAATGGAGAAATTTATAATTTTAAAGAACTTCGTACAGAACTTGAAAATCTGGGTCATAATTTTAAAACTGAATCGGATACTGAGGTCTTATTACATAGTTATCTGGAATGGGGCGAAAACTGTTTACAGCATTTAAACGGAATCTTTGCCTTCGCCATTTGGGATGAACACCGTCAATCCTTGATGCTGGCACGAGATCATATCGGTGTAAAACCGCTCTTTTACATGATGCATAAATCCGGCGTTCTGTTTGGATCAGAAATAAAAGCGATTCTTGCCCATCCGGAAGTTGATCCGCAGGTAGATCTCGAAGGATTGGCTGAAATTTTCGGGCTTGGACCTGTTCGGACACCCGGGTTTGGCGTGTTTCGGGGAATGGAAGAAGTCCGCGCCGGTCACTATGTTGTATTTACCAAAGACAGAAAACGTGTTGAACAGTATTGGAAACTGGAAAGCAGACCTCACGAAGACGATCTGGAAACAACCAGTTCCAAAATTCGTGAGATCTTGGAGGATACTGTAAAACACCAATTGATCTCGGACATGCCCGTTGTGTCGATGTTATCAGGAGGATTGGACTCAAGTGGCCTTTCATCCATCGCCTCCCGTTATTTTGCCGAGAAAAAGGAACAACTTCACACTTATTCCATTGATTTTTTGGGAAGTGACGAGCATTTCCACGAAGACCTTTTGCATTCCACCCGGGATGAACCGTTTGTGAAACTGGTTGCAGATTATGTCAAAACCAATCACCATACGGTTATTGTTGATCATAATGATTTGACAGACCATGTCTTTCTGCCTATGAAAGCCCGTGATTTGCCAGCAATTGGTGAACTGGAAGCCTCTTTGTACCTTCTTTTCCGTGAAATGAAAAAGGACGCAACGGTTACGTTATCCGGGGAATCGGCTGATGAAGTTTTCAGCGGTTATCCCTGGTTCCATCAGGAGGAATTTTTATACTCCGGCACTTTTCCCTGGAATGATAGTATCCGTTACTTTCCGGTTGTATTAAATGAAGAAATGCGACAAACCTTAAAGCCTGAAGAACATAGAAACCGGAGATACCAGGAAGCTGTTTCAGAGGTCCCCAGGCTGGAAGGAGAATCTGGAATCGAAGCAAAACAACGGGAAATGTCTTACCTTTTTATCACCCGGTTTTTGCCGTTTATGCTGGATCGCAAAGACCGCATGAGTATGCATGCAGGATTTGAAGCAAGGGTTCCCTTTTGTGATTACCGGCTTGTTGAATATTTATGGAATGTTCCCTATTCCATGTTAACCGTGGACAATATTGAAAAAGGAATTCTGCGCCGGGCCCTGAAAGGTTGTTTGCCGGAAGAAGTACGCACCCGGAAAAAAAGCGCCTATCCGTCAACCACTGATCCGGTTTATTATGAAAATATCCGTCAACTTCTGAGAGAAACTGTAGAAGACCCACAAACCCCGATTGCACCGCTGGTTGATAAACAAAAAATCAATTACATCTCGGAAAACCTGTTTAATCAGGCACCTTTTGAAGTTGGAAAAATGATGGAGTATTTCTTGACAGTCAATAAATGGATACAAGATTACAACATTTCCATTAAATTATAAACACGAGAAGGCAGAGTTCAAAGACTCTGCCTTCTTTCTACCTCTCCATAAAAACCAGCCGTAAACCCACAATGGAATAAACGGCTGCTTCAATCCATTGAACGATCCGGGAATGGGAAGTGCGATGCAGCAACTTTTCTCCCAGATAACCTGATCCGATCGATACCAAACCAAACACAACCAGTGCCTGGGCAATGAATAGCCCACCAAGCACGATCATCTGCAAAGGTACAGTTCCTGCCTCCGGATCAACAAACTGCGGCAAAAAAGCCAGGAAAAAGACAGCTACTTTCGGATTGAGCAGATTCATCCAGATTCCCCGTTTATATAGAGAAAAAAAGCTTTGTTGGGAACGGTTCTGTTCCACACGTACCGTACTGGAATTTTTCACAGTCTGCCAAGCCAGGTAGAACAGGTAAAGCGCTCCTGCATATTTGAGAATATGAAAGGCCAGTGCTGAATGATAGATAATTGCGGAGATCCCGATTGCCGCAGCTGCAGTATGGACAAAAAGGCCTGTACACAACCCCAATGCTGTTGACATTCCACGCTTTACCCCTTTTGTCATGCTTAACGTCGTCACAAAAATAATATCCGGACCCGGCATCAGTGTCAGTGTAATCGATGCCAGCAAAAAGGTTATGATATTGCTGTAATCCATGATGTTCCCCCTTCTTTTCGTCCTTCATCGATAAACATAATAATGGAAGACCAAAGATATGAAAATTACTGGTAATTTGAATTTGTTTCTGTTCCCTTTATGATCGTTTTGAACTGTGGGAGACAGTATATTACTAAGGCCATTTTTCGTTAATTTCAGGATGTTTTTTATGCAGGTATGGTTATTTAATTTAATGTTTTTATATTTGTTGGGTTTTATTTATGAAACAAACAAGTTTGGATTAAAATAAGTATAAATTATGTTATTGAAAACAAGAATGATTTTGAACTTTTTCTAAAACTGATAAAAATGCTTTATAAAGAAGTTTATCATTACTCTAAAATAGTAGTAAACCAACCAAAACAGAGAGGACGCCGTTTGAATGACTGCAAAGCCAAGTTACCGAAATACTTTTCAAACAGCCGGATTCAAGAAAGTCGATGTGGCCTTGATGATCGTGCTCTCCTTGGTCACCTTCGGCTTGTATATTCCCTACTGGTACGTTTCCCGGCAAAAAGCGATTGAGAATCTGAACACACAGCAAAAATTCCCGTTCTGGATAGCCTGGGTTATTTTTGTTTGCTATCTCGTTGACTTTATTATCTCCATTGCCAGCTTTTTTGTCATGTTGCCAGTATGGTATGGAATGTTCAGCTTATATGCTTTCCTCTTTTTTATACCAATTTTTATAGGCTTGAATATTATTCTGCGTAGAATGATGCTGGAACACGAAAGAAAAGACATATCGTTTTCAAATAACCGGAAAACCTATATGTTAACATTCCTTTTCACCATTTTTTATCTTCAGTATTTGATTGATAAAGAACGAAAATGAACTGATCAGTTTCATTTCGTCAGGAAAAAAGGCCAAGTAAATAGTTTCCTTGGCCTTTGCCTTCACACGCGGAAATGGTCATGACTTTTCAAAGCGAAAAAATGTGCCTCTATTCCACTTTCCGAAGGATTTTCTCTACATTCTTCACTCGATCATTAAGTCCTGACTTCCTGGACTTCTTGAAGAAGTTTGGAAACAACAACAAAATATAATCATGCTCCATACGGAATCGATTATCATTATTATTGTTTAAAATCTAATCCTATTCAGACTACATATTTAATCATGACAGTTTTCCAGAGTCGGATCAGTTCGCTCTTTCAAGATCAATTTAATTAGATAGTATAATTTCTCCCGGTAAAACGAAGAATCTGATTTGTTTCATTCATCCTGCGGCGATTTGGAGTCCGATTCAGGGGTAATTCCATTTGTCAGCATATCTATAATCGCATCTATTTCCTCATCTTCTTTTCCTTGGGCCAGTTCGGGAAGGACATTCCTGGCGATCATATAAGCCCCGATTTGTGACATGATTCCCCGCAAAAGGACGTGGTTGGGAAGATCAGCGCGCAATTTTCCCTTGCTTTTCAGTTCTTCAATCTTATCAAAGCCGATTGTTACTATATTTTTGGCAACATGGTCTACCAGAGCTTCGCGAATCTCCGAATGAAACAGACTCTCCACCAAAATAACGCGGATGGTTTTCCAGTTTTTCTCCAAAAGTTGCTTGCGGTCAATAATCAAATCACGCAACAGTTCCTCTATTGGCTTATCCTGATCCAGGATCTGAAGCACAGGATTAATAATGTAAGGACTGGCAACTTTGGCAATTGCCGGAATGACCAGGCGCAAAAGAAGCCCTTTCTTCGTATGATAATGTTTGAAAATGGTGGCTTCAGCCACACCTGCCCGTTCCGCAATTTCACTCGTAGAAGCGCCGCTATAGCCTTTTTTGGCGAATACATGAATGGCCGCTTCCAGAATTTTTTTCTGTTTCTGCGTCTGCTTGTCCTCTTTCAGATCCAGATTATACTGCTCTGCAATATAGGATACCCATTCATCCCAGCTTTTTTTGGACATTTTCTCCTCCTTGATATCAAATAGTAACTATTTTTACGATGTCAGTAGTGACACTTTTTGATCCGTCCGATCTTCATCCGTGATAATCAATTGGAGTTACCCAATAACTCTCTGTTAAACGTTCCAAAAGTGACTGCTCACTTCTTGCAGTGTATGACAACTTCTGAACAAAAGTCAATAAACAACAGGGAATTTGAAAAAGCTTTGCTCAGTAAAAGAACCAATAATTGAAAATCCCCTGGAAAGGTATAATATTTAGTAAACCCGCCTGTTCAGGCCAATCGATCCATTCCAAAGAGGAGTGAAATTATGAAGCTGATGCCAGTATCAGCCAAATGTCTTTTAAGTATCCTGTTAATTTTCTCATTTGCAGTGACAACCGGTTTTGTTCTTCCTCCCTCAGATTCAGTCAAAAAGAACGCCTCAATGAAGTCCGAAAATTGCCCGAAACCAGGCAAACTGGTTTACCCCGGCAAAAATGCGGAAAATGAAATTCAGGCTGCTTTGCCGGAATTGATCCGGGAAGCATATGGAGAAGATCCCCGTTATAAGGAATGGGAAGTAAAAAGAATTATTTCCCTGAAAGATCCCAAATCGTCCCCTTATTCCAATATAGCCATTCATCAATGCGGCAAACGGACAGCAAACAGATCATTCCTGGTTGAACTTTTCTTTCCGCAGTTCCTTCCGAGCGCCAGCCTGTCACAAGGCCAGATTTTTGTAGCTAAAACCAAAGACGGCTGGACCGTTTGGTTTCGGTACCATTAAAATAAGCACTCGGCTTTCCCCCGCAAAAAAGCTGTTGATTTCCGTCAATGGCTTTTTTGCTTTTAATAGCAAACAGAAGTAAAAAACAATCGCTGTTCAGACTCCCCATGGACCTTCTCATTCTGCTCCCCACCACTCAAATGATTGATATCAGTTTTCCTTTGTTCCAAAACCACTGTTGAATGCAACAGATAAAAAAATTTAATTTGACAGGATGCATCTCTTGCAATACACTTATATATACAAGTATATAACAATAAAACGATATAAGTATACTGGCAAAGGGGGGTGATTACACTGAGCAGGCTCTTTGATAACAAGAAGCCGATTTTTATACAAGTCCGGGAAAAAATAGAAGATCAGATAGTAAACGAGCAGTTACAAGAGGGGGAACAGGCACCTTCAACCAATCAGTTGGTCAATTTCTATAAAATTAACCATGTTACCGTGTCAAAAGGCATAAATCAATTGGTTGATGAAGGGATTCTTTACAAGAAACGGGGAATAGGCATGTTTGTGGCCAAAGGGGCGAAAGAAAAACTGATCCGGAAGCGAAAAGATGCATTTGTTGATGATTATGTGGTTCCCCTGGTGCTGGAAGCAGGCAAACTGGGAATCTCACAAAATGAGGTGTTTGAACTGATAAAAAAGATTAAAGGAAGTGATGACGAGTGATATTTGATATAGAAGTAAACAATGTCTCCTTAAAATACAAAGATTTTGCGGCACTAAACAATATTTCATTCAAGTTGAAAGGCGGACAAATTTACGGACTTCTTGGCCGAAATGGTGCCGGAAAAACCTCCCTTCTTTCATTATTGGCCTCTTTCCGCCAACCAACAGCAGGCAATATTAAAATTGGAGGAGAAACACCCTTTGAAAACGCGGATATCATGCAGCATGCTTCTTTTATCTACGATAAAGATTACAAAGATGAATGGAATAAAGTCTCAGTCATGCTGAAATTTGCAGAAAGATACCGGCTAAATTTTGATATGGACTATGCAAGACAGTTAGTCGATCGATTTAAACTCCCCTTGAATAAACCGGTCAACAAGCTTTCCAAAGGGATGCAATCAGCAATGAATGTGACGATTGGGCTCGCAAGCCGAACGCCTGTCATCATTTTTGATGAAGCATATCTGGGAATGGATGCCCCCAACAGGGAGATCTTTTACAAGGAGTTACTGGAAGAACAGTCCAGACAGCCGCGAACCATGATTCTGTCAACCCATCTGGTTTCAGAAATGGACTATCTGTTTGATGAAGTTCTCATTATAGACAAAGGTGACCTTGTGCTTCATAAAAATTACGAAGATCTGGTTTCAAGCGGTTTTTCCATTACCGGAGACAGCAATTCTGTCGACACCTTTGTCAAAGGAATGCAGAAACTGAATGAAAAGGAATTGGGAAATACCAAGTCTGTGATGGTTTACGGGGATCTAAGTGAAGAAATGCGGCTGGAAGGACAGCGGATAGGATTGGAAATCGGCCAAGTTTCCCTGCAGGATTTGTTTATTTATTTAACAAGCGAGGAGGATTAACTTGAGACCTACATCGTTTTCGAAAGTTGCCATTGACATGTATACAGAACAAATGAAATGGACACTCTGGTTCATGGTTTTTATATTGGTTGCACAAATTGCACATATCATATTGGTCATTTCGCCTTTGAATATTGAAAGTACCTTAAGAAACTTCTTACCATTTCTCTATGGATCGGCAAAAATATATATGCTTATCATCGGAATTTTTTCTTATGGTTTTCTGACTTTTTATGTCACCCAGGGTGTAACCAGACGGGATTATTTTATTGGTTCATCCCTGGCTGCCATTGGACTTTCCATTACAATTATTATCATCGGAGTAATATTAACAGGCTTGCAATTTATGATTCTGGACAGGATCATCGATTACCCGATGACAAGTCCTTTATTTGACAACCATGGATTTTTACAACCGGTTTATTACAACATGAATATATTCATTTTTTACTTGATTGGATATCTGATTGGGATCGGGTACTACCGATTCGGATGGATCATTGGATTTGCATTCGTTGCTTTTGCGATTTTATCTATAATTCTCACGGAAACGCTTCTCAAAAGCCAACCCGCCATAGCCTTTACAGGATTGCTTGCTTTAACTGCGACCATTTTAATCTTTATTCGCCAGATAACAAAAAGAATGGCGGTTAAGGTATAAAAAATGTCCAAAGCGGATCCCCGTGAACGGGGATCCGCTTTGTTTGTCAATCTAATTGAAGTCACTCACATTCGGGCATGTTACTCTTCCATGCGTCCAGGGCTCCAATCACCACTGGGTCATTATTCAATAGAAATGAAATATCAGCCGAGTATTCTTTTAATTTCATTTTAAAATATTCCCGAACAATCTCATTTTTCTCCAACAAACTACCTTTCAAACCAATTTTTATTGATGATTTAAATTCAAGTTTCTTAACAAGTTGGAAAGCCTGCTTGGCCAATTCACAGCCAGCATTTTCCAAAAGATTTAATGCATGTTTATTGCCAGTTTGAGCAAGACGATGAATCAGCAATGAAATATGCGCAATGTCCGCTTTGGAAGAGGAATAAACAAATTCTTTCAACCTGGAAGCCTCAAGTATGTTATATTCATTAGCCAAGGTTTTTGCAAATTCTGTTTGAACACTTTCTTGATCAATTTCCTTAATTAATATTTTCAAGGCCTGAATACCTAAATGATACGCACTTCCTTCATCCCCCAGCAGATGACCCCAACCACCAATTACTTTAATTGAGGAATTGTTCTTGCCAAGAAAGATCGATCCTGTTCCTGCTATTGCCAATATCCCGTTTTGATTCCCCAAAACAGAGTAAAAGGCAAGTTCCGCATCATTTAAGACCAAGGCCGGTAATTTGAATTTTTTCTCCAAGTACTGTTTGAGTTGCCATTTGGAATTGCCTTTTTCGATTCCTGCAATTCCCAAAACAATAAATTGACTAACTCCCCCATACTTGCTATTTATACAGGCTTTTATTGCATCTGTAATATTATTGCTTGCTTTTTCCGCATTTATTGCCATATTACCCGGACCCTTTTTTATCGAAAAAAGTATATTTTTATCATGATCCATAATCGCTGCATAAGTTTTTGTGCCGCCAGCATCAACACCAATATGATACATTTGCAAACCTACCTCCACTCGGAAAAAGCAAATTTATCCCATGGCTTCAGACAATCAATCAGAAATATTTCCTCTTCCCGTATTCTGCCTGCAACATTTGTTTTTCCGGAATTCTTCATATCCTTTAAGGCAATTTGTAATTCCCCGGCATATTGTTTGTACAAATCATTGTCAATAATAATGTCACCTCTTTTTATATCGATCGTATTGTGTGGCGGAAAAGACTTATTTCTGTATTTAACACGGCTTTGTGTAGAACGAATCATATAGTCAGATACGTCACCCCGATAAAAATGCAGTTCATCAAAAATGATTTTTCTTTCCAAATCGCTTGTTGTGTCAAAAACTTCAATGTTAAATGTTACTTTATTTCTGTTAATTTCACTTAGCAGCCTGATTTCCTCTTCAGATGCATAAGCATTACCAATAATGACATCATCGACCAACCCTGTAGCAAACATGTGTTTTGCCTGAACATCAATCGGTAATTCGCGATGCATTTCTAACGTAGGCAGTCCTTCTACAACTGGCCATGGTCCAAATGTGGCAGCATTTGAAGATACAAAAGCAGCAGTTCTCAATCCATGTTTCTTGAATTTTTTACTGCACTCTACAAAGAAATCATATGACAATCCAGAATATCGATGCGGATAAAAATTGTGACAACCGGTTAGTTTATTACGATTGGGTTGGAAACTTAAAATATTTTCAAGGTATTTCGTTGAATTACTCATATTGATTTCTATAGTTAATCCATACGGATTAAAAGTCATCATGGATTCTTCATTTCCGGTAAAACCAAGGTCCAAACGAATACCATCCACCCCCAGATCATGAAAAAAAGATAAATCATCATATAAAATGCCCAACTTCCTGAGTACTCTTGGATTGATATCACAGATTACTTCCATACCCAGTTGTTTCGCATAACCAATTGTTCCCTTAAAATTCATCAAGATTTGATCTGTGTTTCCCTCAACAGATAGCAAACATGTAAATACACGCCTGAATCCATATTTATTTGCCAGTTTGATATACTTTTTATCATCTTTTACTGTTGAATAGTTTGGGTAAACAGATATCCCCAAATTTCGCATAATCATACTTTCTCCCCTCTTGTATTTTCTTCTGATTCAACTACTCTTCTCAGTATTTTTATCATTTGCTCAATTAACGATATCTCACTAATAGCTGACATTAAGTGATCCTGTGCATGAACCATTAACAAAGACATTTCTGTTTTTTCTCCATTGATTTCTTTTTGAATTAGTTTAGTCTGTGTATTATGTGCTTTTGTCAAGATTTTGTTTGCTTCTTCCATTTTCTTTCCAGCTTGGTCGAACCTTCCCTTATGCGCTAATTCAAGTGCTTCATAAGCAATTGCCTTTGCATCCCCACCATTAGAAATAATATTGAAAATTTCCATTTCCGCATCCATTACTTTAATCCCTCCCAAACTTTATTTGTAAGTTAAAGATATCACAAATCGAAATCAGATTTTAGTATTTTTGGTTAATATATTGAACTTATATTTCGAATAACTTATAATATTTCATGAAAGCCTTTTCACAAAATAAAACGAAGGAGGCAATACCATGAAAGTTTTATTTGTATGTTCTGGCGGCATGTCCAGTGCAATTGTTGTTAATGCCCTTAAAAAGGAAGCAGAAAAGCATAGTCAAGATCTTGAAGTGAAAGCTGTAGGGTCTAGTGAAGTTGTGTCAGAGCTTGAGAATAAATGGGATGTAGTTATGGTTGCGCCGCAAATCAAACATCGTTTTGACAATATTAAAAAAGTGGCGGATGAATTTGGTACACCATGCGGCCCGATCCCACCGCAAGCCTATACCCCATTAGGCGGTCCAGAATTATTCAAAACACTAAAGGAATTAATCAAATAACATAGAAATGAGAGGGATTAACTTTGATGAAGAAATTCACCGAATTCCTGGAGAAGAAAGTAACCGATCCAATGGCCAGATTAGCCGAACAACGACATCTATTGGCAATTCGTGATGGTGTTATTTCCTCCTTGCCCTTTATCATCGTAGGTTCATTTTTTTTAATCATTGCATTTCCACCTTTGCCTGAAACATGGATGATTACTCAATGGGCTGTTGACCATGCGGCTGAAATACTTATTCCTTACCGGATGACAATGTTTATTATGTCCTTGTATGTCGCGTTTGGTATTGGATATAATCTGGCACAATCTTATAAGGTTGACCCCTTATCAGGTGCTCAAATAGCAGTAGCATCCTTACTGTTGACAATTACTCCATCTGTTATTGAAGAATTGGGTTTTGTGCTGCCAATGCAGTATCTTGGCGGGAATGGACTTTTTGTGGCAATAATTGTATCCATCCTTTCTGTAGAAATATTCAGGATTTGTAAGCAAAAAGAAATCACGATCACACTTCCTGATGCAGTACCTGCCTCTGTCAGCAGATCTTTTGAAGCGCTTATCCCTGTTGCAATTGTAATGATTTTAATGACCATTATTACTGTAATAATGGGAATAAATTTACATGCTCTTGTTGAAAAACTGGTAACACCACTTGTTACAGCCGGAGACAGTTTATTCGGAGTATTGGTGCCTGTATTTTTAATTACTTTCTTCTGGTCTTTCGGTATTCACGGTGTGTCGGTTGTTGGTTCTGTGGCCCGTCCTTTATGGGAAGTTTACTTGTTGAAAAATGGCGAGGCTGTAGCTTCAGGTGCAAGCAAGCTTCCTCATATTGCTCCTGAACCTTTATACCAATGGTTTATATGGATCGGTGGTTCTGGTGCCACTCTGGGTCTTGTTATTGTAATGTTGATTTTTGCAAGATCAAAATACTTGAAAAACCTTGGCAAGACGGTTATTACACCAAGCATCTTTAATATTAATGAACCGGTTATTTTTGGTCTGCCGATCGTTTTAAACCCAATTTTAATAATACCGTTTATAATTACACCATTAGTAACAGCCACAGTCGCCTATATCTCTACTTCAATCGGACTGGTAACACCAACATTTGTCAAGGCACCGTGGACATTGCCTGCACCGATTGGCGCATTTTTGGCAACCGGCGGAGATTGGCGTTCTATTATTCTCGTTTTTGTAAACATTGCTATATCGATGGTTATCTATCTACCATTCTTAAAACTATATGACAAAAAAATGCTTGCTATGGAGCAAGAAAATGCATAAATGATAAACGATCATAATAATCAGGGAATCCAATGATTCCCCTTTTTTCTTCAGCACAGGAGGTTTGTCATTATGAACCGACCAAGAATATTACCGCGCATTAGTTTTAAAGGTGTTTTTGTATTTGTTACGATTCTATTTTCAGGTATTTTATTTATTCCTGCCCCTCTCAAGTACATTCATCTGTCTGAAACAATGAGTTATTTTTTGGCCGCAGGAATATCTTCTTCAATAGGGATGAGCATCGTCCTGTCAAAAATCGATGGAAAAACAAATGACAGGCTGTTGTTAAAAAAAAGAATACTGCTATCAATAGTGGTCGGTTTTGCTACAAGCGCTTTAATGACTTTTGTATTTGGAGGAGATATCCTTGAGTAAATACGGAATTAAAATAGCCACAATTGGCGGAGGATCAAGTTATACACCGGAGTTTGTCGAAGGATTAATAAAAAGATATAAGGAACTTCCGGTCAGGGAACTATGGTTGGTTGATACAGAAGCAGGAAAAGAAAAACTGAACATTGTCGGGAATTTGGCAAAACGAATGGTAAAAAGGGCCAATTTACCTATAGAAATCCATATGACACTGGACCGAAAAGAAGCTCTAAAGGATGCAGATTTCATCACAACTCAAATGCGTGTAGGCTTACTGGAAGCAAGGATTAAAGATGAACGGATACCTTTAAAACATGGCATGATTGGTCAAGAGACAAATGGAGCAGGTGGTCTGTTCAAAGCCCTTCGAACAATTCCGGTATTATTGGATATTGCAGAAGAAATGACGGAGTTATGCCCCGATTCATGGTTAATCAATTTTACAAATCCTGCAGGGATGGTAACTGAAGCTGTCATGAAATACAGTCGGCACAAAAAAGTAATCGGTGTCTGCAATGTGCCAATTAACATGAAGATGACTGTTGCCAAATTATTAGATGTTCCATATGATCAGCTAACAATTATTTTTGGCGGATTAAATCATATGTCGTATGGACTTGATGTTCACGTAAGTGGTGAGTCAAGACTGGAGGAGGTAATAGAATTATTAGCCGATCCCGACAACCAGGTAACTATGAAAAATATTATTCCGCTCCCCTGGGAAAAAGAATTTATTAAAGCTTTAAGGCTAATACCAAGTCCTTATCATCGCTATTATTATAAAACCAGTGAAATACTTGAAAACGAATTGGAAGAATTCAAACATGGCAGGACCCGTGCTGAAGTTGTGAAACAATTGGAAGATGAGTTATTTGAACTGTATAAAAATCCTGATCTTGATATCAAACCACCGCAGCTGGAAAAACGCGGAGGAGCCTATTACAGTGATGCTGCTTGTAATTTAATTTCTTCCATATACAATGATAAAGGTGATGTTCAAACCCTGAACACTCGCAATGAAGGAGCCATTACCTCTCTTCCGCACGATACGGTCGTTGAAATTAACTGTATCGTTACAAGACAAGGGCCTGTTCCGCTTCCGATTGGTGAACTTCCCTACTCGGTAAATGGACTGATCCAGCAGATCAAGTCTTTTGAATTGGCAGCAATTGAAGCTGCTGTTACCGGTTCATATGAAAAAGCATTATTAGCTCTTTGTATAAATCCACTTATTACAAGTGACAAAAAAGCTAAAATCATTTTGGACGAAATGCTGGAAGCACATAAAGAATTTTTACCGCAATTTTTCAAACAGGAAAGTTTATAGAACTCGAAGGTTTGTGTTTGTTGCTCATGCACTTTCAGCATCACGGAAAAGCTCATGATCTTCAGGAATCTACGGAGTCCTAGGCAAAACACATGTGATAACTTCAAGTCAATTTCTTGGCAGTGGAAGAAATACTTAATCAAAAATAAATTGGGGATTCGTGTACAAGAAGTGGGTTTTCATTTTTATTTCTGACTTTCTGCCCCTATACCCCGTATATCTCTATTAAATATACTTATTTAATAAAGCAGGAGGAAATCATATGATTGTTTGGAGAGGATGGGGCATTTTAGTAATTATCATCGCGGCATTGTTCCAGGCATTAGTACAACTGGTCATAGAGATGCTGAATACTGACGCTGATGGTATAATGACAAGAAGAATTTTTACCATGGCTGGATTTTTAGCTGCTGCCCTGGTGATATGACAACTGGGAAAATATTTGAATCGATCTGAAGGTAATGTATTTATTGATAAAGAAACAGGTGAAGAGGTAATAATAAACCGGCAACACAGCCTGTTTGAATTAAAATGGAGTATTGGGCCTTCATCCTTCCAGTAATTGGAGTCATTGCATTTTTTAGCGGATAGTAGGAGTAAAAAAGACTTGAGAACTGCAAGGAACTCAAGTCTTTTTTATTCAAATGGCCATCTCCTGATTTTTTCTCATTGCATACTCTTTTTCCATCTCTTCGGTTAATTTTGTCCAGCTTTTTCTTAGTGATCTTTTTAATGTGACGGTTGCTATCATAAAGGATAATCTTCCAACATCGGTATAAATAATCCGGCATTGCACATTATAAAATGTTCCTGTTGGTGTTTTTCGTAAGTGTCAAATTGTTTCCACATAGGAATCCTTTCCAAGCATGAAACAATCCTCCTGAAATATCAAACAAGGGCGATTTTGGAACGGATCAGAGTGGTGCAAAAGGCAGGGAATACCCCAGCATCAACTGTGGTATTGAAAGAAAAAGTTAGTGAAGGGAGATCTACCGAATTGAAACAGTAGAAACAGCCAAAGAAACCCTTTGCCTATCTCACCTGGCTCTTGAGAAAATGACCGACTAAAAAATCTGAAAGATCCGAAGGAGCTGGATCCATTCTTTCCTTTGTCTCCTTCGATCCCCCTTACTTGTCGTGTATTTAATGCAGTAGCATATTTCAGCTCACCATCATCGAATAGGTGGATTTTATTTTCGCTTACTTAATTTTCATCAAAGCGATTCTCCGCTTGCGCACATCCGCTTTGATGGTCAATCTAATTATAACCGAAACCGATGACATTTCTTCGACAGCCTTAGTCCGAATTCATGAGTTCAACTCGGTAGTCTTTACCCTTTCCTTCTTGGATCGTCACCACTTTCTATTCTATAATCGGTGACTTACTCGATGAGGTCAGCAAGGGGATTCAACCGAATAAATCCCGAACGACAGAAAAAAACGTCCCGGATTGGGTCTTCAAAACAGCTAGCTGTATCCTCACTATATTGTAATAACACAGTTACAGGAAAAGGTATAATTTATAAAAATATTTTCAGTTTCTGTTTAAGCATTGAATTGGATCCAATTTAGAAGCTTTTTCTGCAGGTAGAATTCCAAATACAATACCAAGTATCACTGAAAATAAAAGGGTACCCACAGCAACTGGAAACGAAACAAGAGTTGGAAATGGTGTGAACAAATTTATTAAGTTGGAAACTCCGGTTCCAATCAGTAAACCGACTATTCCTCCTAATAGAGATAGGGTAATTGCTTCAGTTAGAAATTGTATTAATATATTCGAGCGAGTTGCTCCCAACGCAAGACGAATACCGATCTCTTGGGTTCGTTCAGTTACAGAAACTAGCATTATATTCATAATTCCCACACCACCCACCAAAAGCGAGATACCAGCAATGCTTCCAATAACAATTGTCATTGTATTGGTCACTACTTCAATACCCTTTTCAATCTCTTCTAAATTTTGTACTTCGTAATCCCCTTGGGTGTTATGATTCTTATTTAAAATCTCTATGGCTTTATTACCAGCCCGTTTAATCGCATCTGGTTTTTTAATTCTTAGTGTAAGTTGGGAAATGTTTGATTTACCAAAGACTTTTGTCCAAGCCTTATCTGGCATGTAAACACCTGCTGTATTCATCATTAAGGAATCATCTTTTTTTTCTACAATTCCGATCACTTCTATAGGTTGGTTTTTAATCCTAATTATTTTTTCAATCCCATTTCTTTCTTTAAAAAGCTGTTTTTCCATTTCTAGACTCATCAAGGCAACGCAGTTACCTCCATAATCTGAAGTTTCAAAGGACCGGCCCCTTACCACCTCAATATTTTCCTCTTCCAGAGTATCATTACTGTTAATTCCAACTACCATAATCCCTTCTGCATTCTGTTTTTGATAAAATACAGTTGCTGTTTCGAAATACTTTATCACTACGCTTTCAACATCATCGATGTGTTGTAATTCTTGAATATCTTCTTGTGTAAAAAAGTCTGGAGAAATAACTCCACCTGATTTTTTTAACATCTCGCTACTTGGAATAATGATGATAGAATTGCTCCGCCCCGTAAAAGATTTAGACAGTTTTGCAGCTCCACCTTGGCCGATAGCAACAATAACAATAACTGAAGATACACCGATAACAATACCCAAAATAGTTAAGATGGATCGCATTTTATGAGCAAAAATAGCATCGAGGGCCATTCTAATATTCTCCCAAAAAATCACCGGACAAATCCCTCCTTTGTAAGGATTCGTCCGTCTCGAATGTAAACTTGACGCTCCGCTCGCTTAGCTATTTCAAAGTCATGAGTAATCATGATTATAGTTTTTCCTTCCCGATGTAATTCATCGAAAAGGTCAAGAACTACTTGACCCGATGCTGTGTCTAAGGATCCAGTTGGTTCATCAGCCAATAAAAGTTCCGGATTGTTCACAAGAGCACGTGCTATTGCAACTCTTTGTTGTTGACCTCCCGACAATTCAAATGGTTTATGATTTAAATAGTTGGCTAATCCTACCCTCTCTAAGGAAGAGATTGCACGTCTGTGAATTTCTTTAGCAGGTTTGTCGGAGTAAATTAAAGGGAGTTCCACATTTTTTTTAGCACTCATGAAAGAGATTAATTGAAATTGCTGAAATATAAAACCGATTGTTCGATTGCGGATTTGAGCTAATTCTGGTTCCTTCATTTTAGAAACATCAAGGCCTTTCAGATAGTACTTGCCTTTTGTCGGGCGGTCTAAACAACCCAATATATTCATGAGTGTAGATTTTCCTGAACCAGAAGGCCCCATAATAGCTACATATTCGCCTTTATCTACTACTAGGTCAATTGCTCTAAGAACTTTTAAACTCAGCTTGCCCAGGCCGTATGATTTATAGAGATTATGAACTTGTATCACCTGAACGTCACTTCCACTCCGTCCTTTAAATTTGCAGGAGGATCTGCAATTACCTTTTCATCTATATTCAAACCGGAAATAATTTCAATCCGCCCTTTCCTCCTTTTCCCCACGATCACTTCACGTTTGAAGGCTCTGTTTCCTCGAATAATAAAAACATAATCCTTCTTCCCTTCTTTTACTACTGCTTCATCGGGGAGGGAAAGTACATTTTTCTCAGATAAAATAATTTCCACCAATAGTCGTGATCTCAACTTAATAGTTGGCGGTTCATCAAGGAGAATTTTAATTGGATAAGTAATTTTTTGCGAATCCTCTATTGTATTAGCTTCTCTTGGAATAAACCCTATTTCGTTTACCTTGCCAACCCATTTTTTGTCGGGTAAGGCATCAGAACGCACGATAGCTCTCTGATTTTCCTTAACTTTCAAGATATCGTATTCCGATACTTGTGCAGTTACAATTAAATTTTTGAGGTCAGCAACAGTAATAAGCGGATCAGTTTCCTCTTCTTTTTGTGCTAAGGAATTTACAAATATAACAACACCGGATTGTTCACTACGTATAGTTAAATCTTTTAGTAATGACTTGGTCTGTTTTAGCTTTTCCTTTGCCTGTTTTAATTCCAACTCGGCCATTTGGATTTGACCAATCAACTCAGTTTCTGATTGTTCCATAGCTGGATTATAACTAATCTCCTGAATGCTAGAGGGAGAAGACGTTAATTTATTTATGTTTGTCTGCTGTTTATATTCTTCTTGTTCAACAGGGGTTAGTGTTTCTGGTGTATCTGTTTTACCATCATCATTTTCAGCGGGCGGTGGTATTTGTGGTGTATCTGTTTTGCCATCATCATTTTTAGCGGGCGGTTGTGTTCTGCTTTTGGAATTATTATAACGCAATGCATTAAGCTGGTTCTTTAGGACTTTAAGGTTTAATTGCGCCCTTTCCACTTCCAATTTTACCTGCTCAAAATTTTCTTTATTAGAGGGTTTAAATTTCACAAGCGGCTCACCTTTTTGGACTGCATCACCTGGTTTCACATATATACGCTCAACTTCATTTCCTGCCACTGGCTTATAAACGTTTTGAACATTACTTGATTCCAGATTACCCGAGACTAGGATTGATTCATGAAAATTAGTCTTCTGCATGGTCACAGTGTTAACAGATAATTTTACCTTAGTAGTACGGTAAACAGCAATTAGAACTGTACTACAAATAGCCAATCCAATTCCCACGATAATCAGTATCTTTTTATAGTTCATTATGTGCACTTTCCTCCATCCAAATTAAAGGAATAACCCCAAAGAATCCCTGTCCCCTTTTTTACGAATATTTATTAAGTAACAATTAGAGTAAATCCTGCAGACACAATTGTAGTTACTAACCACAGGAATCCAGATATCAACAATCCTTTTTTGGTTTTCATATTATAAACTTTTGATAAACCTAACCCTATAAGGACGACAGACCATATAGAAAACAGTTCAATGTTAGATAGTATCTGAGAATAAACTGGAGCTAGATCATCAAATAATATTTGCAAACTAACTAATTTGCCGCTAAATTCTTGAAGTAACATATTAGCATCAATTATTCCGAAACCAATTATTACCATATTAAGAATGCTATTGATCAATATTGGCATATAGCTATAAGTGGTTACAGCTAATACTTGTCTATATGAACCAGATTCCTTTGAAGCGAATAGCATAATTAGTGTAAGAAGTAATGCTTGAAATAGTATAGATATAATGGGAGCAAAAAAACCCATGACTACAGAGCTAATTAAGGTTCCAATTTTTGCATATTTTAAAGCTAATTCAACTTCATCAGATGACAATTGTTGCGATTGTATAATGGTTTTGTCTAATTCGAGTTCAAATGTTATAAAAACTGAAAACACAACATTGAGGATAGCAATGAGAAGTAATAATTTAACAAAAGGTTCTTTTTTGCTAGAAAAACTTGAAAATACTTGCACAGGTGATACAATAATTCCACTAATCTTTTTCCACATTGAATCAGAATGAACATTTTTTTGGTCCAGCTTGGTATGTTCCTCTTGTTTGAGTTTTAGACTCATTATAACCATCTCCTTTATCTACACCAGTTGAATATGACTGGTGTAATATAAGCTTCGATAAGAGCAGCAAAAAATAAGCCTGTAATAATTACAAACATACTAGATATAAGCCTATTTATGAGAAGATAATTTATCTTCTTTTCATTTTTTATGGCCATTAAAATCAAGTGTTTTAGAACCTTCAATCCAACTACGGCAGAAAATAAATGTAATGGAACTTCTATTATTCCATGAGGAATTAATCCCATTAGTTGAGAAACATTTTGGGTACTACCTACGGCAGTGCCTAATATCACTCCATTCATTCCCAATATAATAGGAATATTCAATCCGAAAGTTAAGGGTGTTAGTACGATAAGCAAAAAAGAAACCTTGGTATTTTGAAAAAATATATTTAGAAAATCCACCTCAATTTCAGTTTTTTCATCTGGGATAACAGTAATTTCTGGTGCTAAAGCAAAGCCCACTAGAAAGGAAATAGCATAGATTAATACACATATGGAAAAAATAACCTTGGTAATTTGTACAGTTTTAATCCAACAAAAAAAACCCATAACCTCACCTTCAGTCCGGAAATTTATTCAAAATATAAAGAGAGCATTCCTGTATTTGAAAAACAAAGGGGGTTGAAAAAGAAAAGTACCTCCTGCTAACATACGAGGTGTCCCACTGGCCAGTGGACCCTTAAATAGCGAAGGAGGTACCCAAATTGAAGTATAAGCAAAATCGTAAAATTGAGCAAATCAACGAATCGACTTTAATCATAGGCGCAGATATTGCTAAACACAAGCACATTGCAAGGGCTGTAGACTTTCGTGGGATTGAATTAGGCAAGACC
>NZ_JACEOL010000005.1 GCF_013868055.1 Thermoactinomyces mirandus | reverse complement strand
TAAAGATAAGACTCAGCTTCTCCGCGCTTCATACTTGTAAAGAAAACGAGAAAAAAGAAATTAAGCTACTTCCTGTAATTGAACTTGATGCAAAGCTCCTTGGAGCTTTGCCGCATCATAGGGGATTTGTTTGCGTCCGAGTACGAACAAAATACGAATGAGCTTACAACATAAAGCAATTAATGACTGCTTTCTATGCAATGGGTTGTTTGCACGCTTTGTAAAATAAGCATGAAGAGCTTTAAACTCTGGATTTTTGGCTACAAGTGGCAAAGCGCATCGAAACAGTAATGCTCGTAAGCGTGGGCGACCTCTTTTCGTGATCCGGGTTCTGCCCTTGCGCTTACCTGAGCTATTTTCTTTCAGACTCAACCCTGCTAACTTTTGGATTTGGCGGGAATGTTCATAACGTTGGAGGTCTCCGACCTCCGACAGAAAACCTGCCACAGTGATAAATCCTACACCAGGAATCGTTAGCATTTGTGCTGATCCCGGGATTTGAAGAACGAGCTCTTCGAGTTGTTCCATCAAT
>NZ_JACEOL010000061.1 GCF_013868055.1 Thermoactinomyces mirandus | reverse complement strand
ATCATCAACCGGTATTTGCTGAATGCTTGTAAATAAGGTGTGAATATGCAACGAATGGGGAGTTTGCCATGAAATACGTAATTGGGGTGGATCTGGGGACCAGCGCAGTCAAGATATTGCTGGTGAATCAGAATGGGCAAGTGGCAAGGGAAGTATCAAAACCATACCCATTAATCCAGGAAAAAGCGGGATACAGCGAGCAAAATCCCGAAGACTGGGTGGATCAGACAGTTGCCGGACTGTCTGATCTCCTGAAATACGGTGATTGTAATCCGGAGGATATTGAAGGGCTCAGCTTTTCCGGGCAAATGCACGGGCTCGTTTTGCTTGATGAAAATAACCAGGTGTTGCGTAACGCCATTCTCTGGAATGACACCCGTACGACCAGTGAGTGTCAGGAGATCTATGCGGGGGTCGGGAAAGAACGTTTGCTTCAAATCACCAAGAATCCGGCCCTTGAAGGATTTACATTGCCCAAAATTCTTTGGGTGAAAAATAATGAACCGGATGTGTACCGCAAAGCGAAAACGTTTGTTTTGCCAAAAGATTATGTACGCTATCGGCTGACCGGAAAACTGCACACGGAATATTCCGATGCGGCAGGTACCTTGTTGCTTGATATTACTGAGAAAAAATGGAGCAATGAAATTTGCGGCCTGTTGGGAATCGATGATAAATTTTGCCCGCCATTGACAGAATCCTATGAAGAAGTTGGGACGATTACCCCTCAAATTGCCAAAGTTACAGGTCTGTCAACTTTAACACGTGTTTTTGCGGGCGGGGCTGACAATGCATGCGGAGCGATCGGGGCCGGGATATTGCAGGACGGAAAATCGATGGTTAGCATCGGCACTTCCGGTGTTTTCCTGTCTTATGAACCCGACGGGAATAAAAACTTTGCCGGGAAAGTTCATTACTTTAACCACAGTGCACCTGACTCATATTACACCATGGGAGTTACCCTGGCTGCCGGATACAGCTTGTCCTGGTTTAAAAACGTCTTTGCCAAAGGGGCCGGATTTGACGAATTGCTGGCGGATGTGGATCAGGTGCCGATTGGTTCAAACGGGCTGCTTTTTACTCCATATATTGTCGGGGAAAGGACCCCCCATGTGGATGCAAACATCCGCGGCAGTTTCATCGGCATGGACAGTTCCCATCAGCTGAAGCATTTTGTCCGTGCGGTTCTGGAGGGAATCACTTTTTCGTTAAATGAGTCGGTTGAAATTTTTCGTGAGCACGGCAAAAAGATTGATACCATCGTTTCGATTGGAGGTGGAGCCAAAAATGAAACCTGGCTGCAAATACAGGCGGACATTTTCAACGCCAGGATTGTAAAACTTTCCAGTGAGCAGGGGCCGGGCATGGGGGCTGCCATGCTGGCTGCGTATGGCTGCGGATGGTTTGCCACCCTTCAGGAATGTGGCGATCAGTTTTTGAAAGTGGATAAGGTTTACGATCCGATTGAAGAAAATGTCGAGAAATATAAAAATCTGTTCAATTTATACAAAATAATTTATCCGGCTACCGCTCTATTGAATAAAGAACTGATGGAATACAGGAATTAGAAAACAGAATTCTGTACTTTGGAGATCAATGTAACTGTTTCAACTCTTTTAAGTGGATAGGAGGAAAAGATTAAGAGCCCTTTTTCAGCCAAGGGTCTTATTCTTGAAAAAGATGAGCATTAATAAGAATACCCTGTATGTTGCAGCCATCACATTGGTTGCCACCCTGGGAGGTTTACTCTTCGGATATGATACTGCGGTAATTTCAGGAGCAGAGCAAGCGATTGAAGTTTATATGATCAACAGTCTGGGACTTGGCTCATTTGCTCATGGATTAACTGTTTCTTCCGCTCTGATCGGTTGTATTATCGGCGGAATCATTTCCGGATTTTTCTCAAACCGGATCGGGAGGAAAAATACCCTGATGCTGGCTGCCGTTTTATTTATCCTGTCAGCCTTGGGGTCTGCTTATCCGGAATTCCTGTTTTTCAATGTGGGGGAACCAACATTTGGGGTACTGATCATGCTTAACTTGTATCGGATTCTGGGGGGAGTCGGTGTCGGGCTGGCATCTGCGACCTCTCCAACCTATATCGGGGAAATTGCTCCTGCGCATATTCGCGGAAGACTGGTTTCGTGGTACCAATTTGCCATTATCTTTGGGCAACTGGTGGTATATGTTGTGAACTGGAGTATTGCCAACGGCCAATCTTTTGCATGGATTGTTGACCGGGGCTGGCGATATATGTTTGCTTCAGAAACCATACCTGCGCTTTTATTCTTTATTTTGCTGTTCCTTGTCCCTGAAACGCCCCGTTTTCTGGTTTCCAGGAAAGATGATAGTCAGGCATTCAATATTCTGGAGAAAATCAACGGTTCCAGAGAAAAAGCAAAAGAAATTCTGTCAGATATCCAGCTCTCTTTAAGCAAGCAACAGACAACCGGAAAACTGTTTTCCTACGGGAAAGTGGTTGTCATCGTCGGTATTTTGCTGTCCGTGTTCCAGCAATTTGTCGGGATCAATGTCGCCCTGTACTATGCACCACGTATCTTTGAAACGATGGGAGCAGGGCAAAATGCCTCGATGGTTCAAACCGTTGTTATGGGGATCGTAAATGTCATATTTACCATTGTTGCCATTCAAACCGTAGACAGATGGGGAAGAAAACCGCTGTTAATCTCCGGTTCGGTCGGAATGGCCATTGGAATGTTTGGAGTGGCAACACTAGCCTATTTCGATGTTTTTGGCCTTTGGACACTGATCTTTATCATTTTCTATACAGCTTCATTCATGATGTCATGGGGTCCCATCTGCTGGGTATTGCTCTCTGAAATCTTTCCCAACAAAATTCGTGGACAGGCTATGGCCATTGCGGTTGCGGCGCAATGGGCAGCCAACTTCTTCATTTCCTCAACCTATCCGTCCATGATTGAATTCAGCGGGGCATTAACCTATGGGTTCTATGGGGTAATGAGTGTTCTTTCCGCCATTTTCGTACTCAAATTGGTTCCTGAAACAAAAGGAAAGACCCTTGAACAACTGGAAAAACTGTGGATCAAAAACCGGCATATTTCTCTTCCAAAGCAACATCGGAGCTGATCACATGAATATTGAATGGGAAAAAATTAAAAAAAACAGGCGAGTTTTCAGACTGGTCAATGACCGGAACATGTTGGTGGAAATTCTGAACTATGGGGGAATCATTACAAAAATCCTTGTTCCCGATCAAAACGGGAAGCGGGAAAATGTTGTCCTGGGATATAAAAATTATCGGGATTATGAAGTGAATCCCCATTTTTTGGGGGCGTTGATCGGGCGTGTGGCCGGCCGGATCAAAAATTCCTGTTTTGAACTGGACGGAAAGCGTTACCGGTTGGAAAAAAATGATGGCTGCCACCATTTGCACAGCGGTTCAAACGGGTTTCACCATGTGCTCTGGGAGGCAAATCCATTTGAATCACCTGGGGAAATCGGGCTTGAACTGAGTTATCTGAGCAGGGATGGAGAAAACGGATATCCCGGAAATGTCAAGGTGCTTGTGATTTACAAGTTGAACAATGACAATCAGCTGGTGATTGAATACAGAGCAACTGCAGACCAGAAGACACCCATTGCCCTGACCAACCATTCCTATTTTAATCTGACAGGAAATTTAAAAGAACCGGTTCACAATCATGTGGTTCAAATGAATTGTTCCCGATTTGCCGAACTGGACCATGAGCTGATTCCAACAGGCAAAATCCTGGAAACACAGGGGACATTGTTTGATTTTGCAGCCGGAAGAAAGCTGGGTGAAGGAATAATGGCCGGATCCGGACAAAATAAAATTGTTGGAAATGGATATGACCATTATTTCATCTTTAACAGCAATGAACAGGGGAAAGTAACCGTAAAAGACGAAGCCAGCGGCAGGGTTCTGACAATCCGGACCAACCAGCCGGGAATGGTGATGTATACCTCCAATAACCTGGATGAAGGGTTGGAGCTGGCTGAAGGGAAATCACGGAAATATCTGGGAGTCTGTTTTGAAACGCAGGCTTCTCCCGCTTCTTTGCATCATGCCGGTTTTCCGACGGCACTGTTGAATGCAGGTGAAAGTTATCAAAAGTGGACAGCGTTTCAGTTCACCGTTGAAAGCAAATAAATGGTTTTAGCTGATTGTGTTCGTTTCCATGTTGGAAAGCTGATCTGGAAGATGGAGATATATTAGTCACCTCCTTTACTGACCCCAGCTGGACACCATTGTTTGTATTAATAAAAGGTTTGGTCACCGAAGTTGGCGGACTGATGACCCATGGAGCAGTTATTGCACGTGAATATGGCTTGCCAGCCGTTGTCGGAGTAGAATATGCCACCAAACTGATAAAAGATGGGCAACGAATTCGCGTAAATGGAACAGAAGGGTATATCGAAATATTGTGATTGCTGAACACGTCAAGATTTAATCAGTTGCACTGCGGGATTTGTTTTCTGAGACAGCAGCAACTGTTTGTACTCTGACGATGAAAATTACAAATCGAAGGAGTGTTGAATCTAATTATCAGGGTACAAGAGGAACAGATTCAGGGCAGATATTGGTTTGATAACTGTTTCTCAATAAATTCAATTTTAGTTCAGTTGCCCAAAATCCTTTGTATTGGAAATCTTCTCTTTCGGGTTGTTATACTTGTGATTGCGTCTTCTTTTTTAGGAAAACTGGTTTTTTTGTTGTTTATACCAAACCCCCCTTCAGAAAAGATGAAGGGGGGTTCCTGTATTTATCCCATTTTTTTAACCGGCGTTGCTTTATCCAGTTGGACATGCCCGTTTCGGATGACCTTGTTCCAACCGACTGATACTTCTTTGAAGGCAAAAAAGAAAGAACGGAGCACAACATAAGACATCAGTTGCCGGTATACAAAGCGCTGGATAAACAGCCAGATGAGCGGCTTGGGACTTTCCTTTTCCAATTGAAAGGCGAAATAGGCAGCCATCAGGTCGAACAGCAGAAAGGCGGCATAGAACATCATCGTGGTTAAGGCATGTTCAGTGAACAGACTTAAGATGCAGAGCAGGTCGACGAATAGGGAAAAAGTCTGTACACCATACTGGAAAATCCACATGTTGGGAAGTGAAATAAATCCCAGTGCTTTTTGCTTTCTGGAGAAAAGAGCGCCCCTGTGTTTCCACAGACATTGCAAAGTTCCGTAAATCCAGCGGGTACGCTGTTTAATCAAACTTTTCAGGTCTTCAGGCGCCTCAGTGTAGGCAAGCGCAAGCACTTCAAATTCCACTTTGTACCCGTGGCGCAATAGTGTAATGGTAATATCGGTATCCTCAGCCAGTGTGTCATGCTTGAAGTAACCCACTTCTTCCACCGCCTTTTTGCGCCATGCGCCAATTGCTCCCGGAACGACAGGGATACAGTTGAGATCATCAAAAGCCCGTCTTTCCAGATTGAAACCGGTGATATACTCCACATGTTGCCAGAGGGTAATCAGGTTTGTGATGTTTCCCACTTTTACATTTCCTGAAACGGCGGCAACCCTTTCATCCTGGAAATGTCTGACCAGAAGGGGGATCGTATTCTTTGCGATCAGGGTATCTGCATCGATGGATACAATAATTTCCCCTTCGGCGAAGCGATAACCCCGATTAATGGCTGCGGTCTTGCCGCTGTTGGGCTGCGTGATAACCCGCACCTGGGGATTGCCGGCAAATTCCTTTTTGATTACCGCTTCTGTCTCATCTGTAGACCCGTCATTGACAATAATTACTTCAAGCGGGGCGTATCTGCTCTCCAATACGGAATGAATGGTTTTATTGATCACTTTTTCCTCATTGTAGGCAGCAATGACCACACTCACCATCGGATTGAAGTGAAGCAGTTCCGCTCCCCGGTTCAGCCATTGTACGCGCCGTTTAAACTTGATCCGCTGCCGGAAGGAAAAATACATCAAAAAGGCAACGCGGACAAATCCGATTCCGATCCCGGTATAGATCAGGAAGGTGAAACTGTGCTGAATTAGGCCCCAGACAGTATATACCGCCTTGACAAAAGGCATATAAATCTTTTCTTCCGGCTGAATCGGCGGCATGATCTGATCTCTAGTTTTTCCAGTCAGCTCACTGGCCGTTACGAACTGGTACCCCTCAGCTTTCAGTTTCTCGATTATAACGGGAAGGGCTTTTACGGTTGCGGAACGATCACCGCCTGAATCGTGAAGCAGTACAATATGCCCAAGGTTCAGCTGTTTCATGACTCGATCGGTAATCTGGCTGCTGGGAGGATTTTGCCAGTCAAATGTCTCAATGTTTTTGCTGATCATCGTGTAATTATTCAGGCGTCCCCGTTCCATTGCCCGGATTTCATCAAGGGTTTGGGGTTCGGATTCCACCTGATAGGGCGGTCGGAAAGTGGTCATGGTGTGGTCGGTAAAAGCCTGGAACAGGCGTTGTGTCGAATGCAATTGCAACTGCACCAGGATCGGGTGAATTTGTCCCAGATGCGGATGGGAATAGGTGTGATTGCCGACTTCATGTCCTTCTTTGTAAAGCCGCTCTACCAGATCATGGTTTAAAACACCATTTTTCCCTGTAATGTAAAAAGAAGCTTTTACATTGTGTGCCTTCAAAATATCCAGAATTTGTGGAGTATAGGTGGAATCAGGCCCGTCGTCAAAAGTCAGGGCGATTTTTTTCTCTCCAACTTTGCCATATCTCCGAACCTGGAGTGGAGCCGAGGGGGACTGGTAGTCGACATGTTCAATCCAGTTTCCGCTTCCCTGCATAATCGAACGGCTGCCTGCCTTGGATCTTTCCGTAACATAAAGGATTTCCCCTTGTCCCTCATATTCGGGAATCGGGTTGCTTACCTGCAGCATTTTTGAGACGGCGTTCTTGTCCCCATCCAGCAAATCCCAAATGGCTTTGTCTTCCGAGCCCAGCCTCCAGAAAGCAATTCCCTTTGCTCCGTATTGATGGACAACGCGAAGCTGGTTGAAAAAGGCGGGGGCATCCAGAAACCAGACAATGTGTTCATTATTTCCTTTTTTGTAGCGAAGGTAGGGATTGCTGCTTGCCTGGTCCCATTCCACATTCAGGTCATGCCGGTCTGACAGCATCATCACCTGATTGAAGGTCAGGGGTTCTGCAGAACTGCTGCTTCCAACAATCCAGTCGTATCCGTATGTACCCAGACTGATAATGCGTTTGGAGGCAGGAACCGGCAGGTTTTCCAGAGATTCTTTCACCCAGTTGAACGATGCGATGGGCCCTGGCTCGCCTTCTTCATCATGTTCTTCGTACAGCATAATATCCAGATAATCGGCATATTCAGAGAGAGTCTTGTAGTCATAAGCCGGGTTATGAACCGGAACACTGTGGATCACTTTCAGTCCGTCACGATGGAAAACAGAAGACAATTCTTTCATGAATTGTGTCAAACGTTTCTTGTCTTGTGCCCTTACTTTTTCAAAATAAATATTAATTCCCGCATAGCCCTGTTTTTTAACGTCCTGATGCAATTGCCGGATCAAGGCATTCTGTTTTTGCGGTGAAGCCAGCATACGGCGGATGGCAGAACCATCCCAATCTTCGCCGGCAAAATTATTCAATCTGGGAATAATTTCAACATGGTGTTTTTTGGCCAGCTGGTCCACCGTATTATCCTGTTTGATATCCAGCTCCAGGTCTGAGTTGATTGAATACCATTCAGGAATAAGTACGTCAATGTCCTTGATATGCCCCAGCGTGTTCAAGTCAAACCATCCTTTTGAATCCCAGGGAACATAATAAGCATAAGTCTTGATGTCTTTTTGGTTTTCCTGTCCCGCAACTCCATCAAACTGAGGTTTCTGTTTCTCCGAGGGATCCAGCTTCTGGCGGACAGGCTGGATCGGGGACTCAGAAGTTGAATCCTTGAGAAACGGAGTGACAATCGGATGATCGTACAGGCTAATGCCAAATACAGTCAGACTGACCAGGGAGAGAATCCCCAGAATCAGTGACGTTCTTTTCAAAAACGTCCATCTTTTTCCCCGGTCATGAAAAACAAACATTTTTCTGTCATTGGGTAAATTCCGGATATGCACATCTCTATAAATGAGACGAAAGGCCAGATAACATAATAATAAAAAAAGAGTTCCCGTTATGATGTGCAGGGCCACGTCATCAGGAGAGGAAAAAAACCGGTCAAGTCCCAGCCGATAAGCTGCCACGACAAAAAGTGAATATAACAGGGAAAGGCAGATACCGACATAAACAACCAACAGGTTCAGGCGAAAGATGAGACTCAGGACTAATCCGGCGATCCATGCCGAATGGCCGATCGGCAGGATGCCCAGCAAAACACCAAGTGTACCGCCAACGGCTCTTCTTCGATACGAGCCCAGAAAAAATACAGAAAAAATCACATTCGCTATTTTTCTTCTCATTTAACAATACCTCTCTACATACATAGAAAAAACTTAATTGAATAAATTCAGCTTGATGAACCGATTGCTGCAGGAATGGAGATGATAGAACCGTTTTTTGACGCAATAGATTTATGAATGACAGAATTCTATTGTATACAATCAAAAAATTCGTATACAACTTTAAATTTAGTGCATATTTTTCTTATGTTCAATTGATAGACAAAAAAGCATCTTTTTTACAGACCGGATGACTGACACATGAGCCGCAGATTTACAAGTATTTTACCAGTGTGCTTTCATCAGTCAGGAGTTTTTTTTAAAGAGGTGCTGTTTCAAAAATATGGAATAAACCAGATATAACGAATTAATCACGCTTAACATATTGATTTCTTCCAGGACATTTATATACGGATGGTAGAACGGGCCCTGATTCCGTTTGGATTGCATCATATATTTTATATTCCCATCCGGTTTTCGGAAGTGGGCGGAACCTATACCACTCTTACCGGAACGGTTGTATCCGGGGATACGGCGATGTATATGGCCCAGCTTGCCGATAAACAGGTCAATGATCTGGTTCAAATAACGGCTGGCCGATTCATGGCCGGGAAATTTCCATTTGTCCTGTTTGGCCTGCCAGCCGTTGCCCTGGCGATGTACCATATGGCCAAACCGGAAAACAAAAAAGCAGTAGGCGGATTATTGCTGACTGCTGCCGGAACTGCTTTTTTAACAGGAATTACCGAACCGATTGAGTTTACTTTCCTGTTTGTTGCCCCGCTGTTGTATGTTTTCCACACATTTATGGCCGGATTGTCATTCATGCTTATGTACATCCTGGATGTCAATGTGGGATATGCCGGTGGTTCCGGAATTATCGATTTTACCCTGTTTGGTATTTTACCCGGTGTCGGTGAACCGTGGTGGTATGTTATTATCACAGGGTTGCTGATGTCTGTCGTATTCCGATGGGCCATCAGGAAATGGAACCTGCTTACGCCGGGACGAGGAGATGAGGATTCCAACCGGCTTTATACCAAAACCGATTTCGAACAGAAATCGAAACAGAAAGCAGCAACGGAAACAAATGAGAAGCATATGCGATCCTTGAAGCGCTGGGCGGAAAAGAGAATATTCATCATTTGGATGCATGCATTACCTGTTTGCGGGTTGGCGTTTATAGCAAAGGAAATGTGGATAAAGAAAAGTTGAGGGCGCTCGGCGCGGCTGGGGTATTGGAAGTCGGTAACGGAATACAGGCCATTTTTGGGCCAGATTCAGACACCATAAAAAACCGGATTCTCAGTTTTCTCGAACAGGAACAAAACAAGCCGGCAAATAAATTTGTCATTTCCGTAATTGCCCCTCCTGTCTGGAGAAGCAGTTCCTTTGGAGAAAGTGCCCGATCAAGTATTTTCACAAAAAATGATGGGTGACGGAATTGCCATCCGTCCCTCTGACGGGAAGATCGTTTCTCCGCTCAACGGGGAAGTCGTCCATATATTTCCGGCTAAACATGCTATGACCCTCCGCTCGGAAGAAGGAGTGGAATTGCTTGTTCATATTGGATTGGATACCATCCGTTTGAATGGTGAAGGCTTTGATCTCAAAGTTTCACCCGGAGACAAAATAAAAACCGGTGCTCCCCTGGCGGATGTCCAGATCACCCGGATTGCGGAAAAAGGTTATGATGTAATGACACCGATTATTGTACTGAATAGGGACCGTTTTAAGGTTGATAGGTCAAATGGTCCATCCACGGTGACAGCGGGAAAAGATATGTTGATCAGGGTCATCAAGAAATAAGAGAGACTTTTTTACGGTTGGCTATCGAATAACTTCGATAGTCTTTGTTTTTATGCCAATCGCTTATTTAATAAAAATTAAGAAAATATACATGAGAAATAAATAAAAAATTAAAATAAACCTAAAGCACCTTAATATAATAAAATTATTGATCAGAAAATATAAATATTATATTTTTGTGAATGGTAATATATAACTATTTTTCCGGGATTCGATATCCTTTAAAATGATAGATACATAAGCGGCGTTATATAAACGCCGGTTAATTTTCAGAAGTGAAGTGATGTAAAAACCATTGCAGTTGAAGAACATTCGTGGCCGGGGAACATGAACTGTTTAAGCGTTTCAAGGGGTTCAATCCGTTGTGTTTGGATTGGATTTGGTAAAATAGTAAAATAGTAAGCGAAAGAAAACAAGAATACAAGATTAAAGAGGAGAGATGGATGATCAAGAAACTGCTTTCCATACTATTAATTTTCAGTTTAATTCCCGTTGCATGGGGAGTAGGCGTTCAACAGGTGAAGGCGGAGACCAGCGGAAAAAAACAGTTGGAAGATGTTCGCGATCAGAAGAAACAGTCGGAAACTGAGATGGAAAAAATTGAAGACTTGAAAGTAGAGACCCAAAAAGAATTGGGAAAAATCGAAACAGATATCACCAATCTGGACAAGCAAATCGCAGAACTTAACAAGAAAATTGCAGCCAACCAAAAGCATGTTGACAAACATGAAAAAGTCTTGAGTGAACATTTAAGAAGAATGTATGTGCATGACTCTGGCACCTATTTGTCGCATATGTTAAATTCCGACTCATTTAGCCAGTTCCTGGAGCGCTTTGAAATTGTCCGCTTACTCATGAAGGAACAAGCAGATGTTTTTAATAAATATTTGGATATGAAGCATTCGCTGGAAAAAAACAAAAAGGATTTGGAAGCCAAGAAGAAAGCCCAGGCAGAGCTTTTGAAAAAATCGGAAGCCAAAGTGAAAGAGATTAACGCCAAACTGGCAAAGTATAAAGATCAATTGGATCAGCTGGAAGCCAAAGAAAGAAATCTGTTGCAAAAATATGCCGGAGCTTTTGGCGGAGGCGGCGGAATTCTCGCTTTCCCCAGCACACGGGGAACGGTTTACTGGAATTACGGACAGAACCGTGGCAGTCATATCCATGCGGGAATCGATATTCCCCGTCCTGTCGGCACACCCATTTTTGCAGCGGAGTCCGGAGTCGTGCAATCGATCCGGTCAGACCCCAACGGGTATGGAATCTATGTAATTATCAGGCACAATAACGGTTTGTCCACACTATATGCACATATGTACCGTTATCAAGTGATTGTAGGTGCGGGACAACGAGTCTCCAGGGGACAGCAAATCGCCTCTGTCGGGAACAATGGCAGGTCAAGCGGACCCCATTTGCATTTTGAGGTACATAAAAACGGATCACCCGTCAATCCCAGATCTTACCTGCAATAAGTATGGAAAAGCCACCTGAACGGTTCTTTATTTCAGGTGGCGTTTTTTATCCATTGATGGTTACATGGTGAGTGCTGCACGAAATCTGACCAGACGTTTTTTTAGCAGGTTTAATTGCTCCTTTTTCTGATTATCCAGTTTTTCCGGGGGTACGGAAGTCATCAGGTATATATACAAGAAGAGATTGCGGTATTCCAAAAACAGATCAATTTGCTCTTGCCAACCTTTTTCCAAATGATGTTCCAGAATATACCCTTCCATGAAAGCATTCAAAAAGAGATGTTTATATGTGTTTTGGACCTCCTTGGGAACGGATTCAAGCGCATGAAACAGAAACGTTGCAATATCGTATGTAAAAAAATGATATTTGACATGGCTGAAATCGTACAATGTTATATTGTCATTCGAATCCACCAAAAACCCGCCAGGCTGAAAATCATTGTGGATCAGTCCATATGACTGTTCCGTTTGGGGAAGCGTGTTGATCTTTTGTCTAAAAACATTGAAAAGATCAGTGATCCAACCCTCTATATACGATAAGTCACGGTAAAAAACTTCTCCCTCATTCCATTCTTCAAAGAACGGAACCGTTTCCCCGGCATGGAAGCGGGTGGAGAGGGAGTGGATTTTTCCCATGATTTTCCCGATCAGGCGCAGCAGCCTGGGATTCCAGGCATCCGGACTGGAAGTGTTTATTTTTTCCCCTTTTCCTTTTTTGAAGGAAACAATGCAAAAAGGAAGGGGTAATTTGATGATTGTTTCTACCGCCTGGCTATTGGCAGACAATACTTGTTCGGGGATCGGGATTCCGTTTTTGCGCAGATAGGAGATCCATTCCAGCTCCGAATAGAGTTGGCTCCGGTCTTTGGCCGCAATGGGGATCAGTTTTAAAATGCACGGTGTCCCGTTCCGCTCATATTCGTAAACATTTTTGTAAAATCCCCCCAGTAATTTGAGTGTTGCTTCATCCCCTTGAAATTTACGGCATGCATCTTGGACGATTTCTTTTTTCCACATATATGAATACCCACCTATCTTAATTCATCAATGCTTTTTATTTCATCATAACATTAGTATAGGCGATGCTTCTATGAATCCCTGTGGACAATCGGGAAACTTGTCTGGAATCAGAAAAAGATCTGTACCATCATTTCTGGAGAAGGGAAAAAATATTGCTCTGGACTAAAAAAAGCTATGCACATTATCATAGAAGGGGCTTAGGTTGAAGGAGTGAAAGAACGTGGTGAAATTACCCCCGCCAAAACAGGCACAGAAAGGGGCATGGTTGAGCATTGCCGTTTATATTGTTTTGTCCCTTTCAAAATGTTGGGCCGGATTGCAAACCCATTCGGAAGGAATGTTTGCAGACGGATTAAACAACATCTCTGACATTTTTTTATCAGTAGCTATTTTAATCGGATTAAAGGTATCCCAACAGCCGGCAGACCAGAATCATCCATTTGGACATAGCAAAGCGGAAACCATCGCCACGCTGGTTGCTGCGTTTTTCATGATTTTTTATGGCAATTGAGATCTGTATTCGGGCTGTCCAGGCAATCTTCGTCCCCCGGCAGACTTCCATTGATTCATGGGCTTTATATGTATCTGTCGGGTCGGCAATCATTTTGTTTGCCGTTTCCATGGCCAATTTTATTTTGAGTAAAAAAACCGGCAGCCAGGCATTGTATGCTGCGGCACAGGACAATCGGTCGGATGCGCTGGTAAGCATCGGAACAGCCATCGAACTGTGGGAACCAATATTGGCTGGCATTGGATAGATCCATTGGCTGCAATTGTAGTGGGTGTCATGATCCTGAAAACGGGATGGAAAGTCGGGCGGCCGTCCATTGACGGTTTGATGGATGGTTTTGACAAGGAAAAGATGGAAGAGATCAAATTGCGTGTTTTGATGATGGACGGGATTGATCAGGTAAAGGAATTGCGTGCCCGTTATCACGGCCCGCATGTGTTTATAGAAATGACAATCGGAGTCAATGCCTGCCAGTGGAAGAAAGCCACAATCTGACTGAACGGGTTGAGGAAGACCTGATCGGCTTCGACAATATTTGCCATGTACATATTCATGTAGAACCGTCAAACTTCAGCACGATTGAACATTCCATGCCTGCAAACTGGGAAAGCTGACCGGGGAAGGGGGCTGACTGCCTGTTGGAAAAAACCGGTTTGTTTCTTGAAAGCCAATGCAACCTTTTCATCTGGCAAAAGTTCAGAAAAGGTTGCAGCTTTTATATTACTTTTAAAAATATTGACGAGATGTAACTAATATGACATACTATTGCATAATAGAAAATCATTAATTTAATAAATAATTTCAAATTAATTTGAAAACGGAAAACCGGCTTGCAAGCGATCACGAAACAAGGCAGGAGGGGCTTGGATGAACGGTGGTATTGTGATTTCATTAAGTATTTATATGATTAGCATGCTTGGAATCGGATATTTCGCATATCGACGGACTTCAGATTTATCAGACTATATGTTGGGAGGGAGAAATCTGGGGCCAGCCGTTACTGCCTTGAGTGCAGGGGCATCTGATATGAGTGGATGGCTGCTCATGGGATTGCCGGGCGCGATGTATGTAGCCGGGCTTAGCAGCGGATGGATTGTTGTAGGTCTTACCATTGGCGCCTATTTGAACTGGCTTTATGTTGCCCCCCGTCTTCGCAGTTATACGGAGATGGCAAATAATTCCATTACGATTCCGGATTACTTTGAAAATAGATTTCATGATTCATCCCGTATTTTGCGAATTGTCTCAGCTTTGGTTATTTTTGTGTTCTTTACCTTCTATACCTCTTCCGGCATGGTTTCCGGCGGGGAATTATTCAAATCGGCTTTTCAGATGGATTACGCTTGGGGAGTCTGGTTAACGGCCGGCGTTGTGATCCTGTATACCCTATTTGGCGGTTTTCTGGCAGTAAGCTGGACAGATTTTGTGCAAGGGACAATCATGTTTATCGCTTTGATCCTGGTTCCGGTTGTTACGCTCATGGAAACAGGGGGATGGGAACCGACGTTTACGGAGATTAACGCTATTGATCCCAGCTTGCTTGATGCGTTAAAAGGGACAAGTGTCATCGGTATTATTTCCCTCATTGCCTGGGGGCTTGGGTACTTTGGACAGCCGCACATCATTGTCCGGTTTATGGCTATTACTTCGGTAAAGGAAATGAAGAGCGCCCGCCGGATCGGCATGGGATGGATGATTTTTTCCATTGTTGGTGCGATGTTGACCGGGCTGCTTGGAATTGCCTATTTCCATCAAACAGGCCAGACATTGGCCAATCCGGAGACCGTTTTTATTGTGCTGTCTGATGTGCTGTTTCACCCGGTCATATTCGGGTTTTTGCTGGCTGCCATTCTGGCTGCGATCATGAGTACCATCTCTTCGCAACTGCTGGTAACTGCAAGTGCATTGGCAGAAGATTTCTACAAGGCTTTCGTGCGCCGATCAGCTTCAGACAGGGAACTGGTGCTGGTTGGAAGGTTATCCTTGTTGATTGTTTCCATGATTGCATTATTTCTGGCGTTAAACCCGAATGAAACGATTTTGAATCTGGTGGGTTATGCCTGGGCCGGTTTTGGCTCTGCTTTTGGCCCCGTGGTGCTTTTAAGCCTGTATTGGAAACGGATGAATAAATGGGGGGCCCTCGCAGGGATGGTCACCGGTGCCCTGACCGTAATTGTTTGGGAACAGATTGAGGCATTCGCGGAAATTTACGAAATGATTCCCGGCTTCCTGGCCTGTACGGTGGCGATTATTATTGTCAGCTTGTTGACTGCAAAACCTTCGGCGAAAATCTTGTCCGAGTTTGATGAAATGGTAAGGCAAACCAAATAGACCCAGGAAGAGAAGCTATTCTTAAATAGAAAGCTTCTCTTTCGTTTCATAATATTTCTTCATTAGATACCAGATGCAGATTTTGAATTTGGACTTTAAAATTATGTGTTTCCGTTAACCTGATTGCTTTTTTTATAGGGAACGATTGCCTTTGAATACATTTTTTGTTGATAGAAGCAATCGCGAAGTGCTGAGAGTGCTTTAATGAATCTGAGAATGTCATTTGTCTTTTGTCCAACTTTTATAGCCTTTTCGAAAGATGATTGGGCATTTTCCCATTGTTCCGACTTCATATAAAGAAGACCTGGTTGTGTATAAGCGGATACGAACAAATACTCTTTGGATATTTGATTTTTTAAAGTTATGCTGTAAGAAAACAATTCTTTACTCTGTCAAATTGACCTGTTTCAACGTAAAGAGTACCAAGAAGAGTTTACAAGTCAAGTCAAATGGATAATGCTTAAATTTTTGTCCTTTTTTGGCCATAAAAATCACCCCTTAAAATAGTTCGGCAACCATAAAGATTTTTCCGTGTCTATTTTAAGGGGTGCACATCAAGTTTTCAGAAGGGGGTGATTTTCAGTCTGAGAAGCCATCTTATTTTTGACAGCTTTTTTTTGCAAATTTTCACAAGGCGCGGGAGTATTGTTCAGGACCGAACGATGAAATGTCCTGTTTTCGGACTGCATTCAGCACCCAGTACGGATTGCGGAGTAACTCGCGTCCGATAAATACCAGGTCAGCGCGTTCATTTCCCAGAATCTCTTCCACCTGTTCCGGTGTGGTAATAAGGCCGACAGTCCCTGTTGCCATGCCTGTTTCTTTTTTGATGGCATCGGCAAAGGGAACCTGGTAACCCGGATAAATTTTCCCGGGTTTTGTTGGGAGGAGACCGCCGGAAGAAACGTCGATCAGATCAACACCCCAGTTTTTCAGTTTGTGTGCCAGCTGAATGCTGTCTTCCAGCTGAATGCCGTCAGAATCGTGATCCACTGCTGAAATGCGAACATATAATGGACGTTCTTCTCCCCATACGGTTTTGACAGCCTCAATCACTTTTTGCAAAAAGAATGCGCGCCCGTCCAGATCGCCGCCATATTGATCGGTTCGCTTGTTGCTCAGGGGTGACAGAAATTCGTGAATCAGGTAGCCGTGCGCGGCGTGAATTTCGATGATGTCGAATCCGCTTTCTTTGGCACGACGGGCTGCCTCTTTAAATGCAGCAATCACGTTTTGAATTTCTTCATTGGTCATGGCTTCCGGCATTTTGCTTTGGTCATCAAACGGGATGGCGCTGGGAGCGATGACCGGTTCCGGAGTGTTAGCCTTCCTGCCGGCATGTGCCAGCTGAATCGCTGTTTTTACACCCTGGCTGTGGGCAAATTGGACAATCTCCCTTAATCCGTCGATCTGACTGTCATTCCATAGTCCCAGATCTTTTGTGCTGATTCTTCCGCGACGTTCAACAGCTGTTGCTTCAACCATGATCAATCCGACTTTCCCGGTTGCCCGGGTGCCATAGTGAACACGATGCCAATCGGTCACTTTCCCGTCTTCTTTGGCAGAATACATACACATGGGAGACATGACGATGCGATTGGGAAGTGTGACATTTTTTTGTGTGAATGGTTGAAACATAAGGGACATCAATTTCACCTTCTTTTTTTTCTGTTACTTATTTTAGATTATTATAACATATTGGATATCATGAGCTATACAGTCAAGTGATCTGTCTGGTCTGTTATTTTATTATTGGTAGGAATAAATTTTTCTTATACTTTAGAAAATAAGACTGCATAATAAGTGATCTTGACCGCTTTAAAAAGGCTCTGTTATGATTATGTTGATTTTTATTAATCCTTTTACCGTATATGTTTGGGAATAAGGCCTGAACGTCTCTACCCGGCTACCTTAAATAGCTGGACTACGGTTGATAGGTCTTCGGATATCCAGGTGAATTTCTTCAATAATAGAAATGTATTTTTGAAGAAAGTGGAGGACCGGGGGTCCTATATCGCCGGAGCGGTATAGGTCCCGGTTTTTTTTATGGTCGGCGAAAGGTTATATAACAAAAAAGGGGGTTACGCTTATGGAGAAACCACTAGAAAGAGTTGTTGTTCTTGATTTTGGAGGACAATACAACCAGTTGATTGCCCGGCGGATCCGGGATTTGGGTGTGTTCAGTGAATTATTGCCTGCCAGTGTTTCAGCAGAAAAGATTCAGGAAATGAAGCCGAAGGGAATTGTCTTTTCTGGTGGGCCGAACAGTGTGTATGACGAAAAATCACTGAAATGTGATCCGAAAATCTTTGATCTGGAGCTCCCGATTCTCGGGATTTGCTACGGGATGCAAATGATCGCTTACCACTATGGGGCAAGAGTGGAACGCGCACACAAACGGGAATATGGAAAAGCAGAACTGGAAGTCGTTTCTGACAGCCCGTTGTTCAAAGATTTGGATGACCGCCAGCAGGTCTGGATGAGTCATAGTGATGTCGTCGTTACCGCTCCATCCGGCTTTCGGGTTGATGGAAAAACTGATTCGGCTCCCGTTGCCGCGATGAGCAATCCGGAAAAACAGGTCTTCGCGGTACAATTTCACCCTGAAGTTCGACATACCGTTCATGGCTACGAGATCATCAATCGCTTCTTGTATGATGTATGTCATTGTGCCGGCAATTGGAGTATGGAGACATTTATTGATGACGCTGTGAAAGAGATTCGGCAAACGGTTGGGGATCAGAAAGTATTGTGCGCTTTAAGCGGGGGCGTTGATTCTTCTGTTGTCGCAGCTTTGATTCACCAGGCGATCGGAGATCAGTTGACATGCATGTTTGTGGATCACGGTTTGCTGCGAAAAGGTGAAGCGGAGAGCGTTGTGAAGACATTTGGGGAAAAATTCAAGATCAATCTGGTAAAAATTGATGCCAAAGAGCGCTTTTTAAGCAAGCTTAAAGGGGTTACTGATCCGGAACAGAAACGGAAAATTATCGGCAATGAATTTATCCGGGTGTTTGAAGAAGAATCGGACAAATTCGGAGACCACCGTTTTCTGGGACAAGGTACCTTGTATACCGATATTATTGAGTCAGGTACTGATACCGCCCATACGATCAAATCCCACCACAATGTCGGCGGCCTCCCCGAGGAAATGAAAATGAAATTGATCGAACCGCTGAATACCCTGTTTAAGGATGAGGTTCGCAAAGTAGGAGAAGAGCTGAACCTTCCGGAAGAAATTGTATGGAGACAGCCTTTCCCGGGACCGGGATTGGGGATTCGCGTCATTGGAGAGGTTACGGAAGAAAAACTGGAAATTGTGCGGGAATCCGATGCGATCTTGCGCGAAGAGATCAAAAAAGCAGGCCTGGACCGTGATGTCTGGCAGTATTTCACTGTTTTGCCCGATTTCAGAAGTGTGGGTGTGATGGGGGATGTCCGTACGTATGCCTATACGATCGGTATTCGTGCCGTCACTTCAATCGATGGCATGACCGCTGACTGGGCACGCATTCCTTACGATGTACTGGAGAGAATTTCAAACCGAATCATCAATGAAGTCGATGATGTAAACCGAGTGGTATATGATATTACCTCCAAACCGCCATCAACGATTGAATGGGAATGATTAAGCAGGAAAGGGAAAAATTTATGTTAAAAATCCATCGCTATTTTCGCTTGCAAGAATACCAGACCAATGTAAAAACAGAAGTCCTCGCCGGAGTCACCACGTTTTTTACGATGGCGTATATTCTGCTGGTTTCTCCATCCATGCTGGGAAAAACCGGGATGGATTTGGGGGCCGTTTTTGTAGCAACAGCTCTATCAGCCGCCATCGGCACCTTTTTGATGGGGGTCATTGCCAATTATCCGATCGCGCTGGCCCCCGGACTTGGCTTGATTGCCTACTTCACGTTTACGGTTGTTCTGGGAATGAAAGTGCCCTGGCAAACAGCGCTGGGAGCTGTTTTTATCTCAGGAATTATCTTTTTTGTATTGACGGTTACCAAAATCCGTGAACTGATTATCAACGTAATTCCTCCGGGCCTGAAATATGCGGTTTCCGCCGGAATTGGAATTTTTATTGCTTTTATTGGCCTGAAAAATGCAAATATCATTATCGCTTCCGAATCCACTTATGTGGCGTTTAACCCGCAGCTGACGGAAACGCCGGATATTCTGCTGACAATCTTTGGCCTGTTTGTTACGGTTGTGTTAATGGTAAGAAAGATCAAAGGGGCAATTTTTCTCGGGATGCTGATTACTGCAGTGACTGGCATGCTAACCGGGCAGGTCCATGTGCCGACCCATTTCTTTGATTTTCCGCCAAGCATTGCACCCACTTTTATGAAGTTGGACGTTACGGGGGCACTGGAACTGGGATTGTTTACGATTGTATTTGCCTTTCTGTTTGTCGATTTGTTTGATAATGCCGGAACATTGATTGGTGTTGCCAGCCAGGCGGGACTGTTGAAAAACAATAAACTTCCCCGTGCCGGAAGAGCCCTGTTTACCGATTCCATTGCCACCATGATGGGGGCTGTCTTTGGCACCTCAACGGTTACTTCCTATATCGAATCGTCTGCCGGTGTGGCAACCGGTGGACGTACCGGATTAACCTCGGTTGTAACTGCTTTATGTTTTGCGGTGGCGTTGTTTTTCTTCCCGCTGGTAGAGTCCCTGGCCTCCGTGTCTGCAATTACCACCCCCGCTTTGGTAGTTGTCGGAGTGCTGATGGCGGGAAACTTGAAAAAGATTGAATGGGAGAACCTGAGTGAAGCGATTCCGGCCTTTATGACTGTTATATTTATGCCGCTTTCGTTCAGCATAGCAACGGGAATCGCCGCCGGCTTTGTCCTTTATCCTGTCTGCAAGCTTGCAGCCGGTAAAGGTAAGGAGGTACATCCGGTCGTATACATTCTGGGGGTTATATTTGTACTGCGGTTTGCCTTTTTAGGGGCAATTTGAATGAAATAACAGGAATGAGGAATGGCCTTATATATGAAAAAGGAAAACAGGTTCTGAAAAACGCATCCGACCATAAATTCGTTTTGAGTTTTTTCCAGTCGAAGAAGCTTGAGTTTGTTGACAAAGAAGTAATTTTTAGAAGCGGAGTAACTTCGCTGCGAGTTGTCCACATATCAGTCCGGGGCTTTCTCCAATCGGAGAAAGCTCTTTTTTTGCATATTTTGCAAATCAATTCGAAGACTAGAAGAAAGGAGGAATTATGATGTGGAAAAAAAGAATGATAATCGGAATAAGTATGCTGATTTTAATGCTTGCCTGTCCGGACAGCGGATTGGCAAAAGACATCTGCCAGGAGGTCAAGCCATCTGTCTGCCATGCAGCCAGGCAATTGGCAAAGCAAAAAGAGGCTGCGGTAAATAGCCGTCAACTCCATTTATATCTGGAAACCATCGATCCGGAAAAGCCGATGTACCTGCAGGAACAAAAAAGGTGGTTCCAGGATGCTATTCAGGTGATTGATCCCCGTTCTTTTCATTTGCATCTCCGATCTGTCAGACCGGATGGAAACCGGAGATTGCTGTTCAAAATGGAACAAAAGTACTCTGTCAAAGGACAGGTGATTGAATACCAAATCCCGTTAACTTTGCGGTTTACCAATAAAGGCTGGAAAGATGCAGATCTTTCTTTTGAACAGTTGGGAAATGATTGGATTACGGTTTATTTCACAGATCCTTCTTTAAAAACAAAAGCGCAGATTGCTTATCAGACTTTGAGTAAAGCGGTTCCCCTGCTACAACAAAAATTTGACTGGAAGCCGCAAAAAATTGAAGTCAAATTATATCATTCTTCCAAGCTGTTCCATCACTCAGTAAAACCTTCATTGCCCAGGTGGGCGGGAGGTTGGCATGAAGCCGGGCAATCGATCAAATTTGTGGCAAACGGACTGGAACCGCGTTTATTGGCTTCGGGTCTGATACATGAACTTGTCCATCAGATGGTGAGTGATCTGACCAATGACAATGCTGCCTACTGGCTGCAAGAGGGAGCAGCCATGTACTATGAAGCGAATTTGATGCCCGAGTTGTGTGTGATTCATGATGCAGGTCATCTGAAAGAAGACTGGACCTTGTCGGAATTGGAAAGCAGACAACTGGAAAAACTGCCGGCCCAGGAGGCGCACCAATACTATTTACACAGTTATGTCTGGTATGAAAAACTAATGAAAAAATATGGTGAGCAGGAATTCAAAAAGCTGTTTGCCCATTTGAAGAAGTTTCCCTATATCGATAAGGAAAGTGACCAAAAGAGGAACGAACTGAATCTGAGAACACGTGACGCATTATCGGAGATTTTCCATGTCTCAGGGCGCTGATCAAATTTATTTATAAAAAATGCAAAAAAAGTGTTGACATATGTTTTGGAGGGAGATAGAATACTGTTTGTCGCCGCGAGAAAGCGGCAAACAAAACAAAGTGTTCC
>NZ_JACEOL010000060.1 GCF_013868055.1 Thermoactinomyces mirandus | reverse complement strand
TGAAATTCTCTGGATGTGTTGGTTCTGAACATAGTGAAACCTTCTTTCGGAATGGTTTTATGTTTTAATTCAACAAAAAAAGGCTGTTGACCTTCTTTTGTCAACAGCCTCAACGGGTTTATACCCGCTCCATTTTTATATCCCGATGTATCGGGCAACAAGGGTTTTGGCAAACAGAATATCCGTTGTTCCCTGTACGAGGATGCGTCCATCCGGGAAAACGGCCAATTGATGATCTTCATCGACACTGGCCTTTAGCATAAAAGGATTTCGGGCAATCTGGCCTGCATTTTGCAGCCGCCTTTCCAACAGGTCGAGATTCAGGGGATGGGAAAGGGTGATTTGTACGGTCTGGCGTCCACACATTGTGATTTCCTGCTGCTCCTTGTTTGCGGGGTCCAGATAATCCCATTGATGGAGGCCACACGTTGGACAATCCGGTTTTTTCTGCTTTGACACTTTCAGGAGTTGATAACGGTTTGTCCACAAATCGATGTGCCTCAGCCCGGTTTCCAAATTATCTTTGGCCCCGGTCAGCAGTTTTATGGCTTCAGTGGCCTGGAAAGCGGCGATCACGTGCACAATCGGGCCGATTACCCCGGCTGTATCGCACGTTTCCGTAGTTCCCGGTGTCGGGGCATCAGGAAAGATGCAGCGCAAACAGGGGGTTTCTCCCGGCAAGATCGTCAGAGACATGCCTCGTGCGCTTACGGCACCACCATAAATCCAGGGGATGCGGTGTTTGATGCTTACATCGTTGATCAGATAACGGACCTGAAAGTTGTCAGAACCATCAAGGATCAAATCGATATCTGTCAACAGTTTTTCTGCGTTTCGCCAGGTAAAATCAGCAATACGGGCATCCAATTCCAGATCCGAACGAATCGCTTGCAATTTATTCGTGGCGGCAATCACCTTAGGCAAATGCTGGTGGGCATCCGCTTCATCATAAAGCATTTGCCGCTGCAGATTACTAACCTCGACAAAATCCCTGTCAATCAGGCGCAAGAACCTGACTCCCGCCCGTGCCATATGGTTGGCAAGTGCTGTTCCCAATGCTCCCATTCCAACAATGGCCACACGTGCGCGAGCCAGCTTTTTCTGTCCTTCTTCACCAATCGGAGAGAAAAGAATCTGTCTTGAGTAACGTTCTTGATCCACTTGCATATGATCCTCCTTAAATCGAATCAGACAAGAAGTTTTTTCCCTATTTTCTCACAGATCGATGAAACTGAGAAATACAAGTGCATGTATCAATTTTTTGGGAAAAGGATAGAGTGAAATTAGGAGGTGGTTCTAGTGAAGAAAAAAACGTATTATGTGTCGATAGACTTTGGAACCCAGGCGGGTGAAATCCGCACGGAAAAGGATGAACACAGTGCTCTTTTCGAATATGAAATTGAAGCTACACAGGAAGAGATCGCCCGCCTGGAAAAATTGTTTACAGAAGTTGGAGAAACGGATTTTTCCACCTTTGCCAAGGCGCATGTTCCATTTTTGGATAATGAGTCAACAGAAAATCTGCAAGAGGATGATCAGATCCGGAAAATTTACCGGATGATTTATCAGCTGGGGAGCGGGGAAACAAAAAGCAAACTCAGGGAAGCCGGAATCATTCACTAGTTGGGCATATGCGGACAAACAATTGAATATTTTTAAAAGAGTTTAACAGTCTGTTCCTTGATTTTTGCCAAGGGTTGGGAATATACTGATTTTGGGAGAGTGGACGGAGATTTTCCACTCATCGCTTTTTGTTCAATTAGAATTGAGTCATTTTTGGAGGGAAAATTTCGTGGAGCAAACTCATTATCCTGGTTATGATTCAACTTCTGTCAGAGTGAATCAGCGTTTGATGCAACGTGTTTTTTCCTGGATGTTTGCCGGACTTTCAATGACAGCGATTATTTCGATTGCACTGTATATGAATCCGAAAGTCCCTGTTTTTTTGATGTCCAGCCCGGGTGTTTTCTGGGGAATTGTCATCGCTGAACTGGTTGTCGTAATTGGTTTGTCGGCACTTCTCAATCGTTTGTCTCCCTTTATGGCGACCTTAGCCTTTTTCCTGTATGCGGCATTAAACGGTGTAACCTTTACTTTGATTCTGGCCCAGTTTGACCTGTACCTGATCGGTACTGCTTTTCTGATTGCCGCTGGCATGTTCGGGCTGTTTGCTTTAATCGGTTATACAACGAAGATCAACCTGACCAAAATCGGTTCCATTGCCATTATGTTTGCCATTGGTCTGATTTTGGCATCCTTGGTAAACATCTTTCTGATCCACAGTTCCCTGATGGATCTGATTATTTCTTATGCGTTGGTATTGATTTTTTGTATTGTGACCGCTTATGACATTCAGAGCATCAAAAGAATGGGTGAAAATGCTTATGATGAAGATACTGCTTCAAAATTGGCGATTTTTGGAGCTTTAATGTTATATCTTGACTTCATTATCATTTTCAAGAATCTTTTGGCCATCTTAAGCAGTGATGATTAATCGGCAGCTGGAGAATTCCGGATCATGTCGGTAAAGGGATAGAGGAGCGATGTGATGTCAAAAAGCCTCTCCAGGAAGAAAGGCCCGCCCGGAACTGAATGCCGGGCTGACCCGCTTTATACGTTTGGCGGAGACGAAACGGAGTCCAAAAATCGCCTCCGGAAAACAGATGATTACCTTTTCAAATCCCTTTACATATGTGAAGGGATTTTTTTGATAAAAAAAGAGTTATTCTTAAAAAAAGCCTTGACGAAAAGAGTCAGGCGTGGTAATTTATTAATTGTCACTGGAGAGAACACCGAGTCAGTAAGTAACTCTTGTAATTGACCTGTCCATTTGTTATAATAAATCCTATCGCCTAATGAATACGTTCCTCAGTAGCTCAATGGTAGAGCACCCGGCTGTTAACCGGTAGGTTGCAGGTTCGAGTCCTGCCTGAGGAGCCAGTGCGGAGAGATACTCAAGAGGCCGAAGAGGACGGTTTGCTAAACCGTTAGGGGGTATCATTGCCCCGCGAGGGTTCGAATCCCTCTCTCTCCGCCAGTTACAAAGTGGCCCGTTGGTGAAGCGGTTAACACACCAGCCTTTCACGCTGGCATACAGGGGTTCGAATCCCCTACGGGTCACCATTTCTATGGACGCTTAGCTCAGCTGGGAGAGCATCTGCCTTACAAGCAGAGGGTCGGCGGTTCGATCCCGTCAGCGTCCACCAGAAAAAGTTTTATATTGCGGAGCTGTGGTGTAGAGGCCTAACATGCCTGCCTGTCACGCAGGAGATCGCGGGTTCGAATCCCGTCAGCTCCGCCATTTTCCATTTATGGCGGTCGTGGCGAAGTGGTTAACGCACCGGATTGTGGCTCCGGCATTCGTGGGTTCGATTCCCACCGATCGCCCCATTATCTTGGGGAATAGCCAAGCGGTAAGGCAACGGACTTTGACTCCGTGATGCGCAGGTTCGAATCCTGCTTCCCCAGCCATAGCAAACAGGGGCCATTAGCTCAGTTGGTAGAGCACCTGACTCTTAATCAGGATGTCGAAGGTTCGAACCCTTCATGGCTCACCATACAGTACTACCTCCTCGGTAAAGGCTGAGGAGGTTTTTACAACCAGTGCCCTGATTTTTTGGTTGACTTTATCTTTAAACCATGTTAATCTGTTTTTTGTCAATATAAACCTATGTAATACCCAAGCAGTTATTGCGGGTGTGGCGGAATTGGCAGACGCACTAGATTTAGGTTCTAGCGCCTCTGGCGTGGGGGTTCAAGTCCCTCCACCCGCACCAGTCTTGACGTAAGCGGTCGTGGTGGAATTGGCAGACACGCTATCTTGAGGGGGTAGTGGCCTTTGGCCGTGCGAGTTCGAGTCTCGCCGACCGCACCATCTTAATAGAATCCCGGGGTGTGGCTCAGTTTGGCAGAGCGCCTCGTTCGGGACGAGGAGGTCGCAGGTTCAAATCCTGTCACCCCGACCAAGATAAATGATGGACAATATGTTTTGCGGGTGTAGTTCAGTGGTAGAACATCGGCCTTCCAAGCCGAATGCGAGGGTTCGATTCCCTTCACCCGCTCCAGAATAGACAGAACGGATCGCGGCGACTGCTGCGATCCTGTTTTTTTATCGAAGAAAGGAGAAATGGCGGTGCAGGATGAATTTTCTTTAATCCGTTCCTGGTTGTCCAGGCGTCCGTCACCAAACCGGCATATTGAAGTGGATGTCGGGGATGACGCGGCAGTTGTGCAGTCTCTGACCGGTAATTCCACGGTTCTTGCCTGTGATACGATGGTGGAGACTGTGCATTTTAAACGAGAAACCTTGCCATTAAAGGAAATTGGACGCAAGCTGCTCGCTGTTAACGCCAGTGATATCAATGCTATGGGAGCAACTCCCGTTTATGCCCTGATTTGTGTATCTGCTCCTGATCATTGGCAGGAAGCAGAACTGATGCAAATTTACGAAGGGTTATACCAATATGCGGAGGAAATACAGGTTACCCTGATCGGTGGTGATACGACCTATACTCCCGGGCCTCTGACATTAAGCCTGACGTTGGCAGGCGAAGTGGAAAAGGGGCATGCGCTTCGGCGCTCAGCGGCAAAACCGGGTGATCTGCTGTTTGTAACCGGAACATTGGGTGATTCTGCTGCCGGTCTGGATCTTTTAATGAAAACAGAACCGACAACTGAATGGGAAAAAATACTGGTTAAAGCCCATCACCGGCCAGATCCGCCGCTCCCTATCGGCTCATGGTTATCCAGTTCCCCCTATTATGCCCGAATCTCCTTAAACGATATCAGTGACGGGCTGGCACAAGAAGCTTGGGAAATTGCTGAAGCAAGCGGAGTGTCAATTGTGATTGAAGAAGATAAAATTCCGTTATCTCCAGCCTTGCTTCAATATGCGGAAAAAACCGGACGTAATCCGTTTGAATGGGCCTGGAGCGGAGGAGAAGATTTTCAACTGCTTGGAACCATTCCACCGGCCGGCTGGAAAGCTTTCATGTGGGAGGCCAGGAGAAGGAACTGGCGAATTGAATGTATAGGGAAAGTGGAATCAGGAGGGCCGAGTGTTGAAAAAATAGTAGATGACAAGCGTCTTGAAGTGAGCAAAACGGGTTACAATCATTTTGCAAACAGGTGATATCAGTGAAAACCAATCACATAGTCCATACGCATGATGAAGAAGAAACCAGACAGCTGGCAAGAAAGATTGCCAGCCATTTAAAGCCTGGAGATGTCCTGGCCCTGGAAGGCGATCTGGGAGCCGGAAAAACAACTTTTACCAAAGGAATTGCGGAAGGACTCGGGATTTCAGATTCCATTGACAGCCCGACATTTACCATTATCAAGGAATATGAAGGGGATTTGCCTCTTTTTCACATGGATATGTATCGAATCGATTTCCCGGAGGAAGAACTGGGACTGGAAGAATATTTTTATGGGGATGGCGTTTGCCTGGTAGAATGGGCTTCCCATATAAAGCCCTGGTTGCCGGAAACAACTTTATGGCTTGTTTTCTCAGTGCAGCCTGACCAAAGCAGGCAAATCGGGATCAGTTATACAGACCCACGCTGGAATTTACTGGGGAAGGAGTTGGCATCAGAATGAAATTACTCTCCATGGATACATCCACCCTGGTCATGGGAGTGGCTGTCTTTGATTTGGAAACCCGAAAGATGCTCGGGGAGATGGCGACCAATCTGCATAAAAACCATTCCGTCCGCCTGATGCCAACCATTGACCAGTTCCTGCGGGACCTTGACTTGAAAATAGACGAGATCACCCATCTGGCCGTTACTTCAGGGCCTGGCTCCTATACAGGGATTCGGATTGGGGTTACAACGGCCAAAACGATTGCCTGGGCCAGGCGTATTCCTTTGTACAGTGAGTCCAGCCTGGCGGTGCTGGCAATGAACGGTATGAGGTTTGACGGACTGGTTGTTCCCATGTTTGATGCACGCCGCCACAGGGTTTATACCGGAGCGTTTCAGTTTGACCGGGGAAAAATGGACGAAAAGTTTCCCCAACAGGTAATTGCGATGGATCGGTGGTTGGAACAGTTGGCAAATTCAAATCAACCCGTACTTTTTTTGGGAGATGATGTGATCCGTTTTCGGGAGGAAATAGAGACTGCTTTAGGGGAAAATGCCTGTTTCGGAACCCCGGCAGAAAATATCCCGCGTCCGGCTTCACTGGCCTGGCTGGCCTATCAGAAATGGAGTCAGCATGAACCGCCGGAACACAAGAATTTTGCCCCCAACTATTTACAACTGACGGAAGCGGAATCCAATTGGTTGAAAAAACAACGAAAGGAAGGGATGAATGGCTAAACAGTTCCTGGATAAAGTAGCTTTTCGTCCTATGGAAATCATGGATTTGCCGCAGATTGAAAAGGTGGAGAAAAATTCGTTTTCCACGCCCTGGCCGAGCAAAGCCTTTTATGATGAATTGATGTTTAACCAGTTTGCTTATTATACGGTGGTAACCTATGAGGGAAACGTGATTGGCTATTGTGGCTTCTGGTTGATCCTGGATGAGGCACATATCACGAACATAGCGATTCACCCGGATTACCGGGGACAGGGAATCGGAGAGGCTACCTTGAATTATGTGATGGATTTTGCCCAAAAAATGGGTGCTGACAAAATGACGTTGGAAGTTCGTGTGTCCAATCATGTAGCCCAAACGTTATATAAGAAGTTGGGTTTTGTTCAGCAGGGACTAAGAAAAGGTTATTATACTGATAATAAAGAAGATGCCTTGATTATGTGGGTGACATTAAATGAAAAAGAACAGCAATGAAACACTGATTTTGGGAATTGAAACCAGTTGTGACGAAACATCGGCAGCTGTCGTGCAAAACGGAACAAAAATCTTGTCCAATGTCATTTCTTCACAAATTGATGTCCATCGCAAATTTGGCGGTGTGGTTCCTGAGGTTGCTTCAAGGCGCCATGTTGAACGCATCACGCTGATTATACAAAAAGCGCTGGAAGATGCCGAAACCTGTCTGGAAGAAGTGGATGCCATTGCCGTCACGAAAGGTCCCGGGCTGGTCGGCGCATTGCTGATCGGTGTGTCAGCTGCAAAAGCATTGGCCTTTGCGACCGGAAAACCCCTGGTTCCCGTTCATCATATTGCGGGCCATATCTATGCCAACCATTTGGTCAAACCGCTTACTTTTCCATTGGTTGCACTGGTGGTCTCCGGTGGTCATACAGAACTGATCTACATGACACGGCACAATCAATTTGAACGACTGGGGAAAACAAGGGATGACGCTGCCGGTGAAGCTTTTGACAAAGTGGCAAGGCTGATGAAATTGCCCTATCCGGGCGGCCCGCAAATCGACCGTTTGGCGATACAGGGTGAACCGCGTTATCAACTGCCACGGGCCTGGCTGGAGACGGACTCACTCGACTTCAGTTTCAGCGGGCTGAAATCGGCTGTCATGAATCTGGTCAACAAGGCCAGGCAACGTGGAGAAGAAATCAATTATACAGATCTGGCATGCAGTTTCCAGATGGCGGTACTGGATGTCCTCGTGGAAAAATCTATCCGGGCAGTCAAAAAAACGAAAGTGAAACACCTGCTGCTGGCAGGAGGCGTTTCGGCCAACAGCAGCTTGCGTATCCGATTGACGGAGAGAGCCCGACAGGAAGGGATTGAACTGGGGATTCCGCCTCTGGAGTTATGTACAGATAATGCAGCGATGATTGCGGCTGCAGGAACATACCAGTTTTTGGACGGCAAGCATGCCGATTTATCGTTAAATGCCGATGCCAATTTTTCACTTGTGGAATAAAAGATAAAGATAATGATTTGTATAAGCACCAATGTCAAGCGGCATTGGTTTTTTTATGGAAAGGAAAAAATAGAAAATAAAAAAGGCTGCTCATCTGATGTCAGATGGCAACCATGTATTTCAATCATCGGCCAATTTAACCCATTGATCGGTTTTTTCCGCCAGCTCTGATTCAAGATGCGTCAACTCTTTTTGGCGGGCAGCACTTTTCAGGGGGTCATTGTAAATATCCGGCTGGCAAAGCTGTTTATGGATTGTGGCGATTTTTTCCTCCAATCGGGAAATTTCCTGTTCCAATGATTCCAGTTTCTGTTTTTTCTGCTTGCGGCGCCGCTGTTTTTCTTTTTCCCGTTGCCGGTATTTTTCGGTTTCTGTTACGGACGGGCTGGATGAAGAAGTTTTTTTGTCTGCCGGTTCTGCACGTTCAAGTGCCTTTTTTTCCAGGTACCATTCATAGTTGCCGCGATAATCGACAATTCCGTATGGAGTAAGTTCCCAGATCCGGGTAGCGATCCGGTTGATAAAATAGCGGTCATGCGAGACAAACAGTATGGTTCCGGGGAAATCCTCAAGTGCCTGTTCCAGGGTTTCTTTACTGGGCATATCCAAATGATTTGTCGGTTCATCCATTAAGAGGAAATTGGCCTGGTTTAGCATACGTTTGCACAAGGAAAGTCTGGCCTTTTCTCCGCCGCTCAGATCGCCAACCCGTTTGAATACATCATCACCGCTGAACAGAAACTGGCCCAGATAGGAGCGAACCGTCGTCTGATCCAGACGAGGGTGGTCATTCCACAACTCATCGATGACCTGATGATCGGGATTTAAGTCTTTTTGTTCCTGATCATAATAATCAACCTGTACCTGGGTTCCCCATTTCCATGTTCCGGAAAGAGGCGGGAGTAGTCCGGAAACCGTTTTCAGCAGGGTCGTCTTGCCGAGTCCGTTTGGCCCGAGAATGGCAATATGTTCTCCGCGTTCAATGTGAAAAGCAATTCCCTGAATAAGCGGTTGATCGTAGCCGATTGTCAAATCTTTCACTTCCAGGACCTCTCTTCCGCTCGTTACAGCTGTTTCAAACCGGATGGCTGCCTTGCGCGAGTAGGCAAAAGGCTGTTTGATCCGTTCCATTTTTTCCAATGCTTTCCGGCGGCTCTGGGCCCGTTTCGTGGTGGAGGCGCGTGCAATATTCTGTTGAATGAATTCCTCCATCTTTGTTATTTCCGCCTGTTGCCGTTCATAAATTTTTTGTTCCCGCTCCAATCGCTCTTCTTTTTGCTTGACAAAAGAAGTATAATTACCTACATAACGGGTAATTCGCTGGTTCTCCAATTCATAAATGACATGAACCAAACGGTCGAGGAAATAGCGATCGTGGGAGACAAGAAGCAAAGCACCTTTGTAAGAAGCAAGTGTTTGTTCCAACCAGGCGATTGCGTTCATATCGAGATAGTTGGTCGGTTCGTCAAGGATTAACAGATCAGGCTCTTCCAACAGCATTTTGGCAAGAGCAACCCGTGTTTTCTGACCTCCGCTCAGGGAAGAAACCGGCGTCGATTTCCAAGGGATTCCGCCTAGGCCCAAGCCGTGCAAAGCCCCTCGTATTCTGGCTTCGTAAGCGTATCCGCCTTGCTCTTCAAATGTATTCTGTCTGGAGGCGTACCTCTCCAATATTTTTTCATAAGTGGGTGGGTGAGAATAAATCTTTTCTTTCCCCATTTCCTGTTCCAACTGCCGCAATTCCTCTTCGATCGCAATGAGCTTTTGAAATGGAAGCAATAGTTCATCCCAGACAGTTCTTGCAGACTGAAGTCCGCTGTCCTGGGCCAAATAGCCCAATCTTGCCTTTTTGGCGAAGTGAATTTCTCCGTGATCTGCAGCAATCTGTCCGGTCAGAATCTTTAATAGCGTTGTTTTCCCGGCACCGTTTGGACCGATCAGGCCGACTCGTTCCTGTTCTTTGATCTGCAGGTCAACCTGTTCCAGGACAACGGTTCCTCCATAGGTTTTATTGATGTTGTTTGCCTGTAAAAGCAGCATTTGTTTCCACCTCGTTTTGCGGTCAAGCTATGTTCAGTTTAATCGAGTTGTCCAAGATGAGCAAATGAACATAAATATCCGATTAATTCTGGAATATAGAAAAAAGAAAGGTTATAATGATAAAATCATCGTGTACCAAAAGGATAGAACCCGAACAGCAGCTAATACGACTTATGACAGTATCCGTTACAAATCCGGGAGTATTTTATCTCCTCCGTATAAGAAGGAATGTTCTGAAATTTGCCGGATCATTCACGGTTTCGACAAGCAGACACGGTGATGATTGACATATTGATCCAGAACAAATGGATATTTTGCCCGCTGAAAGGCTGCTCTTAAATCAAATGAACGTGCCTGAAACGGAAAAAAAGAACGGATCATCCGCTGTAATCATATTCAAGGTATGGAGGAATTGGCAGAAAGGTACTTTAATTTTTTGATGAAGCGATATTATGATAACACAGGATTGGCTTTAAAAAGTTCGTGACAGCTAGGTAAAGGGATCGGGCGGGGGTATGACTGGCTGCCTGGCAGAAAACCACTGATGGCGGAATAGGAGACACCGATGACGAACAAATTAATACTTGATGTAATTCCTGCAGGAGCTGATGTACAGATGGATATGCTTTTTCCTCGAAGAAATTTTTCGATTTAACAGGTATTGGTTCGGATAGGAAAAGTTTTAAATGATAATAAAGAAACTGAAAAATTTTTTCGCTGAAACAGGGGTTGTTTTTCCCGATTTTTCGAGTTTTGTGGTATTATTGTTTATACCCATATTGTGCAGGAATTCACATTGATGGAGGTGCAGAATGGTAAATGCCTGAAAATAAAATACCACAGGTAACAGCTAAACGGTTACCACTGTATTACCGTTATCTGGAGAAATTGCATGCGATTGGCAAGCAACGGATTTCTTCTGCTGATTTAAGTGATGTATTGCATATAGACCCGGCGACGATTCGCCGTGACTTTTCATATCTGGGGGAACTGGGGAAAAAGGGTTACGGATATAATGTTACTTATTTGCTTCAGTTTTTGCGGGACTTCCTGAAACAGGATGAGGTTACCAATGTGGTACTGGTTGGAGTGGGAAATCTGGGAACAGCGTTATTGAAGTATAATTTTTACCGGAGCCATAATACGAAGATTGTAGCCGGTTTTGACAAGGACCCCAATAAAGTGGGAAAAGATGTTGATGATATACCGGTTTACTCCATGGATCGCTTGTCAGAGGTAATCAAGTTGCATAATGTTGAAGTAGCTATTTTGACTGTACCCCTCAATGCAGCGCAATCAACGGCGGAATTTTTGATCAGCGAGGGAATCCGGGGGATATTGAATTTTACTCCTGCCCGTCTGTCGGTGCCACCAAATGTACGGATTCACAATATTGACCTTACCATTGAATTGCAAACGTTGATCTATTTCCTGAAAAACTTTCCTGAGGATGATCTGGGTGAAAATGGAAAAGAAACGTTGACCAAGGAAGAATCATAGACCCAGTCTTGGCAAGGGGTGTATCTATTCATGAATGATGAGCAGCCATTAACAGAGCATTTGCGGGAACTGCGACGTCGAATTATTTTGATTTTTGTCTTTTTTGCTGTGGCATTGATTGTAAGCTTCTTTTATTCGCAGGATGTGTTTCGATATGTGCGCAACCATCTGTTTTCCGATTATTCCGTGATGATCCTGAATCCTACCGATCCCATTCGCATCTATTTTCAGATTTCCCTGATCATGGCTTTCATTTTGAGCTTGCCAGTCATTATGTATCACCTGTGGCAGTTCGTTCGTCCCGGACTTCATCCGAATGAACAGAGAGCAGCTTTGATCTACATTCCAATTGCCCTGGGACTGTTTTTGCTGGGTCTGGCATTTGGATATTTTGTCATCTTTCCGTATATTCTTGATTTCCTGGTGATGCTTGGGGATCAGATGGGACTAAATGAGAATTTTAGTGTGCAGTACGCTTTCAGTTTCATGTTCGGAGTCGTTCTTCCACTGGCACTCTTTTTTGAATTGCCGGTGGTTACCCTGTTTTTGACACGCATTCGCCTGATTACACCTGCTATTTTGCGTAAAATCCGGCGTTTTGCCTATTTGGGTTTGGTGATTGTTGCTGCGATGATCACGCCTCCGGAACCGATTGCAAATATCCTGGTTTCCATCCCGTTGATTTTGTTATATGAGGCAAGCATAATGATTTCCAGCTGGTTAACACGCCGGATGGAGCGCGAAGATGCTTTTGAGGCACAGGTCGACGGGGAAGATGGAGAAGAAGATTGACGGAACTGTTTTCCCGGTTGCAGCCGGGTTTTTGTTTTTTCCTTTACATAGGTTGGTGACCGTTGGGGCACAATCTTTTATATAAAGGAGGGACGGATATGAACTGGAATAAACGGAGAAACACAAGACCGTTGTTTTTTTTCCTGCTCGTCACTGCTGCTTTGATTCTGGGATCGTTTCCGCAGGTACGGAGTTATTTGAAAAAAATCCTGCAGGAAAAATCAATCCCATTGCTTGAAATGATTCAGGGTGCTAACAAGTACGCACATTCCAATTCAGGACGGGATGCTTTTTCTATTCGCTTGGATCAGGATTCACAATATGATACGATGCAGAGTGAACAGTCGTATTCAATCCTGAACCAGAACAATTATAAGGTCTGATGGGAAAACAAGAGAATAGACTGGAGATTGAGCAAAATAGAGAGCAAATCGGCAAAGAACCTGCTCTCATTTTGTTTTATCACGTTTTTTGTATTTTTTTTTCTGTTCCACTTGAAAAATGAGTTGGAGAGGAATATTATATTTATTGGGTGTTAGCACTCGACACTGATGAGTGCTAACAAAAACAATACTATCCACCTCATGAAGGAGGGTTTAGCAAATGATCAAACCATTGGGTGATCGTGTTGTTTTGGAAGCTGTAGAAAGAGAAGAAAAAACAGCTAGCGGAATCGTCCTGCCGGATTCGGCAAAGGAAAAACCGCAAGAAGGACGGATTGTGGCAGTTGGCGCCGGCCGCCTGGACGATAATGGCAACCGGATTGCCATGGAAGTCAAAGAAGGAGATCTCGTAATCTTCTCTAAGTATGCCGGAACCGAAGTAAAATATGGAGAAAAAGAATACCTCATTCTCCGTGAAAGCGACATCCTTGCGATTGTCGACTAATTTGGCATTTTATTGATTGAGTGACGATAAAATTTTTACCCTACATACGGAAAGGGGACGGTAGATTATGGCAAAGGATATTAAATTTAGTGAAGATGCCCGTCGCTCCATGCTGCGCGGCGTTGATTCACTGGCAAATGCAGTTAAGGTTACAATCGGTCCAAAAGGCCGCAATGTGGTATTGGAAAGAAAATTCGGTTCTCCACTCATTACGAATGATGGTGTAACCATTGCGAAAGAAATCGAGCTGGAAGATCCATTTGAAAATATGGGGGCACAACTGGTTAAGGAAGTTGCCACCAAAACCAATGACGTTGTCGGAGATGGTACCACCACCGCTACCGTACTTGCACAAGCCATTATTCGTGAAGGCTTGAAAAACGTTGCCGCTGGTGCCAATCCAATGATCCTTCGCAAAGGAATTGAAAAAGCAGTTGCCAAATCGGTAGAACAAATTCGTGAAATTTCCAAACCGATTGAAGGCAAAGAATCTATTGCCCAGGCTGCAGCAATTTCTGCAAATGATGATGAAATTGGCAAATTGATTGCAGAGGCAATGGAAAAAGTCGGCAAAGATGGCGTAATTACCGTAGAAGAGTCCAAAGGGTTTGCTACTGAACTGGAAGTTGTAGAAGGTATGCAGTTCGACCGCGGTTATATTTCCCCTTACATGGTAACGGACACAGACAAAATGGAAGCTGTTTTGGATGAGCCATACATTTTGATCACCGACAAAAAAATCAGCAGTATCCAGGAAATCCTGCCGATCCTGGAAAAAGTGGTACAACAAGGCAAACATCTCCTGATCATTGCTGAAGATGTAGACGGGGAAGCACTTCCAACCCTTGTTGTCAACAAATTGCGCGGTACCTTTACCGCTGTTGCCGTAAAAGCCCCTGGTTTTGGTGATCGCCGGAAAGCCATGCTTGATGATATCGCCATCCTCACAGGCGGACAACGCATTACAGAAGAACTGGGTCTCGATCTCAAAACGGTAGGTCTGGATGTCCTTGGTCGTGCACGTCAGGTACGCGTGGAAAAAGAAAACACCATTATTGTTGATGGTTATGGTGAACCAAGCGCGATCCAGTCCCGCGTAAACCAAATCCGTCAGCAACTTGAAGAAACCACTTCTGAATTCGACAAGGAAAAATTGCAAGAACGTCTGGCCAAACTGGCTGGGGGAGTTGCAGTAATCAAAGTTGGCGCTGCAACCGAAACCGAACTCAAAGAGAAAAAATTGCGCATTGAGGACGCGCTGAACTCAACCCGGGCGGCTGTCGAGGAAGGAATTGTTTCCGGTGGAGGTACTGCTCTTGCCAATGTCATCAAAGTGGTCGAAGAACTGGAAGCTTCCTTGCCGGTTGGCGACGAAAAAACGGGTGTAACCATTATTAAACGTGCGCTTGAAGAACCGGTTCGTCAAATTGCCCACAATGCCGGTTTCGAGGGATCAGTCATCATTGAACGGCTCAAAAAGGAAGAACTTGGTGTTGGCTTCAACGCTCTGACAGGCGAATGGGTAGACATGATCGAAGCAGGCGTTGTAGACCCGGCAAAAGTGGTCCGTTCCGCGCTTCAAAACGCTGCGTCGGTTGCAAGCATGTTCCTCACCACAGAAGCCGTTGTTGCAGATAAACCGGAAGAAAAGAAAGATGCTCCTGCAGCTCCTGACATGGGCGGAATGGGCGGCATGATGTAATAAGTCGCTATAAACCTTGGTATAACAGGGTTTATAGAGATTTTGCAAGTTCCTGAAACTGAAAATGTCACGAGAAAGTAACCTTTAATTCAAATTTATTTTGGAAAGGGCGTTTTCGTATAAGTTGCTTACTTTTACGGAAGCGTCCCTTTTCATTTTCTTTGTTATGTAGAAAGAGTTGTTGGGAAACCAGCCCAGACAACATGTGAATTATGGATGATATCCGGGTTAGCTGAAAAAAACAGAGGTGTCTGATTATAATCGTATCAATCGAAGCTATAAAAATAATAACACGCCTTTGATGCTATGGATCTTGAAGGATTATGGCGTATACTTGTGTTGTCAATATTTATGAATAATCCCAGGATCGGGTGCGATTGTAAAGCAATATAAACAGAGTATGACCAAACTTATTGATGAAAAACAAATTGAAAATTGTTATACGGGTAAGCTTCCAGCGTATCAAAACAGAAAAATTGTCATAAAATTTGTTAGACGGCTGGCCAATGCAAGGCGGAGATGAATCCGTGCTATATCAATATGCCAGCATGCAAGGAGTGACAGTGAGATGAACATCGAACATGTGGCCATCTGAGTCAACGATTTAGAAGCTATGAAGACATTTTATGCTACATATTTTAATGGGAAAGCAAGCGCAAAGTATCATAATGAGGAAAAGCAATTTGAATCCTATTTTCTAACGTTTGACGGAGGTGCACGTTTAGAGATTATGCACAAGGCAGGTATCGATAAGCCGGATCAGGACAATCGGATTGGCTGGGCACATATTGCTATTTCACAGGGGGAGCAGGGAGTCCGTCAATCAAATGACAGAACGCCTGCAACATGAATGATTAAAGGAAAAATGATTATGAGCGATTTTCGGAAACAATATTTAATCATGAAAGAGATGGGGATTCAATTTGTTGTTGCCAGTGGTGTGCAGAAACAATTGATCCATATTCTGCAAATGGCTCTGCTCAATAACAGGGCTTACGGAACAGGAATTGGAAGGTGTCAAATTTGTTGCAGACGAAACGAGGAAGGAAATAGCTTTTTACTATGTTCGACAAACAACCAATTATTAAACCAATGAGATGAATACCCGTAACTCCCGTCTGCAACAAATTATTCAACAGCTGTTGACATCCGATGATTTACAAACAAGCTCCGAACTGGTTACGGCTTTGCAAGTTAGTTCAAAAACGATTCAGACTGATATAAAGGAATTGAATAAACTGTTAAATGACGACATTGCATATATTGAATCATATCGTGGAAAAGGTTATCGAATCAATGTCATAAATGAAGATGGATTCAAACAGTTTCTGCAAAAACTTGTCGAAAAAAATAATCAAGTTGTACCAACTGAACCCGAAGACCGCGTTCAATTTCTGATGGAAAAGCTTTTATTGCAAACTTCATATATTAAAATGGATGCCCTTGCTGAGGAACTGTTTATTAGTCGATCCACCTTGCAAAGTGATTTAAAAACTGTTCGTGAAATTCTGGAACGTTATAACTTGTTTCTTGATCAAAAACCTAATTATGGAATCAAAGTGTGCGGGGATGAAATGAAAATACGTTTTTGTATTTCCGAATATATATTCAATCAAAAGCCGACAATGGTTGATCAGACAACAGCTTGGTTAGAAATACTGCCAAAGGAAGAAATAGAATGGATTCGAAATAGTATCCTTTCCAAATTGAGGAAACATCAAACAATTATCACTGATATCAGTTTGCATAATTTGATCACTTACATAGCCATTGCTTGTAAGCGGATACATGATGGAAAAGTGGTTGAAATTTATCACGAAGAGCTTAGTAAGATCACCGACAAAAAGGAATATATGATCGCAAAGGAAATTGTTGAAGAAATAGAACAAAAACTAAAGGTATCTTTTTCGGTTAATGAAACTGCTTATTTAGCCATTCATTTACAAGGCGCCAAAAAAGTGCATTCCGAATCAGAAATAGAAGAAGCTAAATCTATACTGGATGAAGATATTCAACAATTAACCAGAAATATTCTTAAACGGATCGATAAAGTGTATTCTTTGAATCTTTCTGAAGATAAAGAATTGGTATTGACCCTTAGCTTGCATTTAAAACCGGCAATTAGCAGGTATAAGTACCAGATGAATCTTAGAAACCCGATGCTGGAGGAGATTAAGAACAAGTATCCGTTTTCCTTTGAAGCGGCACTTACCGGGGCAGATGTTATTATGGAAATATTGGGTATTTCCATTGATGAAAGTGAAATTGGATATATGGCACTCCATCTTGAGGCTGCTCTGGAAAGGCAAGAGAAGAGTGAGAGAAACAAAAAACGCTGTTTAATTGTTTGTGCTTCCGGATTAGGAACAGCACAATTACTTTTATTGAAGTTAAAATACCGATTTCGTGATGAGTTGAATATTGTGGGTACAACCGGGTATTATAATTTAAACAATCAATCTGTCCATGATTTGGATTTTATCATCAGTACTATCCCGATTCCTGAAAAATTACCTGTTCCAGTCATTCAGATAAGCACTCTGCTTGGTAATCAGGATGTAAATAAAATTGAGAAATTGATCCATAACGATATTGAAATTATGAAGAATTATATGCGGGAACAGTCTACTTACTTAAAAATGGACTTTTCTACAAAGGAAGAAGTCATTCAATTTTTAGGAAACAAATTGTTGGAAGCTGGAATGGTAAATACTGATTTTATCAGTTCTGTCCTGGAACGTGAAAAATATTCACCTACAAGCTTTGGCAATTTGGTAGCGATTCCACATCCAATAGAACCACAAGCTGATGATACTTTTTGGTCCATTGTCACCTTAAGGAATCCAATACAATGGGGAGGCAAACCCGTTCAGATCATCTGCCTGCTCAATATCAGCAAACGGAATCGGATGGATGATTTAAAACCCATGTACGATGTGTTGGTAAAATTGTTGGATAATCGACTTTTGCTGCAAAAATTACTTCATTGTGAAACATATAATGAATTTAAAACTGTATTAACCAAGGCTTAAACAGATGCAGGGTGAATCTGCATCTGTTTTTTTGTTTCTTTTATCCTGTTTCCGTTGACAACGGAAAAACATCCTCTGCAGATGATAGCGGTTTCATTCTAATACAGCAAATTAATATTAGGCGAAGTGCCGAAGTCTGACAAGACATTATTGTTAATCTGCCAATGTTCGTGGTAGCAATGAAAGCAATTCAACATGGATTACAGAAGGAGTGGGTTTCAGATGTCAAGATTTCCTGATAACTTCTTATGGGGTGGTGCTGTCTCTGCGCACCAGTTAGAAGGTGCTTGGAATGAAGAAGGCAAAGGGGTAAGCATTGCTGACGTTATGACCAAAGGCGCACATGGTGTCCCCCGTGAAATTACAGAAGGCGTTATAGAAGGTAAAAATTACCCAAACCACGAAGCTATTGATTTTTATCATCGTTATAAAGAGGATATTCAATTGTTCAATGAAATGGGTTTTAAATGCTTTAGAACTTCTATAGCCTGGTCACGCATTTTTCCAAATGGTGATGAAACTGAACCGAGTGAAGAAGGATTAAAGTTTTACGACAATTTATTTGATGAGTGCTTGAAGTATGGCATTGAACCGGTTGTAACGTTGTCTCACTTTGAAATGCCTTATCATCTTGTTACGGAATATGGCGGTTTTAGAAATCGGAAATTAATTGATTTCTTCCTGAATTTTGCTCGAGTATGTTTTGAGCGTTACAAAAATAAAGTTAAATATTGGATGACTTTTAATGAAATTAATAACCAGGCAAATTTCTATAATGATTTTGCTCCATTTACAAACTCTGGTATCAGATATAAAGAAGGCGAAGATCGTGAAAGAATTATGTACCAGGCTGCACATTACGAGCTCGTAGCAAGTGCAAAAGCAGTAACTATTGGTCATGAAATTAATCCGGATTTCCAAATCGGATGTATGATTGCTATGTGTCCAATATATCCGTCGACTTTACATCCAAAGAATATGTTAATGGCACAAAAAGCAATGCAAAAACGCTATTACTTTACAGATGTTCATGTTCATGGAGAATACCCTGTGTACATGACAAAGTATTTTGAGCGTAAAAGATTTTATTTGGATATTACGAAAGAAGATTTGGATGTCTTAAAGCAAGGCACGGTAGATTATATAGGCTTTAGTTATTACATGTCATTTGCGGTCAGCCATAAACAGTCTAATGAAGAATATGATTACAACGAAACACGGGATCTGGTTAAAAATGAATATATTAAAGCTTCTGATTGGGGATGGCCAATCGACCCAGAAGGTCTTCGTTATTCGTTGAACTGGTTGACCGATATGTATCGGTTGCCCCTTTTTATTGTTGAAAACGGATTGGGCGCAATTGATGAATTGGGAGCAGACGGCAAAATTCATGATGATTATCGTATTGAATATCTTAGAGCACATATAGAACAAATGGCCAGATCAGTTAATGAAGATGGTGTTGATTTAATGGGGTATACACCATGGGGTTGTATCGACCTGGTATCGGCAGGTACTGGTGAAATGGAGAAAAGGTACGGATTTATCTATGTTGATAAAGATAATGAAGGTAATGGTACTTTAGAACGTTATCGTAAAGATTCTTTCTACTGGTATAAAGAAGTTATCGCCTCAAATGGTGAGAAATTGTAGCAACAAGTATATTTTTTTTAATAAATATAATTTAATGGAGCATTCCTGTATTTGAAAAACAAAGGGGGTTGAAAAAGAAAAGTGCCTCCTGCTAACATACGAGGTGTCCCACTGGCCAGTGGACCCTTAAATAGCGAAGGAGGTACCCAAACTGAAGTATAAGCAAAATCGTAAAATTGAGCAAATCAA
>NZ_JACEOL010000059.1 GCF_013868055.1 Thermoactinomyces mirandus | reverse complement strand
GCTAGTTTTTTAACATTTTGGGCCATGGCAGTAAGGAGGCATTGCTCTTTGACTTTGGCAAGCCCCCTGTAACGTGCATAGCGAAGACTATGTAGTTCTTTTGCGTCAGCGAAGCTGCGCTCAATGGTTTCGCTACGTCGTTTGTATAGTTGTTTTCCTCTTTCACTTAAACGGTTTTTTCGAACCCACTCTTTGGCATTTTCCCACACATGGCGGGTCACAACCTTTTGAAAGGTTTTGGAGCGAGTACAACGGGAGAGAAACGGACAGTTCTGACACACATTTGGATTTGACTTGTATTCGCGGTATCCTGAGCGATTTGTAGTTGAATAGCGGAGTTCATGCTTGGCGGGGCAAAGATATACATCTTGTTCAGGTATGTACTTGAATTGCCATTTATGAAAAAGGCCTTTTTTCGGTCGGAAACGCCGATGAGCAATCACTGTAAAAATATTTCGTTTCATCAGTTCCTGACAGATGGGTATAGTGAGATATCCGGCGTCTAATGCGACTTCCTCAACGAGGAAGTCGAACCGGTTAATCTGTCGATTCAAACGTTTCAGGTACGGGATGGAGTCATGAACATTACCGGGTGTAACGAAAACATCCGTGATGAAATTGTATTTTCCATCTACTGTTCGATGATCCAGGTAAAAGAAGCCCTCCGGTTTTCCGTCACGAACCATGTACCCGCTGTCCGGATCGGTTGTGCTGATCCGGATTTCTTTTTCCTCCAATTTTACTTGTTTTTTTTAACGGATCTTTTCCATGCCGGATCCGGTCTTGGTCAATGGCTTTCTCCAGCTCTTCCATGTAGCTTTTTGGGGTAACCGTGACCTTTTGTTTCTTGAATTTACTTTTACTGGCGTTTGCTTTTAAGAAAGTGGAATCGCTGAACAATTGTTTACCTTCAATAAATCCGTGTTGAATCGCCTGAATGACGATTTCATCGAAAATCTCTTGATAAATTTGAGACTGTTGAAACCGCCGGCGGCGGTTTTGGCTGAAAGTGGAGTGATGAGGAACCGGATCTGTCAAGGAAAGCCCTACAAACCAGCGATAAGCAATATTTACTTTAATTTCCTCAATCAAGCGTCTTTCAGAGCGAATGCCAAACAGATACCCAATGAGTAAAATTTTGAACAACATGACAGGATCAATACAAGGGCGACCGTTGTCTTTGCAATACAACGGCCGACATTTATCGGCGATAAACGAAAAGTCAATTGTTTCATTGATTTTTCTTAACAGATGATCTTGAGGAACAAGGTCCTCTATGTTGACGGTTTCTTGTTGAAATTCTCTGGATGTGTTGGTTCTGAACATAGTGAAACCTTCCTTCGGAATGCTTTTTTGTTTCAATTCAACAAAAAAAGGCTGTTGACCTTCTTTTGTCAACAGCCTCAGG
>NZ_JACEOL010000058.1 GCF_013868055.1 Thermoactinomyces mirandus | reverse complement strand
ACTATGCAGTTCTTTTGCGTCAGCAAAGCTGCGCTCAATGGTTTCGCGACGTCGTTTGTACAGTTGTTTTCCTCTTTCACTCAAACGGTTTTTTCGAACCCATTCTTTGGCATTTTCCCACACGTGGCGAGTCACAACTTTTTGAAAGGTTTTGGAGCGAGTACAACGGGAGAGAAAGAGACAATTCTGACACACATTTGGATTTGACTTGTATTCGCGGTATCCTGAGCGATTGGTAGTTGAATAGCGGAGTTCATACCTGGCAGGGCAAAGATATACATCTTGTTCAGGTATGTATTTAAATTGCCATTTATGAAAAAGACCTTTTTTTGGTCGGAAACGCCGATGAGCAATCACTGCAAAAATATTTCGTTTCATCAGTTCCTGACAGATGGGCATCGTGAGATATCCAGCGTCTAATGCGACTTCCTCAACGAGGAAGTCAAACCGGTGAATCTGTCGATTCAAACGTTTCAGGTACGGGATGGAGTCATGAACATTACCGGGTGTAACGAAAACATCCGTAATGAAATTGTATTTTCCATCTACTGTCCGATGATCCAGATAAAAGAAGCCCTCCGGTTTTCCTTCACGAACCATGTACCCACTGTCCGGATCGGTTGTACTGATCCGGATTTCCTTTTTCTCCAATTTTACTTGTTTTT
>NZ_JACEOL010000057.1 GCF_013868055.1 Thermoactinomyces mirandus | reverse complement strand
AACTTAATTTATTGAGGGAGTTGTAGTGATGAGTAAGCTAACCGATTATTGCCAATTTGAACACGCTTGGGCTGTTTTTGAGATCACGGGACTTGATAATCAAATAGAACGTATCCTATCGGTTTTAGAGATTCCATTTAGTCGGGAGGAAGTAGAGAAAAAATTTGAAGAAGCTTGGGAGGAAGCTGAGAGGAAATTTGTAGAAGAGTCTGAAGATGAATTTGTAGATTTTGTAATTTCTCATCCAGAGGATAAAAATATTTTTTATTGTATCATATTGATGTCAGGGTTCACGACTATGATTATGTCATCATCCGAGGCAAGAAAGAGAAGAAAAAAGAGATTCAAAAAGTGTTTGTCGAAGAATGGATGCAGACTTCCGGAAGTGGACAATATCCGGAAGGATTTGATATTGATGAATACTTTTGTGATATGATTGAAAAGAAAGTTAGCAGAATCGGTGGAATAATAAAAAGAAAACAGTATGACTTGCAATGGTTTGGCATCAATGAGGATAAAGAGGATTAAGGGGATATCTTAAGATAAATGATATTTGGACAGGAATATGCAAAGTTAATCCCTGTCTTTTTTTTATTAATCAACATCCGCACGAAGTGGTTGGCTAAGAGCAAGAAAAATTCTTGGCTATTGTCAGAACAAAAGGAGTGGACAGAGCCACGAAATTGTCCAAAGGAAGCAAAGTCGTGCAAAGTGCCCGTCTCCATCTCACCGACCGCCTGCTCCGGTACAAAAGTTCTTCAGCAAAGATGGCTGGAAAAATATGACCGACTACTACTTACCTATTGTGAAATTCGTTTAGAAGATTGGTATGGATTGTTCTTTTGCATCCCATCAATCCACTGACAGCGATTTGAAGGCTATGAGTTGCCATTGCTTTAGGGGAAGGACAGGTTTATAAATCCAGATTCATCCTGGATGGGGAGAGTTCAGTTTGAAATAATTTTTCAGAAATAAATGATTCCGGATAAAATGAGACTTATTTCTTCTTTATTTTGCAAGATTTTGCACATAAAAATATTATTGTTTTCGAATAGATTTACTGAACAGTTAAAATTATTTAGGTCAGCAAAGATTTTAAAGGAGCTTGTTTGTTCAAGAGGAGCTTATTGGAGGAATTGGTTTATGAATCTGGATACGATGTTTGCCCAGTCGGGCTTTACGCCAAACCCACAACAGGAGAGGGCAATCAAACATTTGAGCAATCCGCTGTTTCTCATTGCTGGCCCCGGATCGGGCAAAACACGGGTGCTGTTATGGCGAACGGTCAATCTGCTTGTCTTTCAAAAGATAGATCCAAAGCGGATTTTTTTGTCCACTTTTACGGAGAAAGCGGCCAAACAGCTTAGGGACGGACTGGAAACGATTTTGGGGCAGGTAACCAACCAGACAGGGCGAAGGTTTAACCTTTCAAAAATGTATATTGGAACGGTACATTCCCTGTGTCAGCGAATGCTTGGAGACCGGCGTTTTGTTCCGGACCGTTCGCGCCAGCAGATCCCGTCCCTGCTTGATGAACTGGACCAGTATTTCCTGCTTCATCACTATCGCTTCTGGGAAGAGTTTTTATCCGAAATCGGGATGGAACGCGAACAGTTTCTGGAGGAACAGAAAGATTTTTTCAAAAATGGTTCCAGGTCCCGTCATCAGGCAACAGTCTCCATGATCAGTCTGTTTAACCGCTGGTCCGAGGAAAATTTGCCGGTTGAGGAACTGCGGAAATTTTCTTCCTGTGATGCCTTTCTGGACAAACTGGTGACAATTTACCAGCTTTATTTGCAGAAACTCCGGGGTGGCAAACACCGGCAGGCAGATTTCTCACTGCTGCAGCAAGAAGCGCTGCAAATGCTGATGAATAACGACCGTGTCATTCATGAATTTGAACATATTATCATTGATGAGTATCAAGATACCAATGCTATTCAGGAAAAAATTTTCTTCCGGCTGGCTGAAGGGCACAAAAATATTTGTGTCGTTGGAGACGATGATCAGGCTTTGTATCGTTTCCGGGGCGCGACGGTGGAGAATTTTGTCCAGTTTCCACAGCGCTGCCAGGAATATTTACAGGTAAAACCGACAGAAATCAAACTAAGTGTCAACTATCGGTCGCGCAAAAAAATTGTTGACTTTTACACGGCTTTTATGGAGCAGGAAGACTGGGGGAGGGAGGATGGAAAAGGGTTTTACCGGCTGGCAGATAAGGGAATCAGGGCCAATAGCATTGACACTCGTGCCTCCGTTATTGCCTCCACAAACACAGATAATGAATCGATCGCGGAAGAAATCGCTTTACTTGTGAAAAAATTGCTGGATGAAAAAAAGGTGGCCGACCCCAATCAAATCGCCTTTTTGTTTTCTTCCCTGAAGGCAAGGCCGGTAGTGCTCATGAAACGGGCACTGGAGAAAATGGGGTTAAACGTCTACGCACCGCGCGCCACCCGTTTCTTCGAACTGGAAGAACCGATCGCGGTGATGGGGCTTTTTTTGTCCATCTTCGGAAAACCTCAAGATAACGGATATGCCGGAGACTATCAAAGGTTTCAGGAATGGATGGAACTGTGCTTAAAGAGGGCGGAAGAACTGATGAAAGAGGATCAGCATCTGGCCCGTTACATTTCCAAAAAAAGAATGGAAGTAGAGCAGACAGCAAAGGATTATCAGCTTTTAACCGGGAAAGTGGAAGAAGAAGGCTGGGACTTGCAGGGGCCTTACGATCCGGACATACATAAGCAGATATTGAAAGATACGGAGGGAATCAGCAAAGAAGCGAAAAAAGGGCTGGGAAGCTATGTTCTGGACCGGATTGCAAAACGGAAACTGGAAGAGAATGAACCATTCACCCTTCATTATATTGTGAACAGGGTTTCATCACTGGATTGGAGTGTGCTGGACTGCTTTTACCGTCTGTGCAGATTCAAGTATTTTCAGCAGATGTTTGAACTGGCGGAAAATGGAACCGATGAAGGTCCAATCTGGAATTTGTCGCAAATGACCAAATATCTGGCCCGATATATGGAACAGAATCAGGTGGTGATCTCCGGACGGTTGCTCGTGGAAAATCGGTTTGTGCAAAGTTTCTTTATGGGGTTTGTGTATTCCCTGTACCGGTTGGGAGAAACCGAACTGGAAAATGGCGACAATCCGTTTCCCAAAGGGCGCATCCCGTTTTTGACGATTCACCAGTCCAAAGGGCTGGAATTTCCCGTCGTAATCCTCGGCTCACTTAACTCCAAAAGAAGAACACAGCGGGTGGAGGAGATCGTCCGGCCCATGCTGAACAGAAACTCGGAACCGCTGGAGAAAGTGCCGGATTTCGACATGATGCGCATGTATTATGTCGCCCTTTCCCGTGCCGAAAACTTGCTTGTCATCGCCAATGCGCGCGGGCGTGGGATTTCCACATTTAAACCGTTTAAAGAGATGCTGGATAAAAAAACCCTCCGCATCCCGGATTTTGATCTTGCTACTTTGCCTGCTGTCATCATGAAGCAGGATGTTTTGCCCAGGATTTACTCATATACCTCTGATTTTTTGCTGTACCAGAAGTGCCCGCGCCAGTATATGGTCTTCCGTAAATATGGATTTGTGCCTTCGCGCTCGCAAACGATGTTTTTTGGGACGCTGGTGCATAAAACGATTGAGGATTTGCATAACAGACTGATTTCATTGAAGCGGGAGGTAAAGTTGTAGATGGATCAAAAGGAGGTCAGGCAATTTATCATTGACGCATTTGAAGAGAATTACGAGCTGATGCGCATGGAAGGCGGACACGCCATTACCGGGGAGGCAAAACAAAAGGCATTGGAACAGGTTCTGCTTTACTGGGAGAAGCTGCATGAACTGGCCGAACGGGTAACGGACACGGAAATACTGTTGACTCTACCGGAACAGCGCACTCCTGCGGGAAGGAAATATACGATTCAGGGAGTCGTCGATATTGTGGAGGAAAACGGGGAAACCGTCATGTATGATGTCAAGACCCATGACTGTGACACGGTAGCCGGAAATCCGGAACTTTACGAAGTCCAGCTTAACATTTACGCCTATATCTGGCAGACGCTCCGGCGACAAAGCCTCGACGGTGCGGGGATTATCGCCACAGGGCAGACGGAGGCCCTGAAAGAGGCCTTCCGTTCCAATCAGGAGGAAAAAATAATACAGGCGGTGGAAGAGTGGGACCCGGTCATCACGATTCCGCTGGATCCGGACCGGGTCGAGGCCACCATTTGCCGCTTTGGTGAAGTGGTCGACCGTATTGAGGACTGCAAGTTTCACCCTCCGGACTGGACAAAGCTGAAAGAACCGGTCACAGCCCGCAAGACCCTTCCCTTCGCCACCCATGTTTGCCGGAATTGCGATGTCCGTTTTTCATGCCGATCCTATCGAACCTATGCGCAAAACCAGACAGGAAAATCGGGACTCAAAATGGAAAAATTCCTGGATGACTATGGTAACGATGAAGAACAGCAGGAGTGGATGGATGGAAATCTGGAATCGGATCTGGACGGGTTGGAGTGACAATGATTGGAAAACGGTTTGAACAGGATAAATTGGCAGGAAAAGAGGTGTCAAAAATAAACACCCAAGTGGTTGAAGCAATTTTAACCAGTTTGAAAGAAATTACTCGCCATCGACATCAATTGATTTTCCTGGCCGGAGATTGCGGAAAATATGATTTTCGCACTTTAGCAGAAAAAATTGATGCGATATATCTCAATTTAAGTTTGGAATTAAGCCATATGCTGATGGAAATTCCGGTACATAAACGTCCTCGAAAAGTGGATATCTGTTTTCGTGAGATTCTCACCGGTTACTCTCAATCTCTTTTTTTATTGGATCATATAGACGTTCTCTTTGATTCTTCATTACAATTAAATCCAGGGGAACTTTTGGAAAATATGAGCCGGAAGGTTGTTTTTGTCATTCCCTGGTATGGACAAGTGACAGACAGTGAACTGATTTATGCAGATCCCGGACATCTGGAGCATGTTCGCATCCCAATCAACGAAGCCATGATCATTCAAATATAGAGAAAGGGAGAGGTCCATTTGTTATATCGCGATTTAATTCAGTTTGAGCCATTGGAATCGGTTGTGCAACTTCGCGAAGCGGATGACCGAGAGCGGGCTTATCAATTGTTGGATACCTATGTTATTTCTGAGCGGATGGCCGAGCAAATCAATGAACTCCTGATTGAACAATTGCAGCTGGAACGGTTTGTTGATAATAAAGGGATTTTAATCGTTGGCAATTATGGGACAGGTAAATCGCACTTGATGAGTGTCATCTCAACGATTGCTGAATTGGAGGGGGCCAGTGATCGTCTTTCCAACCCGCAAGTGTCAGCGAAAGCAAAAGAGATTGAAGGAAAATTCAAGGTGGTTCGTTCGGAAATTGGAACAACCAGGATGCCCCTTCGCGATTTTATTTGCGGTGAATTAACAGATCATCTTGAAAAAATGGGCATCGATTATCAGTTTCCTCCCATTGACCAGGTACGAAGTAACAAGGATAGCTTTATGGAGATGATGGGAGCGTTTAAAGAAGCTTATCCTGATCACGGCCTTCTCTTGGTTGTGGATGAACTGCTGGATTACCTGCGTACCCGCAAAGAACAGGATCTTTACCTGGATCTTGGTTTTTTGCGCGAAATCGGAGAGATTTGCAGCCTGACAGAGTTCCGCTTTATCGCCGGGATCCAGGAGATGCTGTTTGATAACCCCAAATTTCATTTTGTCGCCGACCAACTTCGCCGGGTCAAGGAACGGTTTGAACAGGTAAGCATTATCCGGGAGGATATTGCTTACGTTGCCTCCGAGCGCCTCCTGAAGAAAAATGAGCAGCAAAAAGCACTCATTCGTGAACATTTGCAACAGTTTACGAAGCTGTATGCGAAATTGAATGAAGAAATGGAACAATATGTGGAACTTTTCCCGATTCACCCTGCTTATTTGTCTACTTTTGAAAAAGTAATGGTTACGGAAAAACGGGTCGCTTTAAAAACGATCAGCAATGAGATCAAGAAGCTTTTGGATCAACCCGTCCCTGAAGATCGCCCTGGCCTGGTTTCTTATGACAGTTACTGGACTTATATCGAAGGCGATACATCTCTGAAAAGCAATCCGGATATCAAAAAGGTGATGAACCGGGTAAAAACTCTCAAAGATCGGGTTCAGCACTCCGGCATCAAGCCGATTTATCGCCCGATGGCAGAGCGAATTGTAAATGCTCTTGCTGTTTTTCGCCTGACTACGGATGATATATACATGAGGGTAGGATTAACCGCAGAAGAATTGCGGGATGGCCTGTTCCTGCATCTTCCGGTCATTTTGGATGATGAGGATGCGGCCGGCTTTTTGCGTACTACCATTGAAGCGGCCCTGAAAGAAATCATGAAAGCGGTAAGTTACCAATATATCTCCAAAAGTGAAGAGAACGGGCAATATTATCTGGATTTGGATAAAGACATCGATTTTGATGCACTGATTCAGCAAAAAGCCGAAATGTTGTCCGATGAACAATTGGATCGCTATTTCTTTGAGTTGTTTGGAATCGTTACCGAAAATTCGCGAGATCCTTACACGACCGGCTATCGCATTTGGCAATATGAACTGCCCTGGTATGATCGCAATGTAACCCGGCAAGGATATCTATTCTTTGGTGCGCCAAATGAGCGTTCGACGGCCCAGCCGGAACGGGATTTCTATATTTATATTCTGCAGCCGTTTGATCCTCCCCGCTTTCATGATGAGCAAAAGCCGGATGAAGTTTTCTTCAGGTTTGTGGGCAAAGACCAGGCATTTATTGACCGGTTGAAATTATATGGTGCCGCCAGAGAGATGAGTGCAATTGCGGAGAGCAGCCAGAAGAGGACCTATGAAGATAAAGCACGGACCTATCTCAAAGGCTGTACAAATTGGTTTATGGAAAACATGCCTACGGCCTTTAAAATGACCTATCAGGGCAAAACGAAAAAATTGGACGAGTGGAGCACGTTTGCCCATGCGAAAGAGTCCGTCAAGGAAATCATGGATGAAGCAGCCGCAGATTGTCTGGCTCCGTGGTTTCACGAGAAATATCCGGACTATCCTTCATTCAAAAAAGTAAACACCCCGATAACCTGTGAAAGTTTAAACGGATATGTCACCGAGGCGCTAAAAAACATTGCCAAACCGAAAACCAGGAATGGAAAAGCGATTTTAAGCGGCCTGGTTTTATTGGATAAACAGGAGAGGACACAACCCGGGGATTCGGGTTACGCGAAATGGATTCTGGATCTGTTGGCGCAAAAGGGCCCCGGGCAAGTTGTCAATCGAAGCGAGCTCATCAAACCTGTTTCCCGGCAGGGAACAGAGTTATTTCAGCAAACTGTGAAGTTCAGGATGGAACCTGAACTGTTGATCGTGGTTTTGGCTGCCCTGGTTTATAGTGGAGATATTGTAATGACCATTCATGGCGAGACCTATGATGCGATGAAGCTGGACGAACTGGTAAAATTGCCGCTCATGCAATTGCTTGATTTTCACTATATTAAAAAGCCGAGTGATCTTCCCGTTCGCGAGTGGGAAGCGGTATTTGACCTGCTTGAAGTAAATCCCAGCCTGCTGCGCACCGCGTTATCAGAGGGCATTGTTCAAGCCCATACCAAAGCACAGGCGCTTATTAGCGAAGTATTACAAATGAACCATGAGCTGGTCCGAGGAATCGTCTCATGGGATGGACAGGCCCTGGCTGCTTCTGATGACCGTAAGCAGCTGGACAGTTTGAAAAAGTTTCTGGAAGGATTGCAAAGGTTTGATACCCCTGCCAAAGCGAAGAATCTGAGATACTCGTTGGCTGAAATCGAAAAGCAAAAACAATCGGTTCAGCGCCTGAGAGAGCTGCAAATGCTGAAACGGAAAGTGCAGGAATGGAATCAGGTAGCCAACTATCTCCAGCACGCCCGAAATATATTGCCGGCAGATCACCCGTGGCAAGAACAAGTTCAAGAAGTACTGGGCGAAATGTCAATGGCGTTGACAGCAGGCAAAGATGGCAGGCAAGCATGGCAAAAAGCGGAACGCCTTAAAGAAGAGTACCAATCGATTTATTACGATCTTCATAGCCGGGTCCGTTTAAATGCCACAGAAGAAAACAGGAAGGTACAACTGCTTCAGGATCCGCGTTTTCAAGCGTTAAATCGACTGGGAACGGTTGAGATCTTCCCTGTCGGCAGCCTGGAAGCATGGACAAAAAAAATCCAATCGCTCAAGACCTGCTATGCATTGACGAAAGAACAACTGGAACACCAGGTAATCTGCCCATCGTGCCAGTTCCGTCCCGTGGCAGGCTTTGTGCCAAAAGACAATCTGGCCTTGTTGGAAGAAGAACTGGAAACATTGCTTGAGCAATGGACCGATTTATTGGTCCGGAACCTGAATGCGGAGGAAGTCAGGCAAAATATTGAATTGCTGGCAAGAGAGCAACAGGATCTCATTCATACATTCTTGTCCCGGAAAGAATTGCCATTGCCGATCGATCCCCGCTTCCTTAAAGCGGTCAAAGAACTGTTGCAAGGAATTGAGCGGATCAAAATACCAGTTTCCCAAGTGATACAGATGATGGGGGATGGAAGCCCGCTTACTCTGCCCGAACTAAAGAAAAACTTTGAACAATTGCTTGCTGATTATGTGGGAGCGGAGCCTGCATCCAATGTGCGGATTATGTTAGCCAAAGAGGAGGAATAACCTTGCATCAACAAGCATCTTTGTTTAATAGCCAGAAAAAAGAAGGTCCCGTTACATGTCTGGGCAGGACCTTTGCCAATGATGAAGCCCGTCGCGCATATTTTACGGAAGAACTGCGCAAACAACTGCCTGAACTGAGAAAAATGGAGGGGTTCCCGATTGGCGAGGATGAGGATATCCTCGCCCTCTCCGATCCGCCTTATTATACGGCGTGCCCCAATCCGTTTATTCATGAGATCATGAAAGAATGGGAAGCAGAAAAGAAAAGTCTTTATGGCGAAGAGGAAGAGTACCACCGCGAGCCTTTTGCCGCCGATGTGAAGGAAGGAAAAAATGATCCGATCTATAACGCTCACTCTTACCATACCAAAGTGCCGCACAAAGCGATTATGCGCTATATTTTGCACTATACCAATCCGGGGGATATCGTGTTTGACGGCTTTGCCGGGACGGGTATGACGGGTGTAGCCGCCCAGCTGTGCGGAGACCGTGCCGTGGTGGAGAGCCTGGGGTATCAGGTGTGGGAAGATGGCACCATTTTGAATGAAGAAGGGAAACCGTTTTCCAGGCTGGGTGCAAGAAAAGCGGTATTAAACGATCTCTCCCCGGCGGCTACGTTTATTGCCTATAACTACAACACCCCGGTAGATGTTGAAGCATTCCGCCAGGAAGCAGAGCGGATTTTGGAGGAAGTGGACAAAGAATGCGGGTGGATGTATGAAACCCGGCATGTAATTGACGGAGTGCCCCAGGTTGACGCTGAGGGAAATCCAGTCATGGGGCGGATCAACTACACCGTCTGGAGCGATGTGTTCATTTGTCCGGAGTGCAGTGAGGAACTGGTGTTCTGGGAAGTGGCCGTGGATCAGGAAAAAGGAAAAGTTCATGATTCCTTTTTATGCCCGAATTGTAAAGCGCAATTAACGAAAAAAAGGTGTGAGCGGGCTTGGGTTAGCCGTTATGACCCGGAGTTGGACGAAACGGTGAAACAGGCGAAACAAGTGCCGGTTTTGATAAATTATACGTATCAGAAAAAGCGGTTTGAAAAGAAACCGGATTCTTTTGATCTGGATTTAATCCGCAAAATCGAAGAAAGTGAAATTTCTTATTGGGTTCCTATAGAAAAGCTGCCAAATGGTTATAACACTCAACAGCCAATAAAATCGCATGGAACAACCCATGTTCATCATTTTTATACAAAAAGGAATTTATATTTATTGTCTGTTGTATATGATAAAATCAATAAATCAAATATTAGCTTATTAAAAATCTGGCTAACCTCCTCTATGATTCGCACAACAAAATTATATAAGTTTACTTTAGATAGAAAAATGGGGACAGTTAGTGGAACTTATTATATTCCATCATTATGGACTGAGAATTCATCTGCAAAGTTACTTGATCGAAAATTAAGGGACTTTTGTAAAGTTGGTTTTCCGTCAAATTATTCTTTGATTAGCACTAATTCTACAACACAACTACAACATGCTGATAATTCACTTGATTATATCTTTTTAGACCCGCCTTTTGGGGCAAACCTAATGTATTCTGAACTAAACTTTCTTTGGGAAGCCTGGTTAAAAGTTTTTACAAATAATGGACCAGAAGCGGTTGAAAACAGCATGCAGGGTAAAACCATCGACGATTACCGCAAACTGATGACCGAATGTTTTCAGGAAGCGTATCGGGTGCTTAAGCCGGGCCGCTGGATGACAGTGGAGTTCTCCAACTCGAAAGCCAGTGTCTGGAATACGATTCAGCAAGCACTTCAAGAAGCGGACTTTATTATCGCCCATGTAGCGGCATTGGACAAAAAGCAGGGCAGCTTCAAGGCGGTGACCACAACGACGGCGGTAAAACAGGACCTGGTTATCTCCGCCTATAAGCCCACCGAACAGATGGCTCACAATCTGACCAATGCTGCGGGTTCCGCCGAATCGGCATGGCAGTTTGTGAAAGGGCATTTGGCGCAATTGGCTACCTTTATCGGCAAAAAAGGGGAGGCGGTAGTCGATATAGAACGGACACCGCGTATTTTGTTTGACCGCATGGTGGCTTACCATGTGCAAAATGGCTACCCGGTTCCGCTCTCTTCTGCCGAGTTTCAAGCGCAAACCATGGAACGTTTTCCCATGCGCGACGGGATGGTCTTCCTGGATACGCAAGTCGCGGAGTACGATAAAAAACGGATTCTGGTGAAAGAATTTACGCAACTGAACTTGTTTGTTTCCGATGAAACGAGTGCCATCGAATGGCTGCGGCAACAGTTAATGAAAAAACCGCAAACAAGGCAAGATTTACACCCAGAATTCACAAAGCAAATACAGCATCTTGCAAAACATGAAAAGACTTTTGAGTTAGATGAACTATTAAAACAAAACTTCCTCTGCTATGAAGGGGAGGGGGAGATTCCGGATCAAATCCAAAGTTATCTGAATCGCAATTATCCCGATTTGCGACCCTTGGCGAAAGATGATCCCATACGGGTTGAAAAAGCGCGGAACCGCTGGTACGTTCCTGATCCCAATAAACAGGCCGATTTGGAAAAATTGCGGGAGAAAGCCTTGTTGCGGGAGTTTAACAGATATGAGGAAGAGTTGGGCAAAAGCAGGAAGAAATTGAAAGTATTCCGCACGGAAGCGGTGCGGGCCGGCTTTAAGAAAGCATGGAGCGAGAAAGATTATGAGACAATTGTGCAAGTGGGAGAACGGTTACCGGAGAAAGTAATCAATGAAGACGATAAACTGCTGATGTATTTTAACAATGCCCAAATCCGGCTGGGGCTGTAAGGAAGGGGACAGCGATCATGACCTGGAGAGATGAAGTTCTCAAGTATTTTGCTGATCCGCTTCCCGCCGTAATGATCATTTCCGATCCGGATCGCTTGCTGCAGGAGAAAAAGATTCTCGATCAGTTGCTTGAAAAAAATCTGGAAATTGTCGCCTTTGAAGATTCAATCCGTTTCCGTTATTTGTTTGAGGCCACCTATCGCGACCGCTTGAAAAAGGGGAACTTTTGTCTCGTTGTCCATGTAACGGAGGAATGGGTTCACCATGTCCCTTATTTCCTGTACCAGCATGGGGAGATCGTTGAGCTCCGGCTTGCGGACCTGTTTCCCAGGCTGAATCTCCCCGTGCTTAAACAGTTAACCTTTGAACAAATCGATGCCTTGGATGCTGTCTATGGACAGGTTCAAGGCACTCTTTCCTTTGCGGAGACGTGTGATTTTCTTCTCAGGAAGCTGTTTAAAGGAAGCGGTTATGAAGAAATTGAGACAAAAGACCACCTGATGGAGTTTTTGTTCAGAAAATATATTGAAGGGATTGTTTATCCTGATGCGCTGGTCGTTTATCTTGTGAAACGCTTAAAAGAGCGGCCGGCCTTGTCAGACCTGCCGCTGACGGAGTTGGTTTCATCTGATTCCTGTTTTTATCAATATGTGCAAAAAGAGTGGGAGCAGTTGGTTAAACGTAAATCGAAAGACCCTCAATTTGTGAAAGAAACAGCTCCCGACAACCCGTATTCCTATTTTTACCTTCCCGGTGTGAAGGCAGTTTTGGATAACCTGTTTCTTGAAGGAAAATTAACTCGTTTAAGCGGGATCAATGCCAGGTTCCTTCCAAAATGGATGCAAGTCGGGGTTGCAAGCAAAACCGGCTCCAAGCAAAAAGAAGAACAGCTGGCTTATTTCACCGGGAAATTAAAAGCGCTGCTGCAAGAGGAGCTTACTTACAAGAATTGGCTGAACATTGCTCAAGTCTATGGGGAATGGAAGCATGCTTCGCTGGCTTTAGGCGCTACGTTTAATGATGAGCTCGATTCACAAGCAAAACAGCTGGAAAAACAGATTGACGACCAATTTCAAGACTGGATATGCAGCTATTACCAGAGCATGATCCGGTTGCCGTATGTTCCTTTTCCGGTGATGGTTCATCACATTCCCCATTATCTGCAAATGAAAAAGAAGAAAAAGAAAGTTGCTCTTGTCGTGTTGGATGGTATGAGTTTTGTCCAATGGGCGCAAATAAAACAACCCTTGTCGGTCCGGTATCAGTTGGAAGAGCGGGGAGTCTTTGCCTGGGTGCCAACGATTACTTCTGTCTCCCGCCAGGCGATTTTTGCCGGAGAGCCCCCGTTTTATTTTGCAGACTCCTTGTTTACCACGCAAAAAGAAGAAGCAAGGTGGAAAAGTTTTTGGGAAAACCAGAGAGTTTCCAGGTTACATGTGACTTTTGAAAAAGGGTTGGGACAAGGGAAATATGACCGCACACAAATTACAGCCTTTAAAAAGCCAACCGTTTTGAGAGCTGGCCTTGTCATTGATACAATCGATCAGCTGATGCATGGGGCCATTCAAGGAATGCCGGGGATGTATGAAGAATTATCTCTTTGGTTAAAAAACAGGTACTTGGAGCAGTTATTGGATGACTTGTTGCAATCTGGTTTTGACGTATATATTACTTCTGATCATGGCAATAAAGAAAGCATCGGGATCGGGAAAATATCGGAAGGGGTATTGGCCAAGACACGGGGTGAACGGGTTCGCATCTATGAGAAGAAATTGCTTCGGGACCGGGCCAGTGAGCAGTTTCCTTCCATTGGCTGGAATGATGTGGCACTCCCGGAAAATTGCCATGTCCTATTGGCAAAAAACGATCAAGCCTTTATTATAAAAGATCAGATAGTGATTAGCCACGGCGGAATCAGCCTGGAAGAAGTCATCGTGCCCTTTGTGCGTGTGGCTTGGAAAAAGAATGATGAACAATGAGGGATCATGGGTGAAAAAAGCAGTTGGTTTTGATCAGAAAATTATGTTGCATCACTTGGATTTTACAGCAAATGCAGCTAGAACCACTGAAATAAAGGAAATGTATGAAAAACTTCATACCTGTTTGGCTGCCGATATTTACGGGGAAATGTCGAGAAAACATGCGATCACCATGCTGATGAAAATCTGGGTTCGCGTCGATGAAGAGCATAAGGAGATCCAGAAACAGGCACTCAAACTTTTTCCCACGCTTACTTCAAAAGAACGGATTTTGCTTCATTATGGCATGACACTGCTCGCTTATCCCTTTTTTAAGGATGTCGTAACCGAGATCGGAGTCTTAAGCCGTATCCAGGACCAAGTACCAAGCTCCCAGATTTATCGGCGGATCAAAGCCATGTATGGCGATCGGCGCCGGGTGGAAGTGGCTGTCAGCGCCGTACTGACAAGCCTGCGCTTTTGGGGTGTTATTGATTCCCGGAAAACGGGGATTGAACCGGCTTTGCCCAAGTTGGAAGTCACTTCACCGATGCTTAAAAGGTGGCTCGTTCAGGTCATTGTAAAAGCCGCCGGTCAGAAGGTAATGCCTTTAGATTTGATTCGGGAGCAGCCGATGCTTTTTCCATTTCATTATTGGATTGAAATGGCTGATCTTTCCAAAGAACAATTTGAAGTAAACCGGCAAGGACTGGACATGATTGTCGTAGGATTGCGTAGTGGCAAAGTTTATGAAAAATATGTTTTATAATTTGGGAACAGAGGATAACAGGCATATTTCCAGGTTAAGAAAGAAGTTCTAAAGAGTCATTCCAGGATTATTCAGAACTTCTTTTTTTTATAGTCGCGTGATGGCAGAGTCAGTCGTAATGGAATGAAAGCGGTGGTTAAGGTGAAGAAGAATGGGGTCTTTAATTTGCATTCTGTTACCCATTATATTTTCTAGAATAAAAATTGTACATAGTAGACAAAATTGAATGAAAATATATTATAAAATGGAATATATAATTTCACCTTCTGAGAGGAGCTTCAACAGACGGATATGGGGAAAGTTCCCAGGCATTTTATGATTCTTTTTTTCTTGGCATGGGTTGGACTGAGTTGCTTGTTTCCTGCAGAAGTTTTTGCGGACAGAGGCTTTCAGGTTCCGGAGATACAGGAAGATTTCGGGCGTATGACCGGATCCCTGAACCTCAAGAGAATACAGAGTTGATCCAGCAAAATACACAGGAAGAAACCGGAACCTGGGACTGGATCACTGAACCCGTAGCTCAGGGTTGGAAGTGGGCGGAGGAAAAGATTGCTGCCGCCTGGAATTGGATGAAAGAAACGGCATCAGATGCCTGGGATGGGATTGTCGGTGTCATCTCCAGGATCGCTGATGTCGTCGTGGATGCCCTTTCGGCTG
>NZ_JACEOL010000056.1 GCF_013868055.1 Thermoactinomyces mirandus | reverse complement strand
AAAAACAAGTAAAATTGGAGGAAAAAGCCTTGTGGTCCGGCTAATGAATAAATTGAATTTCCTTCATTTGTTTATCTCCCTGAAATATACAACCCCAAGCCCTTTTCTTGTGAAAAAAGCCAGGGGTTTGTCATCAAGCTCAGAGGGTTTAATTCCTCTCGTTTTTATTTAAAAATCGTATTCCACTTTTTGCGCTTCTTTCAGGGTCTCGCCACTTGCTTCCGCGCTTACCATGTCAAAAAACAGTTTGAGATGCTTGATCTCATCTGCCTTTTTGACTGGAACTCCAAGGAGCCCATCTTTTTTCACCTTGCCCAGGTAATCCGACATTTGCATTTCATCATCAAGAAGGAAATCGTTAAAAGCCACTTCGATTTGTTGACCGGTATTCGTGGTGATGGTGCTGATTCCGTTAAAGATCACATTCTGGTCACTGGTGTTCTCAGCGGAATATTGAATTTGAATATAATCCAAGGTATCTCCCACTTTTGTTTGAGACAGGGATTCGATCCCTTGTTTCAGCTCGGAAGAGAGATTCTCCACATGGAAAAGTTTGATATCTTTGATGGTAACCGTAATCGGCTTTAAGTCCACGGTTTCGTTGACAGTCTTGATCTTCTTCAGCGTCACATGTCCGACATTGGGCACATCGGCTTCTTGACCCACTTCGGTAAATGTCAAGTTTCCGCTCGCATCCTTGGAAGGTTCATTTTTGGATTGCTGTGCGGCAGGTTTGGTTGGTTGCGCTTGATCGGCATCTCCTCCACAGCCGGCAAGAACCAATAACAGACTCAGACCGAGAATAAATCCTATTTTTTCAAAGAAATCCCCACTTTCTGATAAGGTCATCTTTCTATTTATTCGAAACTAACGGATTTTTTTGGCCTCTTTTTCAAGTTTTTCCTTTATTTTGCGTAATTCTCCCCGCAAGGTAAAATACAAGTTAACGTTTTTGGTTTGACCGGGAAGTTAGCATCACAATACCACCCCCAGATGTCATCTTCTTTCTCTTTTGTAAGCGGGATAGCGTCGATCTTTTCATCGATACGCCCATATTCTTCATCCTGGAGCAACTGAACGCCAACGTCATCGCTATGGCAGCTTACCAAGAAGAAGACACTCGAAATCGCACGGGAACAACAGAATTCATGATATTCTATAGGGGAGATCCTCGAAGGGAGTGATTTCCCCTTGTCTTATTCCGTCAAGGAACTGAAATCTCCACATGTCTTGAGCCAATTCCGTTTTCATCCTTTGAAACAACTCATCGCCGCAGAGTGGGAGAGTCGGCGAAAAACCCGTGAACGGGGCTATATTGAACTGAAGAATATCGAGCAAATTCTCGCCTGTTACGAAGAAATCAAGGCGCTTCTGTTCATCGGCTTTGCCCTGGACTTTCCCGATGACAAAAGATGCCCTGAAATGATGGAGACGTATATCCGCCAATGTTGCATCGCTTATGGCTTCATGAAGGATATTCCGACGCGCAACATTTGGCTGGATTTAATAGAGTGTTTCCTTCTTCTATGGGAAGAAGATTTGCTGAAAATGGATGAGGACGGAAATTTGATATAAAAGAAGCCCATCCCAGAGAGGGATGAGCTGAGGCTGTTGACAAAAGAAGGTTAACAGCCTCACCGGGAAACCCCGGCTTTTTTAATTTTCATCGCCGTTGTTCTCTGAAGATGCGAAGATATCAAAGCTGAATCCGGCAAGAAAGTATTTTCCTTTTTCGATTTCGACATGGATGAGATGCGTTAGGGGAAAGGAAATCATTTCTCTCTCCGTCCAGAGCTGGACGATCTTGCAGGCTTGGGTAGGCAAGACAGTCATTTTCCTCCTACTTTTTCTGATTTAGATTTAGATCACTAATACACTTACTAGGATAGATCTATATTAGGAAAAAATGCAAGAAAAACTTTTGTTTTTTTTCATTTCGTTGTAAAATAGTGCAGAACCATAAATCTAGACTAGAGAAGGTGGGAAAATGGATGTTCAATCAACATGGAGGGAGCTGAAAGACTGCCCCGCGGCCATTTTGCCCATTGGCGCCCTGGAGCAACACGGACATCATTTGCCGCTTGGAACCGATACGATCATCGCGAAAGCAATTGCCAAGCGACTGGCCGAGCAATTTCCCTCCTGTTATCTGTTGCCCGCACTCCCGTTCTCCCAGTCTTTTGAACATGCAAGGTTCCCTGGTTCGGTATCTCTTAGAACCGCTACGCTTCTTTCCGTGCTTTTTGATGTGGCAAGCTCACTGGAATACTCAGGGATCCAAAAACTTATCATCGTGAATGGGCATGGGGGAAACCATTTTCTCTGGAACTTTGCTCAGGAACAAAATGTCGGCCGTCCCAAAGTCTTCGTCGCTCCATCCCGGAAAGACTGGGACTTTGCCTATGAAAAAGCGAACATAAGCGTGAACTTAAGCCAAGATATGCATGCTGGAGAAGGGGAAACCTCCATTTTGCTATATCTGAATGAACGTGTGAGGAGGGAAGAAGCTGTCGATGTTCCGTCCGTTCCTCGTCCTTTGCTACAAGTCAAGGGCATCGGGGCTTATACCGAAACGGGAAACATCGGAGTTCCCTCTCGGGCATCCATGGAGAAGGGGAAAGTCTTGCTCCAAGCGTTGATCGAACATATTACCCCCTCAGTAAAGGAGTTTATCTATGAGTAAATGGGAAGAAATCTATCAAATCTTGAAAAAGGAAATAGAGTATAAAGTCTATCCGCCAGGTTCCGAGTTTCCGACCAATTTTGATCTCATGAAACGGTTCAATGTCCATACCTCCACGATTCAAAGTGCGATCCGCCGTTTGATTGAGGAAGGACTCATTACCTCCGAAGGCAATCGGACCAAGCGAAAAGTTCGGGTCATTCCAACCCGTTCCCATCGGAAAGGCGGATTCTCGGACGAATATGGGAAAAAGGCGAAGAAAAAGGTTCTGGACATCCGCAAAATCATGAGCAAAGACGAAATGCCGGAGCTTTGCAAGGAAGATGTCTCCTTTCCGGCACTGTACTACTTAAACGAGCAATACATTGATGGAATCCAGGTAGGCGTATCCTGCTCCATCATTCCCCATATCGTATCCATCGACGAATTGGAGAAGAAACTGAAGCAGGAAAACGCCAGCTTGTACCGTTCCCTGGAAGAATTGGGACACAAGCCAGTATCCTGCGAAGAAACCTTTATCGTCGATTTGCCCACCGAGAAAGACCGGGAAGAGTTACATCTGCCAAAGAACAGCAACATCCCGATCATTCGCATGGTACGCAAAACCTTTGATAGCGAAGGCAACGTCGCAGAGATTTGCCATTTGCTATACCGTGCCGATTGTTACGAGTTCCATTACAGATTTGATTTCTAAAGGAGAGAAGAAGATGACTGATAAAGATAAAGAGTTTATGTGGGAAGCCGTACTGGAAGGAAGAAAAGCCCAAGGCAAGACGGGAACCAATCCACCCGTTGGCGCTATTATCGTCAAAGACAGAAAGATCGTCGGCAGAGGGCATACCTCGAAACTGGGTGGCCCTCATGCGGAAGTAAACGCTCTTCGAGATGCCGGAGACAAGGCAGAGGGAGCCACCGTCTACTGCACCTTGGAACCATGCAGCCATTGGGGAAGAACGGGTCCGTGCTGCGTCGCCTTGACAGATGCCAAGATTGCGAAAATCTTTGTTGGCATCATGGATCCTTATCCAAAGGTAAGCGGGAAAGGCATCCAGCACTTGAAAGACCATGGCGTGGAAGTTATCGTCGGTGGCATGTATGAAGAAGAAATCCGGCAGGACTTGAAAGAGTTTTTAGATCGAGTTGCGGCCGGCACACAGGAATAAAGAACAGGGGAACCTCTCCCCTGAGGCTGTTGACAAAAGAAGGTTAACAGCCTTTTTTGTTGAATTAAAATAATATAAAAGCATCCACAAGGAAGGTTTTACTATGTTCAGAACGAACACATCCAGAGAATTTCAGCAAGAAACCGTCAACATAGAGGACCTTGTCCCTCAAGATCATCTGTTAAGAAAAATTAATGAAACGATTGACTTTTCTTTTATCGCTGATAAATGCCGACCGTTGCACTGCAAAAACAATGGTCGACCTTGTATTGATCCTGTCATGCTGTTCAAAATGTTACTTATCGGATATCTGTTT
>NZ_JACEOL010000055.1 GCF_013868055.1 Thermoactinomyces mirandus | reverse complement strand
AATCCCGCCACTGCAATCAGAGGACAATGATCCAACGATAAAAAGGGATTTTCATATAACTGGAACCTCCGGAATATTTTCGTTACGGGTCTCTGGTTTTAGCCGAGTGTACAACTGGATCTATTATTGGAAGAATAACCGAAAAACTATAGTTTGTATATCCAAAATAATCCTAATTAAACTGGTATTTAGCTACAAATTCAGTTCACAGAAAGAAATTCCATGCCAGATCCGCCCAGAAATTAAACTTTCTGTTTTTTCCATTTTCTTTGAGATCATAAACGCAGTCACCGCCTAAATATGGTCACTGCGTTTATTTTTTCATTTATTAAAAAGAGATTTAATACCTGAATATCACCTTTTTTGGCTCATTAAGATGGTACGTTTTGGGAAGAACCTAGAGTAAAAATATCCTTCCGCATTACAATACAAAGATAAAAAGCAGACTTTTTTCCAAAGAAAATAACCCCTGGAACAACCAGGGGTTATCTTGTCAAACTTCTGCATTTTTCTTTCCATACCATTTTTCTTTCAGTCTTTCCTGCAGTCCTGAGAAAAACAGATAAACGATCGGAACGATAAACAGTGTCAGCAATGTGGAAGAGGTGAGACCGCCAATAACTGCGACCGCCAATCCCTGTGACATCATGGTGCCTTCGCCGTATCCAAGTGCAAGCGGCAACAGGGCAAAAATAGTGGCAAAAGCGGTCATCAGAATCGGACGCAACCGGGTTCCTCCTGCTTCAATCAAGGCACTCCGGGTATCCAGCCCGCGTTTTCTCATCTGTTGAACCCGGTCGATGAAAACGATGGCATTGGTAACGACAATCCCGATCAGCATCAGGGCACCGATCAGGGCCGTTGCACTGATTGGCTGACCGGATATCCACAGCCCGATCAATCCGCCAATAATCGCATAGGGGAGTGAGAACAGAATCGTAAATGGTGCCGTGGCTTCACCGAAGGCAATCAGCATGACAACGTAAACGGCACCCACCGCTACAATCATGGATTTACCCAGATCGGCAAAGCTTTCATTCATCAGTTCGGCATCTCCGCCCAGTTTCACAGAAACCCCATTCGGCAATTTTGTATTTTCGATTTGTTCCTCGATATCCCGGGAAACGGCTCCGGTATCCTTGATGGTAACATCTCCCGAAATCGTCGCTACCAATTGACCATTCTCTTTACGGATGTTGACAGGACCCTCTTCCTTTTTAACAGAAGCAATCTCTTTCAATTTCACCATCTCGCCGGCAGGAGAAAGAATTTCGATCTCTTCCACCTTTTTCACAGAGTCCAATTGCTCTTCCCGCAGGCCCAACTTCACTTCCTGGATTTGTTTTCCGTTTTCAATCTCAAAGATGGTATCGGCATGCAACAACCCGCGGACACTCAGAGCAACCTGTTGCGCCACCAATCCTTTTTTGGCCGCCTTCGACTGATCCACTTCAATGGTGACAAGTTCCTTTTGCTCACTCAAATTGTTTTCCACGTTGACCAACCCGTGTACTTTTTCCATTTTGGCAGCCAACTGGTCGGACACTTTCCTGATGGCATCCAGGGAAGCCCCGGTCACGCTGACTTCAATCGAGTTGGCTGCCGGAGAAATACTGTTCACTTCACTGACATTGATGACCGCCCCGGAATCAACACTCTTCAATTCTTTGCGGATTTGTTCCAGGAATGAATCAATCTTTGTCTTGTCGGCCAGAGTAACAAACATGGTTGCGCGATTGGCGCTTCCGATACTGCCGTTATTCATCAGTTCACCTTGCAGGTTGCCGACAGTAGAGGTAATCAGTTCCACTTCTTCATGCTGTTTCAACTTTTGTTCAATTTGTTGCGTAATCCGGTTCGTTTTGTCCAGCTCGGTTCCGGAAGGCATTTCCAACTCAATATTCATGGCTTTTTCTTTATCAGATGGCAAAAAGCTGGTTCCGATCAAAGGTACGAGTGCAAAGCTTGCCAGCAATAACAAGGTTGATCCGACCAGAACGATTTTCTTGTGGTTCAGGGACCAGGCAAGCGCCCGTTTATACTGCTTGGCCAGCTGATTGTGCGTCTGTCTTTTTTTGATCGGTTTTCCTCTTAAAACGAGCAATTTGGCCAGTACCGGAACGATGGTAACTGCCACCAAAAGCGAGCAAATGAGTGCAAAAGCAACCGTCAATGCAAACGGATAAAACACTTCGCCAACAATCCCGTTAATAAAGCTGAGTGGCACAAACACCGCGACTGTTGTCATGGTGGAAGAAGTGATAGCGGAAGCCACTTCCCTGGTTGCCAGCCGGATCACTTCTGTGGTGCGCTCCACTCCTTTCATCAAATGGCGGTAAATGTTTTCGATGACGACAATGCTGTCATCGACAACCCGGCCAATCGCAACGGTCAATCCGCCAAGCGTCATGATATTCAGCGTAATGTCAGCCTGTTTCAACAAGATCAATGCTGCCAGAACCGAAACAGGAATTGACACAACCGAAATCAGGGTCATCCGTATATTGCGCAAAAACAGCAAAATGACAAGGGATGCAAACAGTGCCCCCAGCAATCCTTCCCGGACCATGGAATGGATCGATTCCTTTACCTCTTTCGACTGGTCAAACAGCATCGTAAAGTGAACATCCTTGTTTGTCTTTGCCAACTGGTCCAGTTTCTCATTGATTTGATCAGCAACCTCAACCACGTTGTCATCCGGATTTTTGATCACTTCAATATTGACCGACGGCTTTCCATTGGTACGGGTAATCAACGTATTGTCCTCGGCTGATTCCGTAATGGTTGCAATCTCTTTCAGCTTGACGGTTTGAATTTTCCCGTCTTTCATTTGGGGTTTCCCGGACAGAGCTGGGGAGATTTTCCCTTGAGACGATGGCATTTGGGCCGAATTGGATTTTTTGGTCAATCCTTCTCCGCTGGACTGGGGCATTTTGGAGACCATTGTTTGCAATTGCTGGCCAAGATAGGCCAATTCGGCCTGTTTTGCCTGCAATTGTCCCCGAAGCATGGCCGCCTGCTGCTGGAGCTGACCGTTGTCAGGTTTTTTTTGCAGCTCTTCCATCGTTTTATTCAATTCGATCTGGATTCCGATGATTTCTGCCTGAACCTGCTGTGTATGTGCCTGCAGTTTTGCCAGTTGCCTTGTTCCTTCACTCACCTGACCAAGTCCCTGACTTACCTGACCAAGCCCCTGGCTTACCTGGCCCAATCCTTGACTGATCCCACCGACAGCCTGCCCCAATCCGCCAACTGCTTGTCCCAGGGATTGCATGGACTGGCCAAACTGGTTAAAAGCATCCTGAATTCCTGCCGTTATATTGGGCTGAACAGTCAGTTCATAATTCTTCAGCTCCTCCACTGAGGTGATATCCTGATTGACGCGAACAGGCATATTGATCGCACCTTCATTCAAATCACCGACTGGCAGGGACATCTGGGCACTGGCCAGCATTTGCCGGACTTGTTGCAACGACAGATTGTGTTCTTTCAAGGCTTGCGGTTTTAAGCGGATATAGACCGCTTTGGGGCCTTCTCCCTTGACTTTCACTTCGCCTACTCCATCCACCGAGTCCAGTTCCGGCTTGACAACGTCATTTATCCAACGTTCCAGCCCGGCTATGTTTTTCTTGTCACTGGTAACCGTAAAGTTAATGATGGGAAACGTGTTAAAGCCAAAACGGTTAAAAGTGGTATCCATAACCTCTTCCGGCAAAGACATCCGGTCAATGCCATCTTTCATTTGCTGCTGCGCTTTATCCAGGTCAGCATCAAAGCCAAGTTGCGCAACCACAACGGAAGTGCTGTCTGCTGAGATGGAAGTGACTTTGTCAACACCTTCGATCCCCATCATCTCTTTCTCGATCGGTTCCGTTACTTTTTCGGCAATATCTTCAGGCGATGCGCCCGGATACGGAGTAACCGCTACAATGACAGGAAAATTGATATCCGGCATTGCTTCCATTTTTAATTGCGTGGCGGTGTAAATACCACTCCCTGTTACCAGAATTACCAGGATTAACAGCGCTGCGACGTTTCGCAGGGAGAAACGGGTCAACCAGTTCACTTTCATCCTCCTCTTATTTAATCCAGCAAATAATTAATCTCATTAAATAATAACGTTACCTGGCTTATTAAAACAGTATTTGCAGCTGTTTTTCATATAACTTCCATTTTTTGAAGTTGAAATGTCAAAAAAAACCAGGGAGTGCTCTCCCTGCCAGACTGGTCGACAAAGTTTGGCAAATTGTTCGCCCATGTTTTTGGGAATGTCAACGCTATGTCTGATCCCGCATTTTTATCAGCCGGATTGGATTCCCCGCGACAAATGCGTAAGGAGGTACATCCCTGGTTACAACTGAACCGGCTCCCACCACTGCATGATCTCCAATCGTGATCCCGGGCAAAATGGTCGTATTGGCACCAATCATCACATGGTCTCCAATATGTACTTCTCCCAGACGATACTCCTCCACCAGATACTCGTGTGTCAAAATGGTCGTATTGTATCCAATGACCGTGTTTTTCCCGATATGAATCTTTTCCGGATACAGAATATCCATCATCGCCATAAATGCAATTGCCGTATTTTCACCAATTTCCATATGCAACAGCTGGCGGTAAACCCATCTTTTCAGGCTCATGAAAGGCAGATAGCGGCTTGTAACAATAACCAGCGTGTTTTTGAATACCTTCCAAAATGAAATCGTCCGGTAAATCTGCCATAATGAGTTTGGTCCCGTTACTTTGAATCTGTCCGTTTTACGCATCCTGGTAGCATGTCTCCCCACTTATTTGCATGATCCCGAGCAGATCGCGCATGTCCTCCAGAATATAATCGGGGTTATACCGGCGCAGTTCTTCCAGATGCAGGCTCCAGGTTACAGCCGCAGTATTGACAGAAGCCCTGTTGGCAGCAATCAGGTCATAACGGCTGTCTCCCACCATCAAGGCCTGATCAGGAGTTGCATTCACCTGCTTCAGGGCAAGCCGGATCATATCGGGTTCCGGTTTTGCCTTTTCCGTATCGCCAATACAGACAATGGTTTGCATCAAAGGCTTCAAGCCAAACAGATCCAGCCCTTTTTCGACAACCAGCCGTCGTTTGTTCGAGACAATCCCCAAAGCGATTCCCGCCTGGTGCAATTGCTGAAGAACCTGTCGGACATGGGGGAATTCCTCAACATAATCATCATGATGCCTGACATTGTAGGTTTGGTATGTTTTTACCATCTCTTCGGCCTGCGAGGGATCAAAATGCCTCATCTGGTCAAGCAGGGGCTCCCCCATAATGGGAATAACATCATTTACGGTATATTTGCCGGGGCAATGAGATTCAAGCGTATGCATAAAAGAGGCAAGGATTAATGAGTTCGTATTGATCAGTGTACCATCCAGATCAAACAAGATGACGGAATACCTCACACAATTCACTCCTTAAGCATTTTGTGTTTCTTTCGTTTCATCCACTTTTTCTTTGGCAGTTTTGTCAATCCGGCGCCAAATGATCAGGATCAGGCCCAATAAAATCCCAACCAGACTGATCAATTGGGCAACGCGAATATTGCCTCCGGTAAGTAACCCTGGTTCAAACAGGGCATCCATCGGCAGCCACAACGCCTGAAGTATTTGTTCAAGCCATTCTGCCCCTTCAAAGGCAAGACTGTCGGTTCTGAGCCCTTCAATGAAAAAGCGCCCCAGCGAATACCAGATCAGATAAGTAAAGAAGATCTCACCCCGTTTCAGATTTACCTTCCGCAAACCGATCAGCAACAGAAATCCAACCAGGTTCCAGACTGATTCATATAAAAAGGTTGGATGATAATAAGTTCCATGGATATTCATCTGTTCGATCAGCCAGTCAGGCAAATGCATATTTTCCAGAAATGCACGGGATACTTCTCCTCCATGCGCTTCCTGATTGATAAAATTCCCCCATCGTCCAATTGCCTGGCCAAGAATAATGCCTGGTGCCACAATATCTCCCATTTTTAAAAATGAGAGATTATGCTTGCGAACAAACAGGTAGCCGGCGATAAAAGCACCAATCAGCCCGCCGTGAATGGCAAGCCCGCCTTTCCAAACAGCAATGATGTCTTCCGGGTGGATCATGTAATACTCCCATTCAAACAGCACATAATATAACCGTGCCCCAACAATGGCAGAAGGCAGCACCCAGATCATCATATCCAGTAACAAATCGGGATCGATTTGCTGGCGTTTTGCCTCTCTTGTCGCCAGAAACAATCCCAGAATGGCAGAGGTCCCCATAATTATCCCGTACCAATGTATCTGTAACGGTCCCAGCGAAAGAGCAACAGGATCAATAGCTGCTGGAATCATGCTCGTCATCTCCCCTTTGTCAAATGATTTGACACTTGAAGTTATTTTAAAGGAATTTGCAACCAATTTCATCCTTTCATAATTAAATGGTCTGGATTTGTTTCCTTGCTCTACTCTTGCTATACGTACCATCATACAAGTATGGTAGAATAATAACCCAAATTATAAATGATATATTTTTGTGTCTAAAATTCCCAGATGAAACAAAAAAGTTTTTCATGATATGAAAACGGTTGCTGCAAATTCCTGCCCGGGAAATGACAGGCAACGCTGGTGGTACTTAAGGAATATCCTGAAAATTTATAAGCAACAAGGCAATATTTTATAATTTATTTTTATCTCTATATTAAGCCCTTGAAAAGATCATATGAAATATTTAAAAAAATGTTAAGTTCTTAAATATAGACATAAAAAATCTGATTCATTAAAATAATATACACAAATTACTGGAGGGATTTATTTTGTTGGCAATTGAATCTCATCAAGATGAGGCTGACCGTTATGACTGCATGGAATGTGGAAAACGACAAAGTGTTCATATTATAGAAGATCGGGGATTTTGTTCAACCCCTGGATGCTTGTCCAATGATCCCGTCCAATTTGTGTATCTTCCTCATTGGTCCAAGCCTAAAGCCTGTCACGCGGACCGTGAGATCACAATTTAACAGGAAAAATGCAATATGGCTGCCTCTTGTTTCCCGGAAGCAGCCCTTATGCGTGATCGGTGGAGTTGTCAACCTTTCGGGGCAGATTATTTTGGCCGGATCTTGCTTAATCGAAATCATCACCTTCATCGATCACTGTTCCCAATTGCTGGACAAACTGCTGTGCCGCATGATACCCCATTCCCTTCAGCCGGAAGTTCATTGCCGCCACTTCGATAATCACGGCCAGATTTCGTCCAGGGCGAACAGGGATGATTAACTTGGGAATCTCCGTATCAATAATGCGCACTTTTTCCTCATCCAGGCCCAGTCGGTCATACTGCTGCTGTTCTTTCCATGCTTCCAGATGGATGGCGATAGAGATCTTTTTTTTCGCACGTACGGCTCCAGCACCAAACAGGGTCATCACGTTAATAATGCCCAACCCCCGAATCTCCAGCAAATAACGGATCAGATCCGGAGCATGTCCTACAAGCGTCCCCTCTTCAGATTGTGTAATTTCCACCGCATCATCAGCTACCAGACGATGCCCCCGTTTCACCAGTTCCAAAGCCGTTTCGCTTTTGCCAATTCCGCTGGAACCGGTAATCAGTACACCAATTCCGTACACGTCTACCAATACTCCGTGAATAGTCGTTGTAGGAGCCAGATGCTTTTCCAGGTAATTCGTCAGTTTGCTGGCAAATTTTGTGGTAGCCAGTGAAGTACGCAGAATCGGGACTTTATTCTTTTGGGAGGCACTGATCAGTTCAAGAGGAACCTCTATATTTCGTGTAACAATGAAACAGGGAATTTCGGGATGGCACAACCGTTCCAAACGCTCCGTCCTTTTTTGTTTGGATAACCCTTCAATAAACGACAGTTCCGTTTTCCCCAGCAGCTGCAGCCGTTCTACCGGGTGATAAGTGAAAAAACCGGCCAATTCCAGCCCAGGACGGTACAATTCCGCAACTGTCACGGCACGGTCAAATTGGTCCCAGCCATAGATCACTTCCAACTGAAAGTCTTCTATCAATTTTTTCAATGTCACTTTTCTGCTCATTTCCCTGCTCTCCTAACAACAAAATGTGAACTGCCCTGTACTTTGTTCTACCCCGGGACAAACGGTCAATCCCGGGCTGTTTCCGAGTCCCTGTCCGGAAGGACATCACAATAAGGTTCCACATACCCTAAAATACGCTTTTTGCATTTCCTTGTCAAAACGGTTATACCGCCGGCAGGAAATAAAAGAGATGCACAGGTACCCGCCATTTGATACCATAACTCTGATAGATATAATTAAGTTAGAATTGCTTCAATTGCGGTTTCCGGGCAACACCGCTTCGAAAAATTGGTAATCTGGATAAAATTGATTCTTGCCGGTTGCAAGGGATGATTGCAAGAGCCGGCGGAACTGCTAAATACCCTTTAAGTCGTCTTCCCTTGGTCCGGCACTGAATCGGGAGTTTGGCACAGACCATTTGTCCAAAAGGAGGGGATCCTTCATGCAAAAAATAGCCTGGCTGTTGATTTTGGCAGGAACCATTTTTATTGGTTACAATCTTTATCACTGGTGGGGGGAATCCAGCATCGCTGAACATAATCCACGCCTGGCGCAATCAATCGATACCAACTGGAATGATCAAACGGCAAAACCACAGATGAGTCAGGGAATCAAACTTGAATTGCCTGCCGCCGGGCAGGGGGAAAATATCGGGAAACTGATCATTCCCAAATTGGGACTGATTATCCCTGTTGTCAAGGGAACCGACCAGGAATCCCTGAAAAAGGGAGTCGGCCTGTACCAGGGCCATGGCACGGTCAATCCCGGTGAAACTGGACATGTCGTGTTATCGGGGCATCGGGATACCGTCTTCAGGGATCTTGGCAAGTTACAAAGCGGTGACCGCCTGTACATAAAATACGGTGACAAAATCTTTACCTATCAAATCCGCAAACACTGGATCACAGGGGCAGAGGACCGGACAGTGATTGTTCCCGATCCCGCGCCGGTTCTCACCGTGACAACCTGTTACCCGTTTGATTATGTTGGAGATGCCCCGGATCGTTATATCATTCGCGCCGAATTAATTGACATTAAAAACGCATCTGCCACCACCGCCGAAACCCATTCTTCCTGAAGCAGGTGAAAACATGATTATTGCAGTCGGATCAACCAATCCCGCCAAAGTAAATGCCGTCAGGGAAACGTGGCAGGAACTGGTACCGGATGTTACCGTCCTCTCGGCTTCTATTCCTTCAGGGGTACGGAATCAGCCTTTTTCGGATGATGAAACCATTCAGGGAGCGATTCACCGTGCCCGCCAAGCCAAAAAGGAGTTAAACGCAGATGTGGGAATCGGACTGGAAGGCGGGGTTGTTGAGACGCCTTTCGGCCTGTTCCTGTGCAACTGGAGTGCATTGGCTGACGAGAATGACCAATGTTTGATCGCCGGTGGCGCGCGAATTCCGCTTCCTGACCAGTTTCGGGCTCCGCTTCATGAAGGCAGGGAATTGGGGCCAATCATGGATGAATATTCCAAACAGACAGGAATCCGCCATCACCAGGGGGCAATTGGCGTATTTACCAATGGACTGGTTGATCGGAAAGAAATGCTTATCCATTTATGCAAAATACTATTGGGGCAGTACCAGTTTCATAAACTGAAAAACGGCTGACAAGGCTTGTGGAAAACACAAGCCTTTTTGCTGCAGAAAAAAGACTAAAAATCGCATTTTTTCCAAACAATCCTGGATTTCGCATGTCCGTATCACTCTGCCTGGACTTAATCCACAAACCGATTGACAATCCAGTTGGCAATTGTCATAATCAGGGCCCCGAGAAAAGCGGGCACAAACCCGTCCACGAAAAATCCTTCCACCAACGAACCGGTAAGCCAAAACATCAATGCATTAATGACCAATGAAAATAAGCCAAGCGTAAGAATATTGATTGGCAGCGTTAAAAAGATGAGCAATGGCCTGATCACCAGATTGATAACCGCAAGTACAATTGCCGCCAGAAAAGCGGTTTTCCAGCTCTCGACTTTGATCCCCGTAATCATCTCTGACGCAAGGAATACAGCGACCGCACCTGCAACAATTTTCAACAGTATTTTCATGGCGGTCTCCTCCTTTCTTGATATCTAATACCCTATTTTCTTAAAAAGAATATAAAGAATTCCCGTTATATCCCAATCCGGCCACTTCTCTGCCAAAACCCGCCTTCAACCAAGGCCTGGTTTGTCACACGCTTTATCGAATAAAAAAGCTTGTGCTTCGCCGGTACCATCCGGAACCACACAAGCTTGTGTTTCATCAATCCAGAGATACTTTTTCTTCTGCTGTACATTGGTTAACCATTTCGATCAATTTTTCTTCCAATTGCTGCGCCAGTACCTTTACCTGTTCATTATCCACTTCTTCAGCCAGTACGGTAGGACGAAGAACGCCAATCCGTACCACATCTCTTTCTTCATCCTGGTAGACCATACATTTGGCGGGAAGTAAAAAACCGCTTTCCGGATGCTCGGTCAACAAACGTTTCGTCAAATCCTCGTGGGACAGTTCCAAAATGTAGTAAGGGTGTGTAAACTGAATCCCTTGCTCAAACAATTTTGTGGCAATGTCATATTTCCACAACAGTCGCAATTTATTCTCTTCAATTATTTTCTCCAGGCGATTGAGTACTTGTTCCATGGATCCTTTTACATCCACTGCATATGAGAACATGATACTCCCCCTTTTTGGATATGTTTTTCCCCATATTCATTTTACCATGATTTCTTCCTTTTACCTGCCAATATAACATATTCATCCGGAGGATACATCATGCAATCATGAATAATTAATATTATCAAATATATAATTTGATATTATAATTAATATAAATTAATATTGACTACAATATAATATCATGGTATTTTATATATACCAAAGAATATCAGCTGATCAGTATAAACCGAAGGAAAGCGGCTCATCCTAATGGCTGAAGTATTGTTCAGAAAACAACCTGCTCAGGAGGTCGCTCTTTCATGGCGAAATTACACCGGAAAATTACAGCTGATATCTCGGGAAAGATTGAAAACGGGAAAATAGTGCTATATCACAGCGGGCAGGCAATCGGCTCTTTCCCGTTAAAAAGTGAGTACGCGCAGTTAAGTGAGGGGTACCGGATTGAAAATGGAGATATCTACTCTTTAAAAACCCCACCAGCCCGTTCCTATCCTGCTTCTTATGCCAGTGATTGTGATCTGGGATGGTGTTAACATAAAAAGCAGGGGAGAATTACTCCCCTGCTACAAGTTCTCTCCTGACTTCCGTAACAAATTTTTGCAGCTCTTCATAGTCTCTATAACCAATATAATACAACTCAGAACCGACGCCTAGCCGTGTTTTTTCTTCCACTTTATGTTGGTTCCACATGTCATCAATAATGTGATGCAGGTCACTCACATGTGCCACAAATCTGTAACCCGCGTAACCAACATTGACACTGTATTGGTACAAAGAATGGTCAGTTAGCTTGTCCAGGAAAAATTCGACCGCTGATGGTGGATAGCCCAGCGTTAAACCTAGTAACCTGTGATACTCTGAAGATCCCCACTCTATGTTAGACAATCTCGCCAAATAGTTATTCATCAGCTCCTGGTTTTGAAAAAAAAGGTAAGTACCGTCTTCGTCGATCATATAGGGATACTTCTCTAATTGCGGCATCAACTCTTCCAACTGTGGAATCATTTGCCTGCAAAGCGCAGGCTTGATTCCCATCAAAAAAGCTTCATGATCTACCATGATTCGTATTTCTTCCATGTTCCTTGTTCCTCACTTTTTGTACGGCTCACCGTTCGCTTTAAAGTATTCACCACATACTTGACATCCATAATGTTCGCCAGCACGTACGATTTTTTCATCTTCCCCACATTTTGGACACGTAGGTTTGCTCATTTGTTTAACCTCCTCATTCATTTTTTAATAAACGGCTTAAGAGTAACGAATAGAGAACATTTGTTGCGGCCGCAGTTCAATTATAGATTTAATATTTTTAATATTCAATGAAAAGTTGGTTCATGGGTGAGAAGGTTCAGTAATATAGACACCCCAGCATCTTATGGATGTTGGCGGTCAGAGCCCACGTTCCACATATAATGGGGAGGGAAATGACACAGAACAGAAAATTTCTTCAAATATGTCAAGCCTCAAAACTAGGGAATTGATCACTCAGGTCTTTAAATCCTCTTGGGAAGAACAAGCGATTTTTACACAGCGGAAACAGGATGTAAAAAAAGGTGTGGTTTAAATGAGTTAAATATTTGTAATAGTTCCACAAACTCTATTGGCGCTTGTCATGGGCTGTCTGTTGTCTGATTGGAGTTATTTCCTTGGCTTGATATTTATAGCAGGAGGAGTGATCAAATTGTATTACGGTGATCATTATTATCCTTATACAAGTTCCATTCATATCATAGAGAAAAAAGAAGGCCAGAGAATGCAGAGCAGATTTTGACAAAATCCATCAACATGGCCGGAGAATTCCACAGACTTATAATCAGTACTGATGAACTGTTTGAACGGATAGAAAAAATGTTGCTAGAGAGAATGCAAAAATATTGATCATAATCTACTCAGCTTACATGAAATTCTAACCCCCTATTAGTCAGGTTTTTATATGAGGCTGTTGACCTTCTTTTGTCAACAGCCTCAGCAGGGGAGAATTACTCCCCTGCTTTTCTGTTTGCTGACTGTTCCATCATTTGGGAACCCAGCGCTACAAGACGTTTTGTCATCTCTCCACCTACTGAACCATTGGCGCGTGCCGTCGAATCAGCTCCCAGCTCTACACCGAATTCCTGAGCGATTTCTTGTTTCATTTGCTCCAGTGAATCTTTGGCACCTGGAACGACAAGCCTGTTTTTTCTTGCCATTCGACTCACTCCTTTGCAGCAGGTTGGTGATGCCGTCTTGCATTCATTAGTTTACCCGGTCTGGTTCATGATTATTGATCTTACATGGACTTAAGAACTTTTTCCCGTTCGGCAAGCACTTTTTCCATTCGTTCCTTGTCTCTTTTCAGAATGGGAGCCAGAAACCGGCCTGTATATGAACCTTTTGTTTTGGCAACCTCTTCAGGCGTTCCCCTGGCCACAACCGTTCCGCCCCCAACCCCGCCTTCGGGACCCAGGTCAATCAGATAGTCCGCCGTTTTGATCACATCCAGATTATGCTCAATCACGACCACAGTATCACCGTTTTCAACAAGACGTTCCAACACTTTCAATAAGCGTGCGATATCATCAATATGAAGGCCGGTCGTCGGTTCGTCCAGCAGGTACAAAGTGCGTCCCCTGCTGCGCTTGTACAGCTCGGAAGCCAGTTTCACCCGTTGTGCCTCTCCGCCGGACAAGGTTGTTGCCGGCTGCCCCAGTTTTATATATCCTAACCCGACATCATACAGAGTCTGCAATTTTCGTTTGATCCGGGGAATGTTGGCGAAAAACTCCAATGCTTCCTCAACCGTCATTTCCAGGACATCAGATACATTTTTTCCCTTGTATCTAATGTCCAATGTTTCCCGGTTATAACGTTTCCCTTTGCACTGTTCACACGGGACATAAACATCGGGCAGGAAATGCATCTCAATCTTGATAATGCCATCCCCGCGGCATGCTTCACAACGCCCGCCCTTGACATTGAAACTGAAACGTCCTTTCTTGTATCCCCTTACCTTGGCTTCCTGGGTAGCAGCAAAAACTTCGCGGATATCATCAAACACTCCGGTATAGGTTGCCGGGTTTGAGCGCGGGGTTCGCCCGATCGGTGACTGGTCGATATTGATGATCTTCTCGAGGTGCTCGATCCCTTCTATTTTTTTGTGTTTGCCCGGCAAAGCTTTTGCCCTGTTCAGTTTACGAGCCAGCGCCTTTAACAGAATTTCGTTGACCAACGTACTTTTCCCGGAACCGGATACTCCTGTCACGCAAGTGAACACACCCAGCGGGAAAGAGACATCAATCTTTTTAAGGTTATTCTCCTCTGCCCCCTTGACGGTTACCCATTTTCCGTTTGGCTTTCTCCGCTTGCGAGGGACCGGGATAAAACGCCGGCCACTTAAATAGTCACCGGTAAGCGAATGTTTATTCTGCATGACTTCCTGGGGGGTACCGGCAGCAATAACCTGTCCGCCATAGGCGCCGGCCCCGGGGCCAATGTCAATAATATAATCGCAGGCCAGCATGGTATCCTCATCGTGTTCCACAACAATCAGGGTATTCCCCAAATCCCTCATCTTTTCCAATGTGGCAATCAAACGGTTATTATCCCTCTGATGAAGGCCGATACTGGGTTCATCCAAAATATACAGAACCCCCATCAAACTGGACCCGATCTGTGTGGCCAGACGAATCCGCTGGGCTTCCCCGCCAGACAGGGTACCCGCCGACCGGGACAGATTGAGGTAGTCCAGTCCCACATTTACAAGAAACCCCAGCCGGTTGCGAATTTCCTTCAACACCTGACGGGCAATTTTCATTTCCTTTTCCGACAAAGTGAGTGACTCGAAAAATTGAAGGGCTTCCCTGATCGATAAACGGGTAACGTAATCGATATTTTTGCCGCCTACAAACACATTCAATATTTCCTTCTTCAGTCGCGCTCCCTTGCAGGTCGGACAGGCCTTGGTTGTCATATAGGTTTCCAGGTACTCGCGGGTTGCGTCCGAACCGGTTTCTTTAAAGCGCCGGCTCAGATTGTTGACCACCCCTTCAAATCGGGTCGTCGTTTCCCGGACAAAGCCGGCATCGTTCCGGTATCTGAAAGGAATCGGTTCCTTGGAACCATACAGAATAATCTCTTTTTCCTTTTTATTTAATTCCTGGAACGGTTTGTCCATGTCAATTCCGTAGTATTCACATAATGACGCGAGAAGTTGCCGATAGTAACCGTTGATCGAAGAGGACCAAGGCTCAATCGCGCCTTCGGAAAGCGAGAGGGATGGGTCCGGAATAACCAGCTGCGGGTCGATTTCCATGCGGCTTCCCAAACCGTCACAGGTGGGGCAGGCGCCATAAGGACTGTTAAAAGAAAACATCCGGGGAGACAGTTCATCAATGCTGAAGCCGCATTCCGGACAAGCGAGGCTGGAACTGAACAGCAGCTCGTCTCCGCCGATAATGTCGCAAAGCACTTCTCCGCCGCTTAATTCCAGGGCTGTTTCCACGGAATCCGTCAGCCGGGTCTCAATGCCCGGTTTGACAATGATGCGGTCAACAACCACTTCGATGGTATGCTTCCTGTTTTTTTCCAGTTTGATTTCCTCTGACAGTTCCCGAAGTTCTCCGTCCACCCGCACTCGTACATATCCTTGCCGGCCAATCTCCTTGAGCAGTTTCGCATGCTCCCCTTTTCGACCTTTTACGATCGGAGCCAGGATCTGAATCCGGGAACGTTCCGGCAATTCCATGATCCGGTCCACCATTTGCTGAACGGTTTGTGAAGCAATTTCAATCCCGTGTTCAGGGCAGTAGGCACGCCCAATCCGGGCAAACAGCAACCGCAAGTAATCATAAATTTCCGTAACCGTCCCGACCGTTGACCGGGGATTGCGGCTGGTTGTCTTCTGATCAATGGAAATCGCCGGGGATAATCCATCAATCGCATCGACATCCGGTTTGTCCATCTGGCCCAGGAATTGCCTTGCGTAAGCGGAGAGGGACTCCACATAACGCCGCTGTCCTTCCGCATAAATGGTGTCAAAAGCCAGAGAAGATTTCCCGGAACCGCTTATTCCTGTAACAACTACAAATTTGTCGCGCGGAATCGTTACATGAATGTTTTTCAGGTTATGCACACGCGCGCCACGCACCACAATATTCTCTTGCGCCATTTTTCATTAACCCTCCGCTTTCAATTCTATGATCAGATCCCGTAATTCGGCTGCGCGTTCGAAGTTGAGTTCCCTGGCGAACTGTTTCATTTCCTTTTCCAGCCTTTTGATCAATTTGTTCCGTTCCTGTTTGCTCATCTTTTTCACTTTCTTCCCAGTGATATATTCAGCTGTTTGTTCCGCCACTTTAGTAGCTTCGATCACATCGCGCACTTTTTTCTGAATGGTTCGGGGGACAATTCCGTGTTTTTGGTTATAAGCAATTTGGATCTGACGCCGGCGCTCTGTTTCATCAATCGCTGTTTTCATCGACCTGGTGATGGTGTCCGCATACATGATCACTTCACCCTGGGCATTGCGTGCTGCCCGGCCAATCGTCTGGATCAATGAACGATCAGAACGCAAAAAGCCTTCCTTATCGGCATCCAAAATGGCCACCAGAGAAACTTCCGGTAAATCAAGTCCTTCCCGTAACAGATTGATTCCAATCAAAACGTCAAATTCGCCCAACCGGAGATCACGCAGGATCTCCATCCGCTCAATCGTTTTTATATCCGAATGCAAATAACGAACCTTGATTCCCATTTCTTTCAGGTAATCCGTCAAATCTTCTGCCATTTTTTTGGTAAGTGTTGTTACAAGCACCCGCTCATCACGTTCAATCCGTTTATGGATTTCACCAATTAAATGGTCAATTTGCCCTTTAATCGGATGAATATGGATTTTTGGGTCCAACAGCCCGGTCGGGCGGATAATCTGTTCGACCACTTCCGGCGATTTTTCCAGTTCATACGGCCCCGGAGTAGCTGAAACAAACAGGATTTGATGAATCTTTTCTTCAAACTCGCTAAATTGAAGCGGCCGGTTATCCCTGGCGGAGGGGAGTCGAAATCCATGCTTAATCAGCATGTTTTTGCGTGCCTGGTCCCCATTGTACATCCCGTGAATCTGCGGGATGGTTACATGGGATTCATCGACAATGATCAAAAAATCGTCCGGGAAAAAATCCAGCAGGGTATAGGGAGCCTCTCCCGGCTTCTTGCCTACCAGATGGCGGGAATAATTTTCAATTCCGGAACAGAAACCCACTTCCCGCATCATTTCCAGATCATATCTGGTTCGCTGTTCAAGCCGCTGGGCTTCCAGCAGTTTTCCCTGACTCTTCAGTTCCGCCAACCGCTCTTCCAGTTCCTGTTCAATCCCCTTAAGCGCTTTTTCCATCACTTCCGAGCGGGTGATATAGTGGGAAGCCGGGAAAATCGCCACATGTTCCCTTTCACCAAGTATTTCTCCCGTAACGACATCAATTTCACGAATCCGTTCAATTTCATCGCCAAAAAACTCGACCCGGACCGCCTGCTCACTTCGCGTGACCGGGAATATTTCCACAACATCGCCCCGAACCCGGAACGTTCCCCGGACAAAGTTGATATCGTTCCGTTCATATTGGATATCTACCAGTTTGCGAAGAACCTGGTTCCGGTCCCTTTCCATGCCGACACGCAGGGAAAGAACCAGATCCCGGTATTCACTTGGCGAACCCAGACCATAAATGCAGGAAACACTGGAAACGATAATCACATCCCGCCGTTCAAACAAGGCGCTGGTCGCCGAGTGGCGAAGTTTATCAATCTCATCATTGATGGAAGCATCTTTTTCTATATAGGTATCCGTTGCCGGAATATAGGCTTCAGGTTGATAATAATCATAATAACTGACAAAGTATTCGACTGCATTATGCGGAAAAAATTCTTTCAGCTCCCCGCATAATTGGGCAGCCAGGGTCTTGTTGTGCGCAATCACCAGGGTCGGTTTGTTTACACGGGCAATCGTTTGGGCCATGGTAAAGGTTTTACCAGTCCCGGTTGCTCCAAGGAGCGTTTGGAACCGGTTGCCGGCCTGAATTTTCTTCACCAGTTTTTCGATTGCCTGTGGCTGGTCTCCTTGCGGTTGAAATTCAGATACCAGTTGAAACTGATTTTTCATCCGATTCACCTCATTTCCACATGAAAGTATTATAACATACGGATATAGAGTTCAGAACGTTTGTTCCAGATTCAAATGCAGAAAAGGCCTTCCTGTTTTGGAAGACCTCAGCTTATTTTGTACCAATCACGTTTTGCACTCTAAATATTCTATTTGCAGGAATGGTGGAATTTCCGCAAACACCCCGACTGTCTACAAACAAAAAAATAAGTCCGAATCGGACTAACCATGTTTATCAACCGTTCAAATTACCCCTTCCGTATCTGTCGCCATACGTTCCCTGATTTCATTTTCTACTTGTATCAGGTATTCGACGTCTCCAAATTTAACGTAAAAATAATCTTTCTTATACCGAATGAAAGTTTCATATTTTACCGCTTCAGGATGTTTGTATGTTTCCCACATCCACATTATATCTTCAACAAAGATGTCGATATGAATGACGAACATAAACCCCGAACAGTTTATCCCTAATTTCCCTTTTTTTAGTTTGCTTACGTCTTCCCCTTTTTGTTCCATATCCCAACATTTAACAAAATACTCTATAGACTTAGGCGGAAAACCGAATGTATGCCCAGATATTCTGCAATACTCTGGTGAATTAATCTTTACCCCTTCCATCTGCTCTAAAAACTTTTGTTTGTCTCTTCGTTGTGAAAAAAAGTGTAGTCATCACGAAGGATATTCCAACCAAATACATTGGGATATCCTTTTTCCAATAACTTGTCCAAATACGGTTTTAATCGGGGATTACCCGATTGACAGGCACAAGCAGGCTTATAACCAAACATGAAAGCCTCTTCCGGACGAAGAAATTTCCCCATAAAGACCACCTTTCTATAAAGAATCCCCCATAGAGGGCTTTAGTCTTGGTTGTTAAAGTAAACATCACACTTGGAGCAAATCCACCAACCCTTACCGGCCGCTATCATTTCTTTCCACATTTTCAGCTTTACCACATCTTGGACACGGCGGCACCCAACCACGGATAAAACTTACTACTTTCTTTACCATTCTTGCCATGTGATCCTCTCCTTGTCAGTAGAATACTGCTATTCCCCCGCTGTAATTCAGTAAATTTGGAAAATTGGCGGTAAACGGGGGAATGTTTTACGACTATAACGCATTCGTCATGCATCTTCCTTATATTTCCTTGTGCCAAAGATGATTTCCTGCTTTATATGAAAAGCCTCTTTCAGTTCCGATGACCGCCATATCCCGCACTTTTCCCGTACTTCATCCAATAGCGGGGGACTATTCCAACTTCGTTTAAACCGTACCCATTTGTCGGGTTCGTACTTCGATCGAACCCAGACGCTTTCTCCTTTGACATACCGTATGAGAGCCTGTTCGACTTCAATTGGTATGTAAGTCAGCAGTAAATCCGCTATTTCCGACACCCTCCGTTTCGATCAGTCAGACACCGGATAAATCCCCGGTGCCTGTCTCATATTGAATGTATGTCCAAACTCCCTCAACAAGAGTCATTTGTAAAATGTCGTTGCTGTTTGGTTGATAGTCACATTCCGTTTGCTCATCTCCCACAACCCGAACCAGGTTATCAGCTTCCAGAGAAAAAATGATTTCCTGATGTTGGATTTATATGAACCCCCTTAATTCCATCCGGTCGTCATTCTGTGTTAAAATAAGATACATTCGACTTTTTTGTTTGAGCCATTTCTTTTTTATTGGCTCTTTTTTTTATGCAAAGATATCAAAATGCCAGCCTGCTATGATTCGTTTCCCTTCTTCCATTTCGGCCAGAATCATTCCTGACAATGGGATCGTAATAACTTCACCATTTTCTGAATACAAATGGACAACTTGATAACCTTTGCATGGGTCATGCCGTAAACTGCATGTTGTGTTGATTTCGTAATCTGTTGCTGAAAATGCTTCGTTCACCCATTCAAACTGCGGACATCTTTTCAAGTCATGCAAAAACGGTTCTACCTCTTTCTCCTTACCTGTCACTCGAATCTGTAACACTTGAAATCCTCCCTGTTCCTGACGGTTTACTCCGTGCACCTCCTTGTTTATTATTCTGACCTCATGTTAGTACAATTCCCTATATTCACTCAACACAAATTTGATTTAATTTCTGAAGATTAAATAATAATCGGTTTAAACCTTTAGCTTGTCGATAATCAACGATAGATTCAAAACCTGATTATTATTGAAATCAGTTCCAGTTGAATAACAATATTCGATCTATTATAAAATTCGGAAATATGCTATATTGATTTCAGCTAAGGAAAAACGGAGGGGTCATATGTTTGCAGGGGTAAATGAGTGTATTGCGCGTTACATAATCCGAAGAACCCGCAAGGAAAAAGGATTAAGACAGGAAGACGCAGCCGACAAAACCATATCATACGGAACGATCTCAAACATAGAACGCGGCAGCAAAAAAGTAGATGAGGAAACAGTTCGAAAATATTTAAGAAAACTGGGTCTTACTGAAACACGTGTAATAAACCTGGCGAGACAGGAAGAAGAAGAAATCGAATTTCTGATGACCCAACTGGATGCGATTGAATCCATGCTTAACCACAATAAAGCAGAGAAACCAATACAACTGTTAAAAGCGATTGGCATCGAACGTTATCACCCGTTAGCTCCTTATTATACCTATCTGGAGGGAAGATGTTTTCAACTGAAAAGGAAATGGAAAAAGGCTGAAAAACATTATAAATTTGCCATACGATTGCGGAACCAATACAATTTGCCATTAAAAGGAAATATCGCCTCCAAATGCTACAATGAATTAGGAATTTGCTTTTTTCTGCAAAATCATATGGAAAAGGCATTATCCTATATTGAAAAAGGGCTAAACGCATATAATGACAAAGAAGATGGAGAGCAAATCATTTTTGCTTTAAACAGCAATAAAGTGTTCTACCTTATGAATTCAGGTCAATATGAAAATGCCAAACAAGTATTAAACGAATTATGGTCAGCCATACCGGAAATTGAAAACAAAAATACGGCACTAACCTGTATAGATACAACGCATTAATATTGCGAAAAATGAAACGTTATGAAGAAGCCATCAAAATATGTAAAGAAGGAATTGAGATCGCCCGGACTAACCGGTTCCAGAACCGTTATCTAAGCTTAATGAATATACTGGGCAGCATCTATTTGGCACAAAACCGGTTAGAGAAAGCGGAACAACAATTTGATATTATCTTGAATTATGACTACAGCGGTGTATCCACAAGGATTCGGATCGACACTTTGATTTTTTTAGCAGCAACTTATGCCAGTATGGAAAGGTGGCCGGAAGCAGAGAAAACGATAAATGACGCACTGAAACTGGCCAGGAACGAACAGGCTGTTCAACTGTCCAAAGTGTTCGTTGTAGCAGGGAATATTTATGCGGCAAGAGAGAAATACAGCGAAGCCGTAACCTGTTATGAAGAAGCCGAAAATTCAGCCAATACCAGTGACAATAGAAAGATTCAACATTTAGCTTTATTGCAGTTATCCCATTGCTTTGATAAGATGGGTTCAGCAACTTCATGGGAAACTTGCGTCAAGAAGCTCCTCAGACTTCAGCAGGAAATCGATTTACAAAAAGAGGAGGATTTTTTTCATGCTTTTGTTTAATATATCAGTATTAACTTGCGTCGGCGATGGTGATGACGATTTATTTGACCGCTAAAAAAGTGAGATGTTAATCAAGAACCATTTTTCCGAAATGCAAAAAAATGTAATTAATTTGGAAAGATGGTTGCTTTTATATAAATAAACATGAAAAATTAAAACCGCTTCGGAGTTATAAAGCGGTTTTAATCATTAAGCCGTTCTGTTTTTTAATTCTTCGATCCGTCTCTTTTGCTTCAACACAAGACGACCGCGTTTCCCAAAAACTTCAGGATTCCAAAAGTTTCCTTTCTTCGTTTACTGCGCCGCTTGAATCCTGCTGTAACTGCTCCTGCACTCCATCCGCCGGAATCACTCCCAGATGGACGGGGTCATCCTCGTACAACGCCTTTTGGGTTATATGATGGTCATGGTATTCGTCCAATACATCCAGTTTGCAATAGGTTGCCTTGTCTGCCATTTCTGTCAATTCGGCCAGATTTCGAATACGGCGGCCGTTAAAACGCTGAATCACATCTCCTGTTTTCAGTCCCATCGCGTCAGCGGGGGAATTGGGGATTACCGCCAGTACCTTAAGCCCGTTCGGATTTGAAACAAACAACGGTTTGGCCCGTTTTTCCAGCCATTTTGTTCCGAGATAGATGCCTTCATGACCGATCACTGCAAAAATTGCCAAGACCCAAAGCCCGGGCGCCCAGCCATCGAAAAAATACAACCCCAGACATAAAACGAATCCATACAGCAAAACAAAAGTGGATGTCTGCCTTTTCTGCTGTTTCATGGGCCCTGAAAGGTTGAGCCTGGCAAAGCTCAAAAAAATCGGGAGCGGGAACCAACCTCCTTGATTTGGAAGCAGAAGCGGAATCACCCACCCTTTTTTCAGCATAAATCCATTGACCTGGTTTACTTTGACAGGATATGCCCCATCTTCGCCATCCAGCCGAATCAATGCCCATTCTAGCAAGTGTCCGATCCCGACCAGCCACAGCCAATCGGTTGCAGCAAAGGTTTGTAAGGGTTCCAAAAACGGGAAATCGGCGGAAAACGGGATCTGTTGCATGCTTAAGTGAATCAGCGACAGTATTCCGACAGAGTAGGACAGGCAGGCAAAACGCAAGCCAAATACCACAAGCAGCAGGGTCAGGATCCAGACAAAGATCAGGTCTCCGGTTTTTATTTCCCACGTCAGTTCCGACAAGCATAAAGAACCGACAAATCCGAAGATGATGGAAAAGCTGACGGTCTGGATCATTAACGGCAGTTTCGGAACCAGTACACTGGAAAACCGCTTTATCTCATAACGCCTGAGCGTCCAGAAATAAACGAGCAGAATCATGAACCCGATCAGAAAAGCAGGATGAAGAAGTGCTGAAAACCACTCTTTCCAGAAAAAGAGCAGATTCTCCCAAATCGATTCCAACCTTCCTCCCTCCAACCTGTAAAATTACCCCAATGATTTCCATTGGGGTAATTTCTACATCCTGATTGCTATTCCTTTATTTTTTCTTCAAATACTGGATGGCCACCTGCAAGGTAATATCATTCCCGGGCTCGCGCAAGAAGCTAATAAATGCTTCCCGCAAGACCTCAGCAGCTTTCGCGTCAAGTTTTCCCGTGGCAGCGAATCCTTCTTTCTTTTGGAATGCTTTTACGGCTTGTTCTGTTTGCGAGTCAAAATAGCCATCTGTCCGGCCCGGATGATAACCGAGTGCATCCAAAATCAATTGCATGTTTTTCACTTCGGTCAGATTATCATCCCGTTGCAGTGGTTCTTTTACCTGAGGAGGAATGGCATTCATATAAGCCGGTTTGTCTACGGGAATATCCGGCTTGATCCCTTTTGTTCCTCCATGCTGATCAATCCAGTTTCCTTTGGGAGTCAGCCATTTGGCAATCGTAATTTTCACATTGCTGCCATCCTTGAAAGATTTGGTCGTCTGAACCGTTCCTTTTCCAAAGGTCGTTTCTCCGACCAATGCATAATTTCCCGATTCCTGTAATGCTGCGGCAAGAATTTCCGAGGCGCTGGCGCTTCCTTTATCAATCAGTACGGCAATGGGATACGGTTTTTTCCCTTCCAGTTTGGAATTGAAAACAGAACGGCTTCCTGATTTGTCTTCGGTCATCAAAACTTTTTGCTTGTCTGGAACCAGTTGATCACAGATATCCAGAACGGAGGGCAGTAACCCGCCGGGATTTCCGCGCACATCAATGATCAGCCCTTCCAGCCCCTGGCTCTCCAGTTTTTTCAATCCCCTGGCAAAATCTTCCGCCGTATTCTCGGAAAACTGCGTTAACGTGATTCGTCCGATGTGACCGGACATCATGGCGGCTTCAACCGTTTGCAAGGAAATCTCGTCACGAACTACAGTAATCGTCAGGATATCGCGTACACCGGGGCGGGCAATCTGCAACCGGGCTTTCGTTCCTTTGGGACCGCGGATTTTGCTGACCGCTTCGTGAATATCCATTCCTTCCAGACTGATGCCGTTTACTTTTAATACCTGGTCACCTGAACGCAGTCCGGCTTTTTCTGCAGGAGAATCCTTGATCGGCGAGATAATGGTCACCCGCCCGTTTTTCAAGGTGACTTCCGCACCAATCCCCGTAAAGGAGGATTCCAGACCCTGTTGGAACTGAATCGCCTGCTTCGGACTCATATAGGCTGAATACGGATCACCCAGCGATTCAATCATACCTTTAATGGCACCGTCAATCAGTTGCTCATCGTTCACTTTATGTAAATAGGAAGACTTGATGGTTTGATATGCCTGCTTTAACTTTTCTTCGTGTGTTTTAAATTCTGCCGCCTGCCGGGCGCCTTCCGGGGAAAAGAGTGTCCCCATCTCCAGCTGGTCGATCAGTCCGCCGTCACCGACGACCCATATCGTGCCCAGACTGCTGAGGATCATCGCAATGACCGCAATGAACACAACCGTTTTGCCTTTAAAATTTATTGTTAACACCACCTTTGGACCGCACCCAATAAACGATCCGAATCAGCTCTTCTATACTCTCAATGGTATGACAACCCCGGACAAAATAGTCGTTTACGGTACTGTTTTGATAAGGGACTGTTTCTAATATACCACAATTATTTCATATACCTTTCAGGGTTGTAGGATGGTGGAGTTGATCCATGTCCAATCCGCACTTCAAAGTGCAGGTGTGGTCCGGTCGAGTTTCCGTTGTTTCCAATCCCCGAAATGACCTGCCCTGCTTCCACTTCTTCTCCAGGCTGTACCTTGACCTGCCCCGGGTAACTGTGCGCATAACGGGTAAAGAATGGTTTTCCCTTATATTGTCCGTGATAAATGGTGATTAACCATCCATAACCTGAAGAAGCCTGGCTGGATACGACCACACCATCGGCTGCCGCCATGATCGGGGTACCTACCGGTCCGGCATAATCAACCCCCGCATGCAATTTTGCTGTTCCGTAAATGGGGTGAATCCGGTAACCGTAATTGGATGTTTTCCTGGCGGTAGTCGGCTTGATCAGCGGACCCGTATATGGGAAGCGAAGCTTTCCGGAATGCCATTCAGACAGGTTAATGGCAATTACTTCATCCTTATGTTCTTCGAGTATACTGTTTAACTGAGCCAGATCAGTATCCGACTTTTTCAGTTCATTGGCCAGCTTTTGATACTCCTTGTTTACCTTATCAATGATTTTTTGCTGCTCATCAATTTTGACCTGTTTGGCATCGACCGCTTTTTGCCGCTTGTCCAGCGCTTGCTGATATTTCTCCACCAGCTTGTAATCTTCCTTGACCAGCAGGCGAACAATTTCAAACCGGGTTAAAAACTCATTAAAGTCGTCGGCTAACAACAGCTGAGACAAATAGTTATTTTCTCCACGTTTGTATAGATAGCTGAGACGTGAATCAAATTCCTTCCTGATTACTTCCAGATCTTTTTCCGCTTTCAGCCGCTCCTTTTCCAAAGGTTCAATTTCCTTCTGGATTGCGGCAATTTTCTGGTCTGCTTCGTCCATTAATCTTTTAAACTCAGCCATTTTTTCCTTCATGCCTTGTTGCTTTCCCATAATATCTTTCTTGTCTTCACGGATATTATAAATCTTTTCGCGAACGGATTCTTCCGCTGAAACATAATATGGAGGAATCCATACTGAAAAAAGTGAAGTTGCCAAGGCAACCGCTAGCCATTTTCTTCTCATCTTGATTTGAACGCCTCCCCAGTTCTTCTCCTATGCCCCATTGCTTTCCTGTTAATGAAATATCTTTTTCTAATATACAAATTTAATATCTTTTATAAAGGAAGCCAAGCAAAAAAACATGACAATTTCTATCAGTCTGGAAAATTGTTTCATTTTATAAACGAAAATGGCAAGTCGATCCAATTCCTCCTGGTCTCCCAGGAATCAGATCGACTTCCCCCTGTTCAGGCTAATAATATTGCATGGGATCTACTGCTTTCCCATTTTTGTGTGTTTCAAAGTGCAGGTATGGTTTTGAAAACAGGGCATAGTTTCCTACTGAAGCAATTCTTTGTCCTTTTTGCACATGGTCTCCCGGTTCAACCCGTACCGTGCTTGGGTACATATTGGCATAAAGTGTCTTAAAACCGTCACCATGATCAATCACAATATAGTATCCATATCCCCAAAAATCGGACTTCGTTAACAAAACAACCCCTGAAGCCGCTGCCACAATGGGTGATCCAATGGAATTGGAAATCCTGATTCCCTGATAACCGTTTCCGAATCTGGTAATAACCTTGCCTCCAGGTTGCGGCCAGGCCAGGTTATCTTCCACCTTCGGCGGCTTGGAAACACCAATATCAGGAGAATCCGGAATGCTTACCTGTTGTTTTTTGTCCAACTGCAGCGCTTTCTCAACTTCTTTATCCAGACCCAGGCTGGCAAGTGCAGGTTTGTTTTGTTCATACATTGCAATATACCGGGATATTTCGCGTTCGGCCTCTTTTAACAAAGCATTTTTTTCTTCTTTCTTTTGTTCAATCAATGCAATCTCTTTTTCCAACTCATTTCTGGCATCGACATACTTCTGAATCGCCATTTTTTCGTGTTTCAAAAACAGGAACAGGGTATCCAGACGCAATAAAAACTCAGACACGGAATCAGCATTCAATAAATAATAGAGATACTGATTTTTTCCACTCTGCTGGTACATATGTACCAAGACAACATTAAACTGTGCTTCTTGCCTGCTGAGATTTTTTCTTTTTTCGGTTAGATTTTTTTTCCCGAGAGAAATTTCATCGTTTAAAGCAGCGATCTGTCGCTCCCATTTCATCAATCGTTCTTGTGCCTTTTTCAGTTCAGCCAGGACTTCTTGCGGATTCCCTGCTGTTTTGGAGCGATCTTGCTGATTCTGTTGGAATTCATTTTCAGCAAATCCTACGAGTTGAATCGACAGGCAAAGGATAATGACCATAAAAGCCATCATGAGACTGACAATCCTTTTGCCAACCACTTTTTGACGCTCCTCCCATTTTTACTCGGCCTACTCACCCCGCTTTGGTCAAAACAGCCCTAAGGCAAAAAAGAGATGGGGTCGACAGGCTTGCTATTGTCATGTACTTCAAAATGTAAATGGGGGCCTGTCGAAAATCCGTTGCTCCCCACAGCAGCAATCACTTCTCCAGCAGACACCTGCTGGCCGACATCCACTTTCACAGTTTGCGCATACATATGCGCATAAAGGGTGGAAATACCATTTCCATGATAAATTACTACAATATAACCATAACCAATGGACGGTCTGGATACAATCACTTTGCCGGATGCCGCGGCCTTGATTGGTGTTCCCATTCTGGCTGCAATATCAATTCCCCCATGCATGCGATATTCGCGGTGTATGGGATGATACCGCATCCCAAACGGAGAGGTGACCTGTCCATCAACCGGCTTTTGAAAACTGCCGCCTGCCCTGGCCGCCACACTTGTACCGACACGGTTTCCCTGTTCCATACCACGCGCTGCCGATTCACTTTTGGCAACAAGATTGTGCAACAATTTCCGCGCCGTGACATTTTCGTCTTCCAGTTCGGCCAAATCGGAATCCAATGAAGCAATTTCCTTTTCATGGGCCTGATAACTGTTACGAAGGGTATCAAAAACTTTTTGCGCTTTCTCCTTCTCATTTTGCAAACTGACCAGACTCTTTTCCAATTCCTTTTCCAGGCGGGACAGTTCTTTCTGTTTTTCAGTATACCGCCTGATCATGCGCTGATCTGCCTGGGCCAAAATACTGACATAATCATAGCGCTTCAGGAAATCACCCAGGGAATCGGATTCCAGCAAGAGCTCAAGGTAAAACATGTTTCCTTTCAAGTAAATGGACTGCAGGCGGTTTTTACAGGTTTGGCGCAAAAACTCCAGTTCTTTCTCAATCTTTTTCTGTTCTTCTTTTTTCGCCTGCACCAGTTTTTTGAATTCATATACGCGGAAATCCAACTGGTTCAGCTTTTTTTCGACGGCTTCAATCTCTGTCAGGATACTCTGCAAGTCTTGCCGGGCCAGTTCTTTCTTTTTTTTCAGTTGTAATATTTCCTGATCACGTTCCCGGATATCCTCTTTTTTCTCATCAATTGCAGAGGAGTTTGTCATCGCAAAGCTGTTATATGGTACCAAAGAAAAAACCAGCAAAAAAGAAACCATCCCGCAAAAAAACTTCTTTCCCACTTTGCTCCTCCTCCGAAATATTCCTCCTTTTTATACCTTCAGGAAGCGGCGTACGGAAATGATACTTCCCAGTGTTCCAATAGCGATTCCCAATGCAAAAATACAGAGGGTAACGTAGATGCCCAACGACAGAATCGGCATCAGTTTCAAAATGGAGGCTACTTCTCCGGCTCCCAGGATGGAATAGCCTACCTGATAGAGAGACAGGACAATGATCGTAGGGAAAATGGCGCCAACCAGACCGATAAACGCTCCCTCGATGAAAAACGGCCACCGGATAAACCAGTTGCTCGCTCCTACCAGCCGCTGAATCTCAATTTCCCTTCTGCGGGCAATAATCGTCAATTTAATGGTATTGGATATCAGGAAGGCAGCCAAAATGGCCAGTCCCAAACCGAAGATCAAAACGATATTGCGAACCCAGCTGGACAGATTCAGAAGCCGGTCTGTAACGCCGTCACCAAATACAGCATCATTGACTCCCTCCACAGACTTGACCCGCTCACTGACAGCTTTAATATTTTGCGGATCTTTCGGCTCTACGGTAATGAGGTCAGGCAGCGGGTTTTTTCCTTCCCCTTCATACCCTTTGAAAATCTCGGTTCCTTCATCACCCCACTGAGCCTTCAGTTGACGCAATCCTTCTTCCTTGGGCACCAGTTCCGCATTCTTCACTTCCGGCATCGACTGGATCTGTTTCAATACCTGAAGTTGCTGGTCATCCGTCAACTGTTCGGCAAGCGACGCGCGAATGGCTACTTGTTTGTCCAGTTCTGCTGCCATGTAACGGACATTAAAAGCGAAGATGAGGAAAATGCCGAAAATGAACAGGGTAACGGCAACCGCACTGATCGCCGCAAAGCTCATCCATGCGTTCCGGCGCACACCACGGTAAGCCTCCCGAAAATGCCGGGACAGCGTCTCAATCTTCATAACCGTACTCACCTCCGATTTCATCCCTTACAATAACTCCTTGTTCGATGGCAATGACCCGCTGTCTGAGTGTGTTTACGATTTCCTTGTTATGTGTAGCCATCACGATGGTTGTTCCCCGCCGGTTAATCTCCTCAAGCAGATACATAATATCCCAGGAATTCTCTGGATCTAAGTTTCCTGTAGGCTCGTCCGCAATCACAAAACTTGGATTATTGACAATTGCACGAGCAATTGCTACACGTTGTTGCTCTCCGCCTGACAATTGCGATGGAAGTGCATGCATCCGGTCAACCAATCCTACCAGTTCCAAAACTTCCTGTACCCGCGGCTTGATTTTCCGTCTCGGTGACTCAATGGCTTCCATCGCAAACGCCACATTTTCAAAAGCTGTCATATGCGGCAGCAGTTTGAAATCCTGGAATACAACACCGATTTTGCGGCGGACATGAGGAATTTTCCAGTCCCGCACCCGTTTCACATTCACACCGTTGATCAACACAACCCCGTGTGTCGGCTTCTCTTCCCTGTACATTAATTTGATAAATGAACTTTTTCCCGCTCCACTCGGTCCGACAATATAGACAAATTCGCCCTGGTCTATGCGGACATCTATACCGCGAAGAGCTTCAACACCATTTGGATAAACCTTCCACACATCATGCATCTCAATCACGAAAACTCACCCCAGGAAACATATTTTCAATATAGTTAACCCTTTATCCGATTTTCTCCTGCAATAATTAATACTACCAAAAAAAATCAGCTTCTTCATCATATAATCGTCTTATAAGCAAATAAAGGCATGAATACGGTATATATCTTGCTTAACCTATGAAAACTACTTCAATATTATAACATCATTCCGGCTAATCCTAGATTAACATTTGCAATATCATTTTTTATTCAAAAATATAAAAAACCCCAACCAGGTCGATTTGGGGTATCATATTATCACAAATTATCAAACTAGTAAATATTGGTTATTTTTTTCCGGTTTTTTTCCAGGGTTTCTTTCTTTCTGGCCAGGGTCTCCAGTACCTGTTCCCTGGCCGTTCCGCCAAAGCTTTTGCGTGCTTCCACCACCTGATCAAGTTCCAGGACCTGGTAAACATCTTCCCCGATTTCCGGCGAAAAACGCCGGAATTCCTCCAGTGAGCAATCGGTCAGTGTTTTTTGATGCTCCAGCGAATAAAGAACCAGTTTGCCCACAATTTCATGCGCTTTGCGGAAAGGGATTCCTTTGTTGACCAGATAATCGGCCAGGTCGGTGGCATTGGCAAAGCCCCGGCTGGCATTTTTTTTCATTTGCTGCACATTTACTTCCATGGTTTCAATCATGGCTGCCATCAGACCAAGGGACCCTTTCAGGGTGGTGACGGTATCGAAAATTCCTTCCTTGTCCTCCTGCAAATCCTTGTTATATGTCAGCGGCAATGCTTTCAACGTTGTCAGCATCGCCAGCAAATGCCCGAATACCCTTCCTGTTTTGCCGCGGATCAGTTCTGGAATATCCGGATTTTTCTTTTGCGGCATCATGCTGCTTCCCGTACAAAAAGCGTCATCAAGGACGATATACTGAAATTCCTCACTCGACCATAAAATCAGTTCTTCGGAAAGACGGGACAGATGAACCATTACCAGCGAACAGATGGACAGAAACTCAACCAGGTAATCACGGTCGCTCACCGCATCCATACTGTTGTCATAGAGTGCGGAAAACCCCAGTTCCTTCGCCACCATCTGCCGGTCAACGGGGAATGTGGTCCCCGCGATCGCTCCGGCTCCAAGCGGACAATGATTCACCCGCTTGTAACTGTCGAACAGACGATCCACATCCCGTTCAAACATGGAAACATAAGCGAGCAGATGATGGGCAAGGCGAACAGGCTGTGCCCTCTGCAAATGGGTGTACCCGGGCAAAATGGTATCGACATGTTTTTCCGCTTGCCCGAGCAGGGCCTGTTGCAGCGTAAAGATCTGTTTCGCCAGTTCGACGGTTTCTTTTCTAATGTACAGGTGCATATCCAGTGCCACCTGATCGTTACGGCTTCGCCCGGTATGAAGTTTCCCGCCGACAGGACCGATTTCATCAATCAGCATCTTTTCAATATTCATATGGATATCTTCATGTTCAATGGAAAATTCCACTTTTCCCTCGCGGACTTTTTGCCGGATGGACAACAGTCCCTGATGGATTTGCCGTGCCTCTTCATCTGTGAGGATTCCGCACGCGCCCAGCATCCTCACATGGGCAATGCTTCCCTGAATATCTTCTTCAACCAACTCTTTGTCAAAAGAGATAGAAGCATTAAACTCTTCCACCCACTGGTTGGTTTTTTTCGTAAAGCGCCCGCCCCACAGTTTCATGGTTTTCCTCCTTTTTATTCACACTTGCATAAATATGCGTCGGCAGTCCCCATAACTTGATAAAACCTACGGCTGCCTGGTGATCAAAGCTGTCTTCCTTGGAATAAGTGGCCAATTTCTTGTTGTACAAGGAATAAGGAGAAGTTCTTCCGGTTACCGTCGCATGCCCTTTAAACAGGGTAACGCGGACTTTTCCCGTCACATTTTTTTGCGTCTCTCCAATAAATGCATCCAATGCATTTTTAAGCGGTGAAAACCAAAGTCCGTCATATACCAGTTCTGCCCATTTCTGTTCAACCACAGGTTTGAATCTGGCAATATCTCTTGTCTGGGTCAAAAATTCCAGTTCCTTGTGTGCCAAAAGCAAGGTGTGCGCACCCGGGCATTCATAAACTTCACGGGATTTAATGCCCACCAGCCTGTTTTCCACATGGTCAATCCGGCCAACACCATGTTTCCCGGCGATTTGATTCAATTGTTCGATCATCTTTGCAAAGGAAAGGGCAACACCATTCAAACGGACAGGAACTCCTTTTTCAAATTCTATTTCTATTTCTTCGGGCTGGTCAGGTGTATCTGCCAACGGGCGTGTCCATTCATATGCCGCCTCCGGCGGAGCTTGCCATGGATCTTCCAGTTCTCCCGATTCGCAGCTTCTTCCCCACAGGTTCTGGTCAATGCTGAATGGATTTTCCAGATTGACCGGAATCGGAATTCCGTGTTTTTCGGCATAATCGATCTCTTCATCCCTGGTCATGCCCCATTCCCGGACAGGGGCAACAACTTCAAGGCCGGGATTTAATGCTGCCACTGAAATATCGAACCGGACCTGGTCATTTCCTTTTCCCGTACATCCGTGTGCAACGGCCACCGCGCCTTCCTCTTCAGCAATCTGGACAAGTATTTGTGAAATGAGCGGACGGGACAATGCCGAATTCATTGGATATTTCCCTTCATATAATGCATTGGCTTTTAGCGCCGGCAGCAAGTAATGATCGGCAAAAATCTCTTTTGCATCGATGACAACCGATTTAACCGCTCCAACTTTCAAGGCTTTTTCTTTTATAAAATCCAGATCTTTTCCTTCGCCTACGTCCAACGCAACTGCAATCACATCATATCCGTACTTTTCTTTCAGCCATGGAATGGCAACCGATGTATCTAAACCGCCCGAATAAGCCAAAACGATTTTCCCTTTACTCATTGGTACCCCTCGCTTTTAATAAAAATTCATTTATATGAATGATTATACAGCTTATTTATAAAAAATCTACCCCCCATTTTTTGAATTCCACACTTCCCGGTTTCCGGAAGAAAAAGAAGACAAAAACATTTCGCCTTGTCTTCCTCTCGCTTCCAGCCTACCGGCACAAAATAAGAAAGATCGCCGGTAATTTTCTGATCTGCCCGGGCATGATCGCAGATACCTTTCCACCGATCAAAAAAAACTCCCCACAGCAGCTCGCCCCGGTACGTCCCCTGCAATGTTTCCACTTCCACTTTCTCCAGCTGTGCCATCTGCTGGTAAATTATCGGCTGGTTCCAATATTCCTTTTCGTGATCCCCGGGCAATCAGCTTTCCGTTTTCATCAAACAGGGAAACCGCTCCTCCTTCCCGGCCAAAAACGGTTTCCTGACACAGGGGGTTTTTCCTTCAAAGCAATTTTCCAAATATGTCGGCAACATATATCTCACGTTCATCAGCATGGAAAAATGTACCGGTTTCATATAAATTCCAGATGAGTGCCTGTAAAGCTTTTGTCTGTGAAAGGAGCGTTGCCGGTGGGTTTATCGTGACCAGTCCCGGCTTTGCCATCAATGAAAGGAGATGGGCTCCCGTCGGATATCCATCATCGTCGGTCTCCTGAGCCAGTATTTCAATCGCATGCAACCGGTATAAGACATCGACATGCATATATCCACGGCCAGGTATGTCTGCATATAACCCGTCTCCCCTTACTGCCAATGCCGACAAGGGAACAAACCGGGCTGAAAGTCCGGACTTTGCCATTAAATAACGGGTTGTCCCCGCATCTTCCTCATAAGTATCCAAAGCGCTGAATACAATATTTTCTGTATTCCAAGTATCCAAAGCGCTGAATACAATATTTTCTGTATTCCATTCAGCAAATGAAGCAAGGCATCCTGCGGATCATGAAAATGATACCGATAAATGACCGGATAATGGGACCACTCTTCATGAAAATGGCGCGATTCAATCCGAATTCCTTCCCATTGGGGGCCAAACCGCAGACGGTCATCAAGTACGGTTTCTTCCAGGTTTCGTCTGACAAATATCTTATGTACGGGCGGATCTGCCTGAACAAGGACCCGTTCAAACACATCCTTCCCCTTTACAAGATAATCACAGGCAAATCGCATCAGGATTTCTGACCTGGAAATGGACGGATAAGTGAATAAAACAGAAATTTCTTCTCTTTCTTCAAGCAAGTGGTATTCCAGTCTCTCCATATTTCCCCTCAGTTCTAAATAATAAGCGTTTGGACATTAATTATATTCTTTCAAGATGACAAAATATTGACTTATTATCACAAAAAAGAAACAGATGTTAGCATTTAACATCTGACAGACTATGGAAAAACAATTCAGGAAGACGATTTTCAGAACGCCTTGCAAGGAAGTAGCAGGTTGCAGTGGCTTTAATATCACTTTGCTTCCAAAAATCGCTTTTTCACACCTTGCCTGAATACTCACAGATATTTCTTTAAACATCCGCACTTGCACTGGCTATATGTTGGCAACCTGTTTTCTGGTTTTCACTACATGTCCGACATAGAGAACAACGGAAATCAGTACGATATAAAACCCATACTTTAACCATCCCGCATCCTGGAACAAAGGTTGGATCAGTTTTTCATCTGCAATCATTTTTGCAGCTGTAAAGACCAGAACTCCTGAACCAATATATAGAATGAAAGGATACTTTTCCAGCAGTTTAATGAATAATGTACTTCCCCAGACAATGATTGGCACACTGATCAGCAGGCCGATAATTACCAGCAGAAAACTTTCGTGCGCCGCACCGGCAACAGCGAGCACGTTGTCCAGTCCCATAACCGTGTCGGCGATCACAATGGTACGGATTGCTGCCCATACACTGCCTGCAGCTTCCACATCTTTATCCCTTTTTTCCTCAACCAGCAGTTTAAAAGCGATCCAGATCAGTATCATTCCGCCAATCAGCAGGAGCCCCGGAATCTTCAACAGCCAGACCACAATCAATGTACAAAGGATCCGCATCATAATTGCACCGGTCATTCCCCAGAAAATAACCTGCTTTTGCTTGCCCTTTGGCAAATTGCGTGCTGCAAGGCCGATCACGATTGCATTATCTCCAGCCAACATCAAGTCAATAATTACAATAGAAATTAAAGCAGTAAAAAATTCAGGCGAAAACAGCTCCAAAACCTTTACCTCCATTCCTGTTACTCTGAAAAGTACGGTCCTGTCCAGAAGATAATGAAACTTCCCAAAAACCGGAAAAGACCTTTACTTGAACCGCCAAGTAAAGGTCTTGCCAACAACATCATCATCATGTTGTCAACAAAGCCACTGCCTTTCCAAACCCGTAACAGTGCCACTCCTATGCTCAGCAAGAAAAGGCTTTTTCATTCACATCATATATAATGAAATAACATTCCGTCAACTTTTTTACAGGCCTGCTTAAAAAAATTGGCTCAGGCATATTCCATTTTTCTGCAGATTATTGAATCCGATACCCTGGCATCATATTGGAAAATAAGGATATGGATCAGCCCGGAATATCCCAATTTCAGATACATGGGTTGTCCCATTTCGCTGGCCGCCAGTACACTCCGGACCGCTCCGGCTTCCCTGGCGCAAGCGAGCATGGTCTGTACAAGGGATTTTCCCACCCCTTTGCCTCTTTGCATTGGAGAAGTAAAAATATTGTCCAGGCAGGCAACTCCGGAAACCAATGAGAAGCGGCCGTATGCAACGGGCAACTCATCTTTCATGACACAATATTGGTAAAGATGCGGATTGGCCAGTGAATCAATATTAATGGCCTCTTTTCCAAAGTAACGATTGATGGCAAGTCCCTTTTGCTGATCCAATATTCGTCTCACACAAACCGGTTGCCGGTTGGATTGAAAATCCGACAGACTCCGCGCCATCAGATATTCCGTATGGCTGAACAGGTAACCAAGCGACTGGTACTCGGCAACAGTCTGTTCCGGAAAATCGGAAAAAACGGTCAACCAGTGGGGCATATTGGGATGGTACTTATGAATCTGCTCAACCGTTTTTCGGGGAGACAGATTGCTCACAAAAAATTCATCGGTCCTTCCCCCGACCGGTTTGCCAAAATGAACATGCCTGATCGATTGAAACGTACTGAGCGATGTATCCGGTACAAAGCGGCAAACCATCCACCCCCGGATAAATTCATCTATGTTTTTTTGAATATCCATTGAACCAACCCCCTCCATGTCCAAACAAATTAAATATTTATTATATTGGGAATATAATTTTTTATTGTTCTCTAAAATAGACAAGCCGCATGTGCCAAAAAAGAATATTGGCAAACGATGTAGCCAAACCGCAGCCGGGCACACGGAGAACAAATCCTGACTGCGACAGAGCCTTTTACTGTTTTCTCCAGCGTGGAATCAACTTTCCTGTCCGATTCATATAGGACCGGTACTCCTCGCCAAAATAATCGAGCATCATTTGCTCTTCGTACGGCAAGCACAAGAAAACCAAGACCAGCAGTGACAGCAAAGGAGAATACCCTGCAACCCAGTTATGCAATAACAGTCCCTGGGACATCCCCCACAGCAGACTTGCTGCATACATCGGATGTCTGACATACCTGTATACTCCGCCGGTAATGAGCTGATGGCCTTTTTTCAATTCAAGCGTATATGACCAGTTCCGCCCCAGGTCTGCATGTGATCGCCAAAAAAGCCAGAGGGCGATCCCGGTGACGACCGTTCCAATCCATCCTGCCCATGAAGGGAGTTTATAGTCTGCAAAGCTCAACAGCGGAGTAAACACATAAATGAGCGGAATAACCAGCACGCCGACAGACATCACGGAAAGAAGGAGAATCTCCAGAGCCGACCTGCGTCTTTCGTCAATCTGGCTGGATCCCGCTTGTTTCTCATAAGGCCGGCGGATAAAAGACATCATGATCAAACCCACGAAATAGATGATTTTAAACATCTTACCCTCTCACTTTCTGTGATACATGGAAGCAGGTCAAGCTCAACCCCAAGTAGAAATTTTATACAACATAAATGCGAATGTAATTTTAAAAGATAAGATTTCTAAGGCAATTGTATTAAAATTGACGGAATAAAGGCAACTTTGACTTCATCCTGGATATGGCAATATCCGCACAAAAGAATCCCGTTTTCCAAAAACATGGAAACCGGGATTTCCCTTGGCAGATCTTTCAGCCCAACAAAGCCATTAGCAGGGCTTTTTGTGCATGAAGGCGGTTTTCTGCCTGATCAAATACAACCGATTGCGCTCCTTCCAATACCTCCCCGGTTACTTCCAGTCCGCGATATGCCGGTAAACAGTGCATAAAAACGGCATCTGGAGCCGCATGTGCCATTAACCTGGCATTTACCTGATAGGATAAAAAAGATTGCTGGCGTTTTTCCTTCTCCTGTTCCTGCCCCATGCTGGCCCAGACATCGGTATAGACCACATCGGCGCCTTCAGCGGCAACATGGGGATCATGGCTGAATGTAAGTGTGCCACCGGTTTGTCCCATGATCTGTTCCGCTTTTTTCCAAATGTCTGCGTCAGGTTCGTATCCGGCAGGTGTGGCAATGCTGAGATGGATTCCTGCCAGTGCCGAGGCATGCATCAAGGAGTGAAGGACATTGTTTCCATCCCCGATAAAGCTGAGTTTTACGCCTTTTAACTTCCCTTTTGTTTCCAGAATGGTCAGTAAATCAGCCACTGCCTGACATGGGTGAGCCAAATCCGAAAGGCCATTAATCACAGGAATGGTTGCAGCATCTGCCAAGCGCTGAATCCGGGCATGTTCACAGGTTCGAATCAGGATGGCATCTACATAACGGGACAGGATTCTGGCTGTATCCTCCAGGGTTTCTCCCCGTCCCAACTGCAATTCATTGGTCCCGAGATGCAGGGTATATCCTCCCAGTTCTTTCATCCCTACTTCGAAAGATATGCGTGTTCTGGTTGACGGTTTTTCAAAGATCATGGCAAGGCTTTTACCTTTAAGGGGTTGCCCCATCATTCCTTGCTGGCGTTCCGATTTCAGTTGTTTGGCCAGTAGAAGCAATGCCTCCAGTTCATCGGGTTGCCAACCGTCGAGTGTGAGAAAACTTTTTCCTTTCTTTTCTTTAAAAAGCTGATTGAAGTCCTTCACCCTTGTTCCTCCTCATACGGCTATTTTGGTTGGAGCCAGCGTTTGCTTGATAATGGAAATCGCTTGCGAGATTTCTTTTTCTTTCACGATCAAAGGCGGCAATAGCCGTAATACCCGTTCTCCTGCCGACAGGGTCACCAATCCGTTTTCCAGCAGTTTTCCGATTACCTGCGCAACAGGCCTGTTCAACTCGATGCCAACCATGAATCCCTGCTGGCGAACTTCCTCAACAGCGGGAAGCGGACTGATTTCCTCATCCAGTTTCTGTTTCAGAAAAACGGATTTCCGCTTTACTTCGCGCAATAAGCCGGTTTGCTCAATTTCTGCAAGTACCGCATCACAGACAGCCATTGCCAGCGGATTACCCCCGAATGTCGTCCCATGCGATCCGGGCCCCAGAACGGATTTAAGATGGGAAGCCCCAATCATGGCTCCGACGGGGAACCCGTTGCCCAGCCCTTTGGCAACTGAAACGATATCCGGCTTTATTCCATATTTCTGGAAAGCAAACCAATCGCCGGTCCGTCCGATTCCGGTCTGCACCTCATCAACTATCAACAAAATCTGCTTTTCTTTACACCATTGAGCCAGCCCCCGGACAAATCCGGCATTGGCAGGCCGGACTCCTCCTTCACCCTGTACCAGTTCCAGCAGAACACCTGCCGTGCTGGTTCCCGTTACCCTTTTCACAGCTTCCAGATCCCCGTAAGGAACATGCCGGAATCCTCCCGGCAATGGATCAAACCCCTTTTTCACTTTTTTCTGTCCGGTCGCCGTCAGGGTAGCCAGGGTACGGCCGTGAAAAGAACCGGTAAAAGTGATAATTTCAGGCTCATTAATAATCCTGGCATCCCTGGCCCATTTACGCGCCAGCTTGATCGATGCCTCATTGGCTTCCGCTCCGCTGTTGCAAAAAAAGACGGCATCCAGACCGCTGATTTCGCACAACTTTTTCGCTACTTTTTCCTGCATCGGCTGATCAAACAAATTGGATACATGCCAAACCGCCTCCGCTTGTCTGGCCAGCGCCTCAACAACCCGTGGATTCCGGTGTCCCAGATTGTTCACACCTATTCCCGAACTGAAATCCAGATAACTTTTTCCCTGGGCATCCTTTAAAAGTGCCCCTTCCCCGTACACAAAATGCACCGGATAACGTTTATATGTGGGAAACAGATACATTTTTGCTCACCTCTTCCTGCAGTAAACAGGTACCTTGTCCAAAATAGTTTTCCCCATCCATGCAACGGGCTTTTTCCCCATTAACAATCCATACTTCCCGCACATCATTTTCCAAACATTTCATTGCAGACCGAACTTTCGGAATCATGCCACCGGTAATTTGCCCTTCTTCAATATAACGTTCCACCATTTCCGGGGTTGCACAGGTGAGCAGTCTTTTATGATCCCCCTCCTGTATGAAAATCCCGTCGACATCACTGACAATCACCAATTGTCCGGCTCCCATCTCTTGGGCTACCGCACCAGCCGCTTCATCAGCGTTAACATTAAAGATTTGCCCGCTCTGATCAATCCCGAGCGGGGCAAGCACCGGAACCCATCCCGCTTCAATGATCTGAAGAAACGCTTTTTTATTAACTTCCGTCACTTCCCCGACCAGTCCCAGACCGGCATCTTTGGGGACAACCTGAAGCATTTTCAGATCTGCACCGCTTATTCCAAGCGCCGGGACTCCTCGTTTGCCCAGTTCAGCCACCAGATTTTTATTGACTTGTCCGGACAGGACCATCTGCACGATTTCCAGGGTGTCTTCATCTGTTACCCGTCGCCCGTCAACAAAAACAGGTTCTTTTCCCAATTGCTTCATCCAGCCGGAAACAAACGGGCCGCCGCCGTGAACAACAATAAAAGGAATTCCTTCCTGCCACAGTTTCCTGCACTGGTCAAAAAAAGCCGGATCAATCTGTTCCAGTATACTGCCGCCCAACTTTAGCACAATCATTTTCCTTACGATTTCCTCCTTTATTTGTCATGTCCGGTAACTCGCATTGATACGAACATAGTCATAAGTCAAATCACATCCCCACGCCATGGTTTCACAATTCCCCGAATTCAGGATTAACCTGAACTCCACAACTTCCCGGTTGAGCACTTCACTGGCCTCCCGCTCATCATAACTGGCAGCCGTTCCCTTTTTAACAATCTGAACCGGCCCCAGATACAGATCAATCTTTTCCGGAGTCAAAGTCGGATCTGCATAACCCGCGGCGCAGATGACTCGTCCCCAATTGGCATCCGCCCCATAAACGGCGGTTTTCACCAAATTGGAAGCAACGACGGCTTTGGCTATTTTTCGGGCTGCCTCTTTGGAGCGGGCCCCCTCCACTTTCACCTGGACCAGATGGCTGGCACCTTCACCGTCCCGGGCAATCATCGTGGCCAAAGTGCGACATACATATTGAAATGCCACCTGGAATTTTTCCCACTCAGGATGGCTGTACGCAAGCGGTTGATTGTCCGCCAGCCCGCTGGCCATTACCAGAACCATATCATTGGTGCTTGTATCTCCGTCAACGGTGATCATGTTAAAGGTATCATCCGTTGTTTTCCAAAGCAGGCTTTGCAATATATCCGGTTTGATGCTGGCATCAGTCGTAATAAAGGAAAGCATCGTCGCCATGTTGGGGTGAATCATGCCGGAACCTTTTGCAGTCCCGGAAATCTTTACCGTTTTTCCATCGATGTTCAATTCCACCGTTACCTGTTTTGCAAAGGTATCTGTCGTCAGGATCGCTTCCGCAAAGGAAGCAGGATCATACTCCTGAACCCTGACCAGTTTTTCCAAACCGGAATGAATCTTGTCCATCGGCAGATAAACCCCGATGACTCCTGTTGAAGCAACTCCTACCAGATGGGGAGAAATATTTAGCAAAGAAGCGGCTTTGTCACGCATCTGACGGGCGTCTTCCAGGCCGCGTTTTCCTGTGCAGGCATTGGCGTTACCGCTGTTTACAACAACAGCTTGCAATCTGTTTTCCATGCCGATACTTTCCTGGGTGATCTTGATCGGGGCTGCCTGAAATGCATTGACTGTATAAACAGCTGCCGCTGAAGCCGGAACCTCACACCGGATCAGCCCCAAGTCTTTTTTCTTCCCCTTGATTCCGGAATGAATTCCATTTGCGTCAAATCCTTTTGGTGCCGCGATGGATGGGTTTCTGGCAACCCGAAAAAACTTTTCTTGCAGGGTTTCTGTCTTCATGTTTTCTCCCTCCGTTTCAAGGATAGAGCGGAGCGATGTCCAAACCGGTTGTCACCGGGCATCCCATGCGAATGTTGACATTTTGTACAGCCTGCCCCGCCGCTCCTTTCATCAGATTGTCGATTGCGGCCAAAATTACGAATCTTCCCGTGCGCCCATCCACATTGATACCGATATCACAAAAGTTGCTTCCCTGTACGGCTTTCGTTTCGGGCAATCTGCTGTCCAAAATACGGACAAACGGATGGCAGTCATACGTATCATGATAAAGTTGCAACGCTTCTTTCCTTGTATATTTATTCAACGATTCCGCATAAATCGTGACGAGGATTCCCCGGTTCATTGGGACCAAATGAGGCGTAAACTGGATTGTCACATCTGTTCCCGAACACTTCCCGGCAATCTGTTCAATTTCCGGAATATGCTGATGATGTTCGATCTTGTAAGGCCGCAGGTTTTCATTGATTTCACTGTAAAGTGTCGATTGTTGCGCCTTTCGGCCCGCACCGGTCACACCTGACTTTGCATCGACAATCACACTTGCCGGATTGATCCACTTTTCTTTCAGCAATGGCAAAAGAGCAAGCAAAGTGGCAGTTGGATAACATCCAGGATTACTGATCAGTTGGGCGGTTTTGATTTCATTTTCAAACCATTCACTCAGACCATAAACCGCCTGATTCAAATATTTGGGATCAGCAGCTGGTTTTCGGTACCATTGTTCATATATGTCTGGATCATTTAAACGGAAATCTCCGGACAAATCGATTACGATCTTCCCTTGCTCCAAAAAAGACGGCGCATATTGACTGCTAAAGCCGGGAGGGGTAGCCAAAAAAACGAGATCCGCCTGCTTTGAAATCTGTTCCACATCAAATGGCAAATACATTTTCGCCAGATGGGACACATGCGGAAAAGAACTGTTTAATGACCGCCCCGCCTGGGAAGATGATACCAGGGAGATCTCTTCAAACTCCGGATGCCCCTGCAAAATCCGCAAACATTCAATACCGCCGTAGCCTGTTGAACCGATCACTGCTGCTTTCAAAGTACACACCTCAATTTTGAAATAATTAATTTTGTATTATTATACATATAATATAATATTTATTCAACACTTATTCATGTTAATTGTATTTACAAAAAATTTTTCATCAAATGAAAAAAACAACCCACCAGGCAGAGTTTCCTCTTTCACCGGCAATGGCAGATTGTTAAGTTATCGTTAAAATCAAATTAAAAAAGCACCAGCTATAGCCGGTGCCCAGTTTCTCCTTTTATTCTACAATTATTCTCTTATTTCTGCTTTATTGTCCAGTTAAAAATTTAATATCCATACATTGCGATTGGTCTCTGATACCTGATATTTTCATCCAGCTTCAGTACCTCTTTATTTCTTTTCTGTCAGCCAGGTTGCCAGTTGATCCCTTTCATCGGCCGAAATATGGGATTGGGCAGGCATGCTTCCCTTTCCGTTTTCCAAAATTTGCAGGATTTGTTCCTTGTTCATTTTAGCGCCAATCTGTTGCAGGCCGGGGCCTGTCGCCCCTTGCAGGTTTCCTCCGTGACAAGATGCGCAGTTGCTCATGTAAACCTCCTGAGGATCTGCCTGGACTGCGGGGGCCTCTTTTTGGTTAACGGTATCATTCCCACCGGTGGAACATCCTGCCAGTAACAAAACCCCACAAACAGCCAAACACAATCCGCCCTTTTTCATGGAATCACCTCTTCTATTTTCTTTTTGAGAAAAAGCTTTTGTTATTAACCCGTTTTTGGCGGGAAAGTGTACTTGCCTCTGTCTCATCCTGTTTATTCTCTTCCTTGCCGGAAAACACGTGCGTATCAATCAGGCTGGATTTTGGCAGTTTTCCTGAATCCGGTTTTGCTGTTTTGTCCGGTTTTAACAGGCTGCGTTTGAACATGCGGCGGCTTTTCGCCTTATCCATGAAACCTTGTTCTCCCTTTGGCTGCATCTCCTTGTCTGTTTGTTCCGGATGTTGCTTGGCTGATACTTTATGAGTTTTTTGCTGAACTGACAAATCTTTCTTTTTATCATTTGTTATCGTTTCCTGCAACAAACTGTGTCCACGTGAATGCCTGTAATCCCCTTTTTCTATTTTGCGCCTGTTTATGGTGGAACTTAACAAGTCCGACTTTAACATCTTTCCTGGTTTGTGGAAAAATTCCTGTGCTTTTGACGATGGTTCCGTCTCTCCCTTCTGTGCGGTTTCCCCGGTCGTTTGGAATGTTGCTGATCTTCCATGCTTTTTTTCCGAAACGGATTCCTCTTTTGAACCGCTCTCCCCGGATCGACTGGAATCCCTGTCCTGCTTGACGGCTTCATCTGTCGTACGCCGGACAATTTCTTTGTCTTCATCCGGATGTGCTTCACGTGGACGTTCCCGATGAATCTGCGGTTTTTTATGTTTTCGTTTCTCTCTTTCCTTAGTGGCACGCCGAACCCGTTCAACGGAAATCTTTATGTCCTCGCTGGTCATGTTCCCGGAAGGAAACATTTTTTCGATCTCTTCAACTTCTTTTCTGCGATTTTTACTTACAATAATACTAATAACGGCGATGATTGCAATGAGCAGCACAACGAATACAATTCCCCACAAGATGGGGTTTTCTTTTATGAAATCCATTAAAAAATGACCTCCTCTTTTCTCCTCGATCCACGTGCCTTTAATATATTCAATGAGGAAGGCCGGCTTTTCGCCGGCCCGCAAATGGTCTATCTGCCTTTAAACCGGGGCTCTCTTTTCTCAAGAAAAGCATCGATTCCTTCAATATGATCAGCCGTTGCAAATGTAAGGCCAAAGTAAGTTTCTTCCAATTTCAAGCACGTATCCAGATCCACTTCTGTTCCCTGATTGATTGCGTACTTGACATAAGCTGGTGCAAGCGGCGGTTTTTTCACCAATAGTTTAGCTAATTCTCTCGCTTCAGGCAATAATTGTTCAGGAGAAAGAACTTTATGTTTTTAAACCTAACCGTTTGGCTTCTCCGTGCAGAGATCATTTCACCGGTCATGCAAAGGTATTTCGAACCTGTTTTCCAATCAGGCGGGCCAAACGCTGGATCCCACCGTAACCAGGTGTGATTCCCGGGTTTACCTCAGGCTGCCCGAATCGGGAATTCTGTGAGGCTAGTATTATATCCCCACACATCGCCAATTCTAAACCCCCGCCCAAAGCAAAGCCGTTTACGGTCATAATCACCGATTTGCCCAATTCTTCAATCCGGCGGAACAAAGCCTGCCCCCGTTTTGCTTTCTGTTCGGCTTTGCCGGGATCGGCAATCCGATGGAGTTCAGAAATGTCAGCCCCCGCAACAAAAGCTTTTTCACCCGCTCCCGTCCGATCGTTACACGAATTTCTTCTGCCTGTTCTATCCAGGCAACAGCTTCTTTTTCAATTCACTGATCAAGTGCATTTAAAACTTCCGGCCACGAAATCGTCAAGATCACCCAGTTCTCTTCTTTTTCCACTTGGTGCTTCCAGTCAGACATTTCATCCCCTCCCCGGGAATCTGGTATTTGTCATTTGGAAGAATCATATTAAAAAATGAAAGGTGAATTTTGCCAGGACTTTTGGATAAACTTTTTGCCGCTCAAGACCACAGACAAAAATTGGAGCGATTTTAGGACAGATTCCGCCTTTTCCGGCAAATTGCGAAGTAGTCCACTAAAATCGCTTTCCTGACTTTGTTGACACTGCTTATTTACTGTTGTTCACTTCTGTTTAACTGCATGCGAAGAAAGGCTTCAATAAATGGCTTGATTTCTCCATCCATCACCGCTTGTACATTGCCTGTTTCAACTTGTGTACGATGGTCTTTCACCATGCTGTAGGGATGGAAAACATAAGAACGAATCTGGTTTCCCCAGCCAATTTCTGTCTGTTCCCCCTGGATGGCCTGCATTTTTTTCTGTTGTTCTTCCATCTGCCGTTCATACAGACGGGCTTTTAAAATTTTCATTGCCCTGTCACGGTTTTTGATTTGAGACCGTTCCGACTGGCAGGTAACCACAATTCCGGTTGGAATGTGGGTAATGCGCACAGCGGAGTCCGTGGTATTCACGTGTTGACCGCCTGCACCGCTTGAACGGTAAGTGTCAATCTTGAGATCCTCAGTGCGAATGTCAATTTCCACATCGTTGTCAATTTCCGGCAACACATTGACAGAAACAAACGAGGTATGGCGCCGTCCGGAGGCATCAAAAGGAGATATGCGCACAAGACGGTGAACCCCTTTTTCCGCTTTTAAAAATCCGTAGGCATTGATCCCTTTGATCAGCAAGGTAACACTTCTTACCCCTGCTTCATCTCCCGGAAGGTAATCCAGTGTTTCCACCTTGTATCCATTATCTTCCGACCAACGGGTATACATGCGAAGCAGCATTTCTGCCCAGTCCTGCGATTCCGTCCCTCCAGCGCCGGGATGAAGTTCCAGAATTGCGGAATTGCGGTCATACGGTCCGCTAAGCATAACGGTCAGCTCAAAGTCATCAATTTCTTTTTTCAATGAGCGGATCCCCGTGCCCAATTCATTCTGCAAGGAGAGATCTTCCCCTTCTTCCAGCAACAATTCCAGCATCAACTGCTTCTCTTCGTACATTTCTTCAAGTTGAGCCATCTTTTCGGTAAGGTCTTTGAGATGTTTCATCTCGCTGATCACTCCCTGCGCCGCTTCCTGGTCATTCCAGAAATCGGGAGAAGACATGATTTCTTCCAACTGGCTCAACCTTTTCTTTTTTTGGTCGAGGTCAAAGAGACCCCCTGATATCCGCCAGTTTCCTGGCTGTATTATCCAAAGCCTGTTTCATTTCACTAATGTCCATAGCCATCACCTCAAAAATCGTATCTTCTCAGATGAAATACAAAACCGAAAAAGGAAGGGAGCTGTTCCTCCCTGCCCCGAACCGCAGAAAAACATACAGAAAGGCAATTTTCAGGAAACCGTTCCGTCTCCAGCCCAGGGGAGAAGTCACTTTGCTACAAAAATCGCATTTTCCACCTTTGCCGGCAAGTTCAGGAAAGGAGAATCTCTTCCCCTTCCTTACTGCCCTTGTACTGAAACCGATTTTTCCTTTTTCAGGCAGCAGTTTTTGTATTTTTTCCCGCTGCCGCAGGGACATGGATCATTCCGTCCAACTTTTTCCACCCGCCGGATGGGTTTCTTCCTGGCTGTTTCATTTTGCGCCGAACCGCCCGAAACAGGAGTGGCGTTGACGGCCACTTCCTCCCGTTCGATTTCTTCCCCCTCATCAAGAACGGATTTCATCACATACTTGATAACTTCTTCCTGAATTTCCTTTACCATTTCCTCAAACATGGCAAAACCTTCAAACTGATAAGCACGAAGCGGATTGTCCTGCCCGTAGGCCCGCAAATGGATGCCCTGGCGCAATTGCTCCATCGCATCAATATGATCCATCCATTTTCGGTCAACGGTTCGCAGAATGACCACTTTGGAAAACTCGTTGAGACGCTCTTCACCCAATTCGTCTTTGCGCTCGTCATAATATTTTACGACTTCATCATAAATATATGAGATCATCTCTTCCGGTTCGAGCTTCTCCAGATCATCCTCATAAATCCGTTCTTCCGGAAGCAGGTTGGAATCAACGAAGTCGACGATTGCCTCCAGATTCCAGTCTTCATTCAACTCTTCATCGGTATGGACATGGACCAGATTTTCAATCGTTGATTTCGCCATGCCAAGCACCACATCTCTCAGATCATGGCTGGTCAAAACTTCACGACGCTGTTTGTAAATGATGTCCCGCTGCTGGTTCAATACGTCGTCATACTGCAACACCCAGCGACGGGCATCAAAGTTGTTCGCTTCCACCTTGCGCTGAGCGTTTGCCACCGCTTTGGTGAAAAGATTTCCCCGGATCGGTTCATCATCAGGCAGTCGATTTAACATTCCTTCCAGATTTTCCGCACCAAACCGGCGCATTAAATCATCTTTCAGCGAAAGGAAAAAGCGGGAAGAACCGGGATCTCCCTGTCGCCCGGAACGGCCGCGCAACTGATTGTCAATCCGCCGGCTCTCATGCCGTTCCGTTCCTACTACATGCAAACCGCCCAATTGATCAACACCCTCGCCCAATACAATGTCCGTTCCACGTCCGGCCATGTTTGTCGCAATCGTGACCGCACCTCTTTGTCCGGCCTGTGCGATGATTTCAGCTTCCCGTTCATGATTTTTGGCGTTGAGCACCTGGTGGGCAATCCCTTTCCGCTTCAGCATGCGGGATAGACGCTCCGATTTTTCGATCGATACGGTTCCCACCAAAACAGGCTGTCCTTTTTTATGGCATTTTTCAATCTCATCAACAACCGCCTTAAACTTGACCTCTTCCGTTTTGTACAATACATCCGAATAATCCTTGCGAATCATCGGTCGGTTGGTCGGAACCTGCAAAACATCCATATTATAGATTTTGCGGAATTCTTCCTCTTCTGTTTTTGCCGTTCCTGTCATTCCTGACAATTTCCGGTACATCCGGAAATAGTTTTGCAGGGTGATCGTCGCAAGCGTCATGCTCTCCCGCTGCACTTGCAATCCTTCTTTTGCCTCGATTGCCTGATGGAGCCCGTCGCTGTAACGCCTTCCGTACATAAGCCGGCCTGTAAATTCATCAACGATGATGACCCCATCTTCATTCACCACATAATCTTCGTCCCGCTTCATCAACACGTGCGCTTTCAACGCCTGCTGGATGTGATGGTTCAATGTGATGTTTTTCATATCATACAGGTTATCAACCCCAAGGAACCTTTCAACCTTCCTTACACCATCTTCAGTCAGGGTCACCTGTTTTGTCTTGATATCTACCGTGAAATCTTCCTCCGGTTTTAAGCGGCGTACCACTTTATCCGCTGTATAGTATAAATCGGTCGCCTTGTTGGCCTGCCCACTGATAATCAGAGGCGTTCTGGCCTCATCGATCAGAATGCTGTCCACTTCGTCAATAATGGCATAGTGAAGTTCGCGCTGCGTTAACTGTTCCGGATACATCACCATATTGTCCCTGAGATAGTCAAATCCGAATTCATTGTTCGTACCAAACGTAATGTCCGCCTGATAGGCTGCCCGCTTGTCTTCCGGAGCCATGTGAGGCAGGTTTAATCCGACGGTAAGACCGAGAAACTCAAATACTTTCCCCATCCACTCCCGGTCCCGTCTTGCCAGGTAATCATTCACGGTCACAATGTGGACACCTTTTCCGGTCAAGGCATTCAAATAGGCGGGAAGAGTTGCCACAAGGGTTTTCCCTTCACCGGTTTTCATCTCGGCAATATCCCCCTGATGGAGAATCATCCCCCCGACCAGTTGAACACGAAAATGGCGCATGTTCAAAACGCGCCGTGCCGCTTCACGAACAACGGCAAACGCCTCTGTCAGCAGATCATCAAGCTGTTCCCCGTTTTCCAGCCGCCTTTTAAATTCTTCCGTTTTCTGTTTAAGTTCAGCATCCGTCAATGCTTTCATATCAGGTTCCAATGCGTCGACCTGATCTGCTATACTGAAAAATTTCTTTAGTTGTCTCTCTTGACTGTCAAACAATTTTCGAAGGGTTTTCAACACCTTCATCATCTCCCACCTTGAGCTGATTTATATAAAATATGATTTACTTGTCGAAGTCCAATCTCAAAATATATATTTAATAGTTTATCAAATTTTATCTCCATTTTCACTTTGGCTTCGACCGTTTCATGAATAAGAGAAGACTCAAGGCCGTAACTGTAAATATTTACCGTTTGACCAGTTCTTGCAGGAGGCCATAAAAACGGCGGGCCAGCTTTTTGCGGTCTCCTTCCCGGTCAATATAATCGCTTCCCCTTTCTCTGATCACCTGACGTTCCTCCTCTGTCAAAGCATCAACCTGCTCCATTGCCCGAGCCAGCCCTTCGGAATTTTCCGCACCGGCAAAAAAACCGACTTGATTGGTCTCTACAATTTCGCGCACTTCTCCGTCCACAGTTGTCACGATTGGCAGACCGACAAACATATAATCAAACAGCTTGTTGGGACGCGCACCGCGGAAAACTTCATTGTCCGCCAAAGAAATGATACCGCAGTCCGCCGCCCGGGTATAGTCGAAAATTTCCGCTTTGGGAACGGGATCAAGAAAACGAATATTGTCCAGACCTTCCTCACGCTTGATTTGGAGCAGTTTTTCCTTTTCCGGGCCATCTCCGATGAGCACGATCACCTGACCCGGTTTTAAATAGCGCCCCGCTTTCACCACATATTGCAACGCATTGGCCGGACCATGCGCTCCGGTATAAATGGCAACAAAGTCATCATCTCTCACACCCATTTTACCGCGGAACTCAGCGCGTCTGGAAGGGTCCCGCCGCCAGGAACTTACCACGATCCCGTTTGGAATCAGTTCAATCTTGCCTGACTCAATCCCTTTATTGGCAATAAACTTTCGCTGGTGTTCTGTCAAAACAATGATTTTATCAGCCTTTTCATATAAAAATGACTCCATCCATACAAGGAAGCGAACCACCCATTTATTTCTCAACCCGCCCATTTTAATCAGTGAGTCGGGCCACAAATCGCGTACCTCCAGAACAAAAGGACAACCTTTAACCCTGGCCAGCATCCACCCGGCAAATGCAGTAAACAAATGGGGAGAAGAAGCGATCAAAACATCCGGTTTTCTTTTAAACAGGCCTGCCAGGAAAAAAACGGCGGCAAAGCTTCCCATATTGATAATTCTTTTATAGTTATTGGTTTTATGCGGAAAAGACCATAGCCAGGCCAACTTTAATCCTTTAATCTTCTCAATGCTCTGCTTTTCTTCTTCCGTAATAAATGTGCGGCGAGGATGTACAAATTTGGATAAAAACAGGGTGACTTCGGCATCTTCTTCTGCTGCCCACTCTCTCGCCAGTTCATAGTGTCGGGTAATTCCTGCAATATTTGGTGGAACTGCATAATGATTGGCTAACCATATCCGCAATATACTCACTTCCTTACCTGATGCTTTGCTTTGTTATGCTTTGTTGTGCATTTTTGTCTTGTTGTTTATCACAAATCACATTTGGCTGACAGGAAAAAACTCCCTTTTGTAACATTGCTGTTACTATGTTACAGAAACTTAAAAATAAACTATGGTCAATGTAACATAATTGCACCCGGTTGGGTATCCCTTTTAAAAAAAAGTCATGAAGCGAACAAGAAATAAAAACAAGCCAGTTTCCTGATTAAAAACTGGCTTCAAACTGTTGGTAAACCAATTATTGAAGGTGATTTTCGGACCACGGGTCTGTCTCTAGCCCAAATCCCGGATGATCTGCTCCACTATTTTCCCGGATGCATGCCCATCTCCAAAAACGGGTTCAATCTCGGAAAATTCAACTTCAAACGTCTCTACCGCTTCCAGAATTTTCCCGGTGTCGGCTCCTGTCAGTATATTTGTCCCCAGTTCCACGGTTTCCGTCCATTCTGTTTCATCGCGCATGGTAATACACGGAACCCGGGCGAAAAATGCCTCTTTTTGTACACCACCGGAATCAGTTAAAATCTTCCTCGCATTGACCTCTAATTGCAGCATGTCCAGATAACCCACGGGTTCAATCAGTTGAACATGGTCATTATCGATGATCAGTCCGTTTTGTTCCATCTTGCCTCGCGTTCTTGGATGCAGAGGCAGTACGGCTGCCATTGGCAACCGGTTGATTGCTTCGATAATCTGGCGAAGTCTCTCGGAATCATCGGTATTTTCGGCGCGATGCAAAGTAATCAGAATGTAGCTGCCCGCTTCCAGTCCCAAATCCTGCAGGGTTGTCGTTTTTTCTTCAGCCAGGCGTTTGTTATATAAAACAGCATCCAGCATGACATCCCCGACCAGATGGACACCTTCCGTAATCCCTTCGGATGCAAGATGCCGGATGGCCGTTTTCGTGGGGCAAAACAGCCATTTAGATACGTGATCCGTCAGGACACGATTGATTTCTTCAGGCATCCGCCTGTTAAAACTCCTTAGACCGGCTTCCACATGGGCAACCGGAATATGCAGTTTGGATGCGGCAAGTGCTCCGGCCAGTGTGGAATTGGTATCTCCATATACCAGCACGCAATCGGGCTTTTCTGAAAGAATAACATCTTCCAGTTTGCTTAACATTTCACCGGTTTGCCTGCCATGTGCCTTGGAACCGACATGTAAATTGTAATCGGGCACAGGGATATGTAATTCTTCAAAAAACACATCGGACATCGATTTATCATAATGTTGACCGGTATGTACCAGAATTTCATCAGCTTTGCGGCGAATCTCCCGGGATACGGGTGCTGCTTTGATAAATTGCGGTCTCGCTCCAACCACGGTTAATACCTTCATTTTTAAACCCCCTGCATGAATGAAGTCACAAAATGGGAGATGATATAGGATATGAAGTTATCATAACACAGCTTTGAACAAGTTCAATCATCTTCACAAAAACAATCGAAAGTCACCAATAAAAGAAAGAACACGAATTGCTTCAAAAACGGTTTCCAGGGGCCGTTTCACACCCCGCCCCCGGGATGCGGGCTATATCACTTTTTCAAAATAAAAAAGCTCCCTTTGCAGGAGCTTTTTCCAAAAACCATATGATTATTCAGGTTCAATCAATCCTACTTTTCCATCCTTCCGGCGATAGACCACATTTACTTTATTGGTATCGGCATTGGTATAGACGAAAAAGTTGTGACCCAGAAGCTCCATTTGCAAAATGGCTTCTTCCGTATCCATCGGCTTCAGGTTAAACCGTTTCGTTCTCACGATTTCATAATCGGTCTCATCTTCTTCATCCACCGTTGCCACGGGAGTATTCCTGTTAGAAGCGTTTTCTTTATGGATATTGCGGAATCCTGCATCCTGGCGAGAACGTCGATTCACTCGCGTTTTATACTTGCGAATCTGTCTCTCCAGTTTTTCCACGACCAGGTCAACAGATGCATACATGTCTTCACTCAATTCCTCAGCCCTGACAAGAAGTCCCGGAAAAGGAATGGTTACCTCCACTTTGTGTTCATCTTTCAGGACATTAAGAGAGACATAGGCTTCAATTTTAGCGGAATTGTCGAAATACCTCTCCAGTTTGCTCAACTTACGTTCAATAAAGTCTCGCAATGCATCTGTTACCTGTAAGTTGTGACCACGGATGATACAGTTCATAGGAAAATCCTCCTTCCGCTTTATACTCTATTTATTCCCTCATATTAAAGAAATTCCTTCTGTTAATTTTTACAGATCTCATAAGGAAATTTAAGGAAAATACAAAAAATAATTAACAAATATTGAATAAAATTATTGATTACGCTCTACCGATTCCTCACAAACAAAACTAAAAGCTCCCCGGAGCAACTCATGCTGCTCGAGGGAGCTTGTTTTCCATTTTTATAAGTTAACCTAGTTTAACAACGTTTGCAGCCTGTGGTCCACGCGAACCCTCAACAATCTCAAATTCAACCAATTGGCCTTCTTCCAGAGTCTTGAAACCTTCCATTTCGATTGCGGAGTAATGTACAAAGACATCGTCTCCACCTTCACGTTCGATAAATCCATAACCTTTTTCCGCGTTGAACCACTTGACTTTGCCTTGCATGGAAATAACATCCCTTCTTCAATCAGATTGCACAAGAAATACATCTTACGCTGTTTAATTATACCATTAATCTAGAAATATTGTCAAGATTACTACATTGACATCATAAAACCTTGCCAAGAAAGGTTTTTAATCGCTCATGTTGCGGGTTTGAAAAGATCTGAACCGGACTTCCTGTTTCAATGATCATGCCTTGATCCATAAAGACAATCCGGTCGCTTACTTCCCGGGCAAATCCCATTTCGTGGGTTACGACAACCATTGTCATGCCTTCCCGTGTCAGTTGTTTCATTACTTCCAGCACTTCTTTTACCATCTCCGGATCAAGTGCGGAAGTGGGTTCGTCAAACAGCATCAGAGTTGGTTCCATCGCCAACGCCCTGGCGATCGCCACCCGCTGTTTCTGTCCGCCGGACAATTCACCGGGATAGCTTTCCGCTTTATCCTTCAATCCGACTTTGGTCAACAATTCGTAAGCTCTCTGCTCGGCTTCTGCTCTCGCAACTTTCCGTACATGGATCGGAGCCAGTGTAATGTTTTCAATCACCTTTTTATGAGGAAACAGCTCAAAGTGTTGAAAGACCATCCCTACATCAGTTCTTACCTGGTTCACGTTTGTACCTGGATCAGTCAGATCGTGACCATTGACCACCACCTTGCCAGAGGTGACCGATTCCAGCAGATTGAGGCAGCGTAACAAGGTACTTTTGCCTGAACCGCTGGGACCAATCACACAAACAACCTCTTTTTCTTTTATTTCCAAATCAATGTCTTTTAATACATGTTGCTGTCCAAAGTATTTGTTAAGTTTTTCTACCCGAATCATAAAACCAATCCCTCATCAATGAATAAGATTTTCATTTTAATACCTGTTTGTTTGGAACCGTTTTTCCAGATAAGAAACCATCTGTGAAAGAATCGTCGTTAAGACCAGATACATGAGCCCGGCCGTCACATATGGGGCCCAACGGACAAACGTGTTTTTGGCTGTCACAAAAGCGGCGTACGTAATATCATTTACCGCAATAACGGTGACCAGGGATGAGTCTTTCAAAAGGGTAATAAATTCATTTCCCAAGGGAGGCAGCATCTGTTTAAAAGCCTGGGGCAACACAACATGCCACATCGCCTGCGGATAAGTCATGCCAAGCGAACGCGCCGCTTCCAGCTGCCCTTGATCCACAGACTGAATTCCCCCACGGAATATCTCAGCAATATATGCTCCTGAATTCAACGATAATGCGACAAAACTGGATATCATCGCATCAGGAGCCTCCAGTCCGAACGTTTCGGCCAACGTGGGCAATACCGCAAAGTGGAAAAACAGGATTTGCAAAAAAAGTGGCGTTCCACGAAAGAGATCCACATATAATTTGGCCGGGATGAACCATTTGTTCCGCGATATTCTCATAAAACCCGAAGTGATTCCGATCACCATTCCAACCGCCACTGCAACAACGGTCAGTTCGATAGTGACCAGCAAGCCGCGTATAAATAAATCTTTATATTCAACAATGACTGACCAGTCCCAATCCATCATTATCCACAGACTTCCTCTCCGCAATCAATAGTTATTCACATACTTATCCACATTATCCACAGGATAAATCTGAAATGTTATCCACCGTTTTTCCCAAAGATATTCACAACTTATCCATAGCAAGATCAGTTTTCCCAAAAATATTTATTATAAATTTTGTCATAGGTTCCATTTTCCTGAATTTTTTTCAAACCGGCATTTAACTTGTCCAGTAATTCCCTGTTTCCTTTCTTGACAATAATCCCGTAGTATTCTTCAGGAATGGCGGGATCCTCGATGATTTTGTACTTTTCTTCACCCAAGCGTTTGATATATTCCAGGTTAACGGCTTTATCCACAACAACCGCATCCAGCCGGTTCCACTTCAAATCATCGATGGCAGAAGAAACAACATCATATCTTTGCAAACCGGGATAGGTTTTTCCAAATGCCTCCTGGACCACTTTTTCCCCGGTTGTCGCCGATTGCACGCCAATTTTTTTTCCTTTCAAATCATTTAAAGACTGAACGGGAGATGTTTTTGGAACCAGAATCACCTGTTTCGCTTCGAAATAGGGTTCTGTAAAATCATACATTCGCTTGCGTTCATCTGTAATGGTAATTGCCGCAATTCCCATATCAATCCGGCCGCGGGCAACTCCATTCAACATGCTGTCCCATCCGTAATGTTGAAAGTCCAGCTGCAAATTTTCCGCCTTGGCAATCGCCTGAATCAGTTCCGCATCAAACCCCGTGATTTCCCCGTTTCCTTCCAACTTTTCAAATGGCGGAAACTCGGCATTGGTACCGGCATTCACAATCGAATTATCCGCTTTCTGACTGCTGCACCCCGTAACAGCCACAAGCATGGCAACGATCGACAGTATAATAATGCACAGACGCTTTTTCATTTTCCATCCTCCTGTTTACAAAAATTCATATTTTAAAGGAAAAACATCAATATCTCTTTGTTTTTGAATTCAATTATTATAATATTAATTGCATATTTATTCAATCCAACTCATTATTTATTTGTAAATAATTTTTACTAATATGCACAAAAAAAATCACTTACAACCATTTAAATGGTCATAAGTGAATAAATCGTTGCGAAATATAAATATCTTTATCCATTAATCAGATCTTTTAAATGCTTGCCTGGTTTGAAGGCCGGGGCTTTTCTTGCCTCAATGTGCATTTCTTCCCCGGTTTGCGGGTTGCGGCCTTTTCGGGCTGCATACTCGCGTACTTCAAAGTTGCCAAATCCGATCAGTGTCACTTTGTCTCCATTTTTCAAAGCTTCGGAAATGGTTTTCAAAACACTGTCGATCACGATTCCAGCCTCTTTTTTCGTTTTGTTGGTCCTTTCGGCCACTTTTTCTATCAATTCGGTTTTGTTCATCTTTCAACTCTCCTTAAAGATTACTATCTTTTAAAAATACCTATTTACAGGTGTTGACCAGTTTTCCCGATTCTATACTTACCTGGCAAACGTAACTGAAAAAACTTGCCTGAAACCATTCTCCCGCAAGACTCTCCCGCAAGCTCTGATCGTGGCACCCGTAGTATAAACGTCATCCACAATCAGTACCGTCTGTCTGCTGCAATCCCTGTCAGGCATGCCTTTTCCCGGCGCAAAGGCATTGGTGACAGCCAACAGCCTTTCCTGGCGTGTACGTTTGCTTTGTGGTGCAGTTGCCTTCTTTCTTTGCAACAAGGGCCGAACCGGAAGCCACAGGTTTTTTCCGATCACTTTTGCCAGGCGTTCAGCCTGATTGAAGCCGCGTTGCCTTTGCCTTTCTCCATGCATCGGAACATAAGTGATCAACGAAATCCCTTTTCCCCGATAACGTTTCTTGACAACTTCTGTCATCCAGTTTCCCATCGGCAGGGCCAGACTTTCCTTGCCGCAATATTTGAAGGTTTGCACCCATTCTTTGACCAAATCAGTATACACGATTGCGCTTCGATTGACCACCCTTTCACACGGGTTTAAACGATTGCAATCCAAACAGATAGTGTCACGGCTGCCAGGCATGAAGCGGCCGCAGATGGGACAAATGGATTCCCCGAGTATGACCAATTGCTCCCGACAAACCGGACAAATATGCTCCACCACCGATGCCGCCACCATTCCCCGCATCGGAGACGAGCAAAACCAGCAGCTGCGAAATGCCGGAAAGAGAGATGGCCACCACTTCATCTCACATATACGCTCCTTTTTGTCCAATTCCTTCTTTTTGCACAAATTCATTTAATTTCTTTATCCTTTTTTGCGCTTGCCGCTGTGCATCCGTCCTTTCCTGGGCAAGAAACCAGACAACTCCTTTTTGATAATTCGCACTTCTCCCGACACGCCCTGCAATCTGTACAAGGGCGGTCTCGTCAAAAACGGGATGTTCGGCCCCCAGAACAAGTACATGGCATCTGGGCACGGTAACTCCCCGTTCCAGAATGGTAGTTGTCACCAGCACCGTCCATTTTCCGTCCCGATATTCCTGTATGATTTTTTCACGTTGCGGATGTCGGGAATATACGCCTTTTGCTTTCTTAAAATGATGTGGCGAATGTTCCTTAAGCCATGAAATAACCAGGTGAACATCCTGAATTCTGGGGACAAAAATCAGGGCTTGTCCATGCTGCTGATCCAGTTGTTGCAAAAACCGGGCCAGCACGCGGATACTCCTTTTTTGAGACATTTTGGCCCACAATCCCGTTTCCCGAAACAGTTGCGGAAGCGGAAGCGGCATTCCATGATACCGAACCGGCAAAATAACGGTTGGCAATTTCCTGTTTTTTGCGAATCGTTGCCAGTGATCAGGCGGCGTTGCTGTCAACAGGATTTGCTGCCCGCCGGCAAAAAGGGCCCGATGGAGTCCGGCTTCCAAAGCGACATCCCCATACAGCGGAAAGGCATCCACTTCATCGATGATCATCAAGTCAAAAAAACGGTAAAATCTCCAAACCTGATGACAAGTGGCAAGAACAAATGCTGACGGGGTAAAGCGCTGGTCTGATCCCCCGTACAGGGCAATCACCCGGTGCCCTGCCAGTGCTGCCTTCAGACGGGGAAACAGTTCCAGCACAACATCTTTGCGTGGAGTCGCCCATAACACCCTTTTCCCCTGATCGAGCCACTTCTTCACAATCGGCAGCATTAATTCCGTTTTCCCGGCTCCGGTTACAGCCCAGACCAGTATTTGCTTTCTGTTCTTTTCCAGTTCCCTTTTTATTTCCATCATTGCGTTTTCCTGATACCGGGTCAGAGAAATTGGCAACGGCGGGGACAAGGCCGCATCCGGTTTCTCCCAAACGGGCTGGAACAGAAAAAATGGCGTACAGGCCCGGGAACGCCCCATCAAGATGCAGTGTTCGCAAACGGCACACTCTTCTCCGCACGTCGAGCAGGCAGATACCCTGATTTCACTACCCTGATAGAGGCATCGCTCGCACCGCCACTTGCGGACTGAACCACGCTGAACAACTCCTGGTTTCAGTTCACACTTTCCTTGCAGCAGAAGAACTTGCAAAATCTTTCTGAGTTCTGTGGAATTTACTTCCAATTGATGTTTCTCCACCCACTGGATCACTTCCTGCCACAACAGGCCCCTCCCGACTAGCAGGGAAAACAGGGTTCCTGCCTTTTTCAGACACCGGCGGACTGCCGGTTCTTCGGCAGGTTGCAGTTCCTCCAGCCGGAGAACCGTAGCGTTGCCCGTTTTTTTCCTTTGTATGCAAGACCATGCTTCTTTTACAGAACGTGCCCGATATATGCAATCCAATCTTTGGCCCTGTTTCTTCCAGTACCACAGATCGACTGCCGGGTCCAAACTTATGCAACCTTTCTTCTCGCCTTCCAAACGGTAATAATAGAGCATCATCCTTTTTCACTCCTGCAAAAAAAATCAGGTCGCAATACGGACCCGATTTTTTATGCCAATCCTTCTTCCGATTCCTTAATTTCTGATGAATCAGGTTCCCTTAAATCCATGACGATCAGCTTATCATTATTTTTTTGCCGGGTTTGAAGCCAGCGGTAAATCGCTTCATCCACGTCAGGTTCCTCACTGAAACAGATTACATCCAAACGGGGGTATCGCTGCTTTAACCGTTTTAAAATAAACAGGGTATCATCATTGGAGCCTGCATCAATGCAAGTGATTTGACCAGGTTTTCCCTGTGTCCCGTTCCAGACATAATAGGAACGGATCATCCATTCCAAAGCGTGCTGGCTGTTTTTTGTGATAATAACCAGATGAACCGCTTTATTGTGATAATAATCGCCAAGATAACGCGAAACCCACTTAATGATGAAAAAGAGAGCAATATACAACGCGACACTCCACAAAACCCACTGTTCCATAAACCTGCCCTCCTTGGAAATATCGTATGATCACGAGGAAAGGAGTGTGACTGTTGCGGCCATCCATGCTATATCAGTTGTACCCAGCCATACTTTATAGCAAGCAATACCGCCTGGGTTCTATCGTGCACGTTTAATTTATAAAGAATATTGCTCACATGATTTTTTACGGTTTTTTCACTTATAAACAGATGCTCACCAATGGTTCGGTTATTTTTTCCCTGTGCCATCAGTCTTAAAACTTCCATTTCCCTGTATGTCAAAATATCTTTCCAGGATACATGGGGAACGGTTGCATAGTGATAGTAAAATGCTCCTTCCACCCTGCTCAACCTTCTGAGTTCATGAACCATCCCCTTCATCAGGGCGGGGTGAATATAGACATCACCACGCACGAGGACACGGATTGTCTCAACCACTATCTCCGTTTGCGTATTTTTTACTAAAAATCCGGAAGCTCCAAGACGAATGCTTTCCAATACATATGGATCTGCGCAATCAGCCAGAATAAGTATTTTTGTCTGCGGCATTATCTGACTCAAGCGATAGGTAATCTCCACTCCATCGATTTGCGGAAGATACAGATTTAAAATGACAACATGCGGATGAACCATTCCACAAAGAAAAGGGACCTCATTCCCCTTCGAACTTTCGCCGACCAACAGAATATCATTTTCATAATCCAGAGCTGATTTGATCCGATTCCGATAGCCTGAATCAGAATCGGCAATCAATACCCGAATCGGAGGTGATTGATCTGAATTTTTCGTCATTTTCTCTGACCCGGACTGCTCATTCCCCAAAGGAGTCCCCCCTTCCGCTGCAATAGTGCATCTATTTAAATTCTACCATGAAAAAAAAGGGGATGAAATAAGATGTCCATCGAATAAAGACAAATTTTTTAGATTTTATAAATGTATAACTCCCTTAATCTGAACCCGCCAAACAAATTTCTCCCTATGGTACGTCTAATCATTCTAATAGTGTATATTTCTATTTTTGTAAAAAATACAATGCGTGGTTCATTTTTTTAAAAACAAAAAGAGAGAGCTGATGAATTTTATTCCACAAGCTCTCTGATCCGCTTATCCTTTATAAACCTGCTTCCACTCTTAACACGTCTGCCAAATCAGTGTGTTCCCAGGGCAAGTCGACATCTGTCCGTCCAAAGTGGCCATATGCCGCTGTCTGCCGATAAATTGGACGGCGCAGATCCAGCTGGCGAATAATGCCGGCCGGACGCAGGTCAAAGTGCTTTTTCACCAATTCAACAAGTTTATCTTCACTGACTTTGCCGGTACCGAATGTGTCCACTCGAATGGAAACCGGACGGGCTACCCCGATCGCATAGGCAAGCTGTACCTCACATTTGTCGGCCAGGCCTGCGGCCACAATATTTTTGGCTACATAACGCGCTGCATACGCAGCAGAACGATCCACTTTTGTCGGATCTTTTCCGGAAAAGGCTCCTCCGCCATGACGCGCATAACCACCATAGGTGTCGACAATGATCTTGCGGCCTGTCAAACCGGCATCCCCCTGCGGTCCGCCAATGACGAAACGGCCAGTTGGATTGATATAGATGTTTGTGCGATCATCCAGCATATCCTGTGGAACGACCGGCATGATGACATGTTTTATCAGATCTTTTTTAATCTGTTCCAGTGTAACATTTTCAGCATGCTGTGCAGAAACAACAACGGCATCAATTCTGACCGGACGGTCTCCTTCATATTCTACCGTAACCTGTGTTTTCCCATCCGGACGCAAATAGGGAAGCGTTCCGTCCACCCGAACTTTATGCAACCGGCGGGCCAACTTGTGGGCAAGCGAAATCGGGAGCGGCATCAATTCTTCGGTCTCATTGCAGGCAAAGCCAAACATTAATCCCTGGTCACCTGCTCCGATCGCTTCAATTTCTTCTTCAGTCATGGAGCCTTCCCGTTTTTCAAAGGCTTCGTCAACCCCCATGGCAATGTCAGGGGATTGTTCATCAATGGAGGTAAGCACAGCACAGGTTTCAGAATCAAAACCGTATTTTGCACGTGTATAGCCAATGTCCTCAATCGTTTTGCGGACAATTTTTGGAATATCCACATAACAGGAAGTAGTAATTTCACCACTGACCAGAACCAAACCTGTTGTTACTGAAGTTTCGCAAGCAACACGTGCATTTGGGTCTTTCTCTATAATTGCATCCAGAATCGCATCAGAAATTTGATCACATATTTTATCCGGATGGCCTACCGTTACCGATTCAGAGGTAAAAAGGCTGCGTTTTGTTGCTGACATTGATTCTCCCCCTAACTTCGACAAATAGAAAAAGCCTTTCCTTCGAGGAAAGGCTTTATTTTCATCCTCGACGTCATTCTACAAGATCCCTTTTTTATTCATCAATAGCATAACCCAATGATTGAGGAATTACAACTGATTTATGGTACTGCCACATCTTGAAACTAGCTTCTACTTCTTCTTGTTTTCGTAAATGGAAGAATCGCGCTGTTCAAATGAAATGGCGATCTGGTAAGGCCGATCAATCGGATTGCCTGCATAATCCGTAACCCGGAAATAAAGTTGGCCTGGTTCCACATTGAGCTGAAGTGTTTCCGTTCCTCCCTCATTTTTTTCATCATACCGCATTTTTTCCCAGTTGTCGGCTTGTACTTTGAAGATGACCGGATCGAAGCGTGGAGTTCCTGGTTGAACAGAAATGTTCAAATCGCCTGGTTCTGTTAATACCACTTGATACCAGTCGATATCCCCCTGTTTGGAAATGGTTGCTTCATAAACCGCCTTTGTTTCCTTTACCGGCAATGGAGCGGCTTGGGAAAGCATGTCATTTTTTTCATAGTTGTCTGCTGCCGCAGAAAACGTAACATGAAACTTCAGCTTGACCTGACCTGCAACTTTTTGGGGTACGGTCCAGCGGAAATACGTTTTTCCCTTTGGAACAGAAATCTCGATCCGATTTTTCCCTGCCTGGGGTAAAAGGGAATAGGATTGCTTTCTTTTTGCCGGCAATTGGTGAACGAAAAGCTGAACCTTTTCCTTGCTTCCGTTATGGACCAGATCGATATGCAGTTTACCCGCCTGGTCCAGATTCAGGACATACCAGTCCTGATCTCCTTCGGTCAGCACCAGATCGAGTTCCTGTGAAAGTGAAAAAAGCCTGGCCTGTTGCGGGGAATCATTCGGCTCACCCGGATCGGGATTTATTCCGGTAGTTCGAAGCGCGCGATATGCATTAAGAATTCCAAATCCTGTCTTTTCATCCCACTCCGGGGAACGGGAAGGTTTCGAAGCAGTCTGGCTCAGCAGCATCCGGATTTCCCGGGCGGAATAATCCGGATGAAGTTGCCAGACCAGGGCTGCGGCCCCCGCAACTTGCGGTGCGGCAAATGAAGTCCCCGATTCAAACGAGAAGCTGTCATTGATCGTCGTGGTATAAATCATGTCGCCAGGTGCTACCAGATCCAGACCAGGTCCGGTATTGGAAATGGAAAAATGATTTCCCTCAACATTAACTGCCCCTACCGAGAGTACGGAAGGAAAAGCAGCAGGATAATACAAAGGTCTGTCATACAATTGCTGTTGATTCAAGTCATAATCGGAATTGCCGACTGCGGCAACCACCAGCACCCCCTGTTCCTCTGCCTCTGAAATGGCTTCTTCCATCATCCTCGAATAGGCCCAGCTTCCCTGTGCCAAAACAATAATATCGGCATTGTGCCGGATCGCTTCACGAATCCCCTTCACCGTATAGAAAACTTCCCCGTCCCCACCATTTTCCATCACTTTGATCGGCATTATTTTCCCTGCTCCGACTGCCGGACCATGCCTGACCCCCCATGTTGCGGCAATGACACCGGCCACTTTGGTTCCATGGCCAAAATGATCCTCCGGAGGTGCCTGGGGATCCTTGACGTTAATTCCTTCTGTCAGAAAGGGCTTCAGGATGGGATGGGACAAATCGACTCCCGTATCGACAACAGCTACGGTAATCGGTTTTACTTTTTTCAGATCAGCCTTGCGCTGAAAAAAATCCCAGGCCTGGGGAAATCGGGTTTTATATAAATAATAGGATTTACCGGGTGCCGACAGCAGATTGCGGTTTGCAAAACGGTATCCGGGGTCATAACGCACATTTGGGTGCAGATACTCCACTCCGGGATGCGTTTTCCATCTTTGCCTCCATTTCTCCACATCAGCTTCCTGCCGAAGTCGTACGAGATAGACTCCTTCCTCGTCATTCCCAATTTGTTCAGCTTGCCGCCAAAAGGAGGCCGGAACCTTGGTACGCCATTTGACAATCCATGTCTGACCGGTTTTCCGGCTGCTGTACACCATCTGGCTCTGAGCGGCGGGCAATACGGTGCAAAAAAGGGATACCACAAGAATCAATCCGATCGTTAGTTGTCTGTTTAACATTTCTATCACCAAAAGTACGATTATTTTCAAAAAACGGACTGAGAAAATTATAGATTCATGTGAATTTATTATATAGAATAGTTAGTTGTAGACATACTTTCTTTTGTCTGCAAATAAGAATGAATATTTTTCCCAATCATTAATTACATACCCGGTATTCATCCAATCAACCTCCGGCAATGACAAATTCAAGTGATATGGTATGAGCCCCAATGGATGGGAAATAACGATTTCTGGAACAGCTCTTTCTATACTCATTCGAAGACTCCCGGATTTTTGAGATTATTCATCAGTTTCCTCGATCAGTACGACATCTGAGAAAATATGTTTCCTTTGCCAATTCCTGACCAGCCTTATAAGCGGCATAGAACATTTTCTGTCTTTTATACCGTAAGTATTATTTTTTAAAATATTGCCGGAAGCAACCGTATATTTTTCCAAGATTAGATGATGCCGTAAATGGGAAATACAAGTAAGTGCCTTTCTATTAATCTGTATTACCGGTTTTGTAGCGATTTCTTATGTTTTTGCCCAAAAATTAATTTCTATTGAATGACAGCTTTACATACGGTCATCCCCTTGATCGTTCAGAAATACGAATGCTACCATTAAATGAAAACATTTTCTGCAAGTGGGGATTTAAATGAGAAGAGTAGATCAGAGCCGCATCAGTCGGGTCAAAAAAAAACGGCGCAAGAAATGGATTATACGAACTGTTTCATTAGTTCTTCTTCTTCTTTTAGGAGCAGGTCTGTATCTGGGATCTGAAATTTGGGGAGTCTTTGCCAATACAAAAAACAATCTCGGAAAATCCGATTTGCGGGATAAGCAAGTGCAAATGGATGAACCTTTTACCATCTTGCTGTTGGGTACTGACCAGCGAAAACGGTCAGACCCTGTATGGCGCGCCGATGTGATGATGTTGATTGCAGTAAACCCCAAAACAAACAGTGCCAAAGTACTTAGCATTCCCCGCGATACTTATGCCACTATCGCCAACACGGATGGCATGAAAGCAAAACTTAACTCAGCCGCTTACTGGGGTTACAAAAAGGATGTCGGTCAAGTTGTTAATATCCGCAAAACATTGGAAAATTTACTGCATGTTCCAGTCGACTACTATGCACGCATCAACTTCCAGGGATTTGAAGATATTGTTGACGCACTTGGCGGTGTAGAGGTAAATGTTAAATTTCCATTTCATCAACAGGCAATTGGCGGAGATATGGTTTACTTTGAACCCGGTGTTAAAGAACTTAACGGATCCGAGGCACTTGCCTATGTACGTATGCGCAAACAAGATCCTCGTGGCGACTTGGGCCGTAACGAACGACAACGTGAGGTTGTCACACAATTGATTGATAAAATTGCCGGTTTTGAAGGGGTCGGAAACTTTTCAAAGCTGATGAAAGCTGTCGGCGACAACTTCGAACACAGTCTGGAACTGGAAAACTTTAAGGCTTTGGCTGATATCTATCGCAAAATTCCAAAGAATAACATTGAAAACCTTGTTATCAAAACAACCCCTGAAAATGTCCCCGGTGCAGGAGCTGTTCTGATCTGGCCAAAAGAGGATCGCCAAAAAATTCAACAAATATTACGGGAACACCTGGAGTTGCCTCCACTTGAGAACCAGGAGCAGGAAGGTGGTTCGGATCACGACGATTCATCGGAGACAGAAAACCAGTTTTAATCTGAAAGTGACGGCTTAATAGCCGTCTCTGAGATTGATGACAAACCC
>NZ_JACEOL010000054.1 GCF_013868055.1 Thermoactinomyces mirandus | reverse complement strand
GCAACGGGTTCGGAAGTTTCCCTGGCGATGGAAGCGCAAAAGGTGTTAAAAGAAAAAGGCATTGATGTCCGCGTGGTCAGCATGCCATCCTGGGATCGGTTTGAAGCACAGCCGGAAACATACAAGCGGGAAGTGCTTCCTCCGCAGGTGAAAGCCCGTGTGGCGGCAGAAACGGGTTCCCCCCTGGGCTGGGAACGGTATACGGGCGATGCCGGAAAAATCCTGGGGATCGATGTCTTTGGCGCATCGGCACCGGGGAATACTGTCATGAAAGAGTTCGGGTTTACCGTGGACAATGTGGTAAGACTGGTCGAGTCTGTTGTGGATGCATAAATCGGCAAATATAGCAGACCAGATCAAGCAAGCTTTTTTTCAAATCACATTCCGGCAATCTTCGTGAAAAAGATGCATACGTTGGCCTTTGGCTGCTTCGGGCAGCTGAAGGCTTTGTATTCAAGTACACTATTCTTTTTATACTTGCAGGTATTTTATTTACTGTCGTCGGAAAGCTTCTCATCAATATCCTCGCTCGGGTCCATATGGATCACCAGCTCAATTCCAAGTTCTTCTTTAATTTTCTGTTCCATTTCATGAATGGCCAGATGAGCTTCCGGAATGCTTATTTCCGGCGGGACGACTGCATGCATGGAAGCAATTTTTATTCCAGGGCCATAATCATGAATTTTAAGATCATGAAAACTTTTGATCGTTTTGCTTTCAGCAATCAATGCTTCAATCTCATCAAGAATTTCCGGTTCGGGGGAAGGGCCGAGCAGCAAATTTACCGAATCCTTGGCCGTGATAAAGCCGGTATAGACAATCACCAGGGCAATCAAAAGCCCCAACACTCCATCAACCGGAAAATCCACATACATTCCGATGAACGTTCCAATCAGGACGCTGGCCGTAGCAATGACATCATTCAGGCTGTCCTTGGCAGTCGCCATATTCATGCTGGAATTGATCGTTTTTCCAATATACCTGTTATATGAGTACATCCACAATTTTAACAGGATCGACACAGCCAGGATGGATGCGGTAACCAGGCTAAAATGTACCGGTTGCGGGTTGATGATTTTGTTAAACGAACTGCTGAGCAGTTCCAGACCAACCGCAAAGATGATAAATGCAACGACCAGTGAAGCGATATATTCATATCGTCCATGGCCATAAGGATGTTCCTTGTCCGGCGGCCGGTTGCTAAGACTTGCGCCAAATATGGTAATCAAGGAAGAGCCGGTATCGCTCAGATTGTTAAATGCGTCAGAAATAACCGCAATACTGTTCATCATGAATCCGGTTATGATTTTGACAAGGAAAAGGAGAAGATTGCATATAATTCCAATGACTCCGGATAAAACACCATATGATTTTCTTACATCCCTATCCTTTACCTTCTGATAATCCTTTACAAATTTTTTGATAAGAAATTTGATCATCAATCAATCTCCCATCTAAATTCTTCGCTATTCAAAAACAGTTCATCATGGTCCACCGGTAATTACACGGAAAATACCATTTTTGAGAATGCCAGTTACCTTTTTAGCATTGGCAATTTGCCAGTGTAAAATATCATACCAACAAACCAGTTAAAGTACCATGATGTTTAACAAAATATTTGATCATAATGACATTCGGACAAGCAAAGCATCATTCTGGAAAATTTTAAAAAAAGCCTTTATGCCAGCAAGTGGATAAAGGCTTTTTTTACATACACATTCCAAAGCAGCGTTGGATGGAATCTATTCGTTTGTTTTATTCATATGTGGTTGGCAACTTCAAAAGCATCCCATATGGCGTACATGATGTTGGAAACTTTGCGGGCATCCCCGATAAGATAGATTTCAGGTACTTCAAATTGCAGATCCTCATATAACGTATTGTTCTCATAATAACCAACCGCCAGAACAACACTGTCGCAAGGAATGGTCCTGGTTTTGTTTTCTGCAACAACCTCTGCTTTTCCATCTTGATATGTCGCCACATGGCCATTGGTAATCACTTTGATTCCGTTAAATGGAACAAGTTTCTCGAGCATTTCACGGTTTGCGGCACACAGAGGCCCATTCAAGGCGAGCAATTTATCTAATGCTTCTACAATGGTAACCTTTTTCCCTGACTGGGCAAGGGCCAAGGCGGTTTCACATCCGACAAGACCTCCGCCTATGACAATAACAGTTTCTCCCGTCTCTTTCTTTCCGGTCAGAACATCGGCCGCAGGATAAACATTATCATCGTCACCGAGGCTGACCATTCTGGGCCTGGAACCGGTTGCGACAATAACTGCATCCGATTGGGACTGTAAAATGAAGTCTTTGGTTACTTCCCTGTTCAAATGAACGGGTACATTTAATTTTTTCAACTGGTGGGCATACCAGTTGACAAGGGCCAGTTCATCTTCTTTAAATTTGGGAGCCCCGGCCGCAATCAGATTGCCGCCCAATCCTGATGACTTTTCATAAAGTTCAGGTTCATGGCCTCTAAAGGCCAGAACGCGGGCTGCTTCACAACCGGCAACACCTCCACCGACAATCAGCACTTTTTTCTTCATTGTCACGGGATTGAGCCGGGTCACCCGTTCACGGGCAGCTTGCGGATTTACTGCACAGTTTAACATGGAATATTCCTGGATTCGTCCCATACATCCTTCCTGGCAGGAGATACAGGGACGAATGTCTGCCAGTTTGCCGCTTCTTAATTTGTTGACAACATCCTTCCTGGCAGGAGATACAGGGACGAATGTCTGCCAGTTTGCCGCTTCTTAATTTGTTGACATATTCAGGATCGGCAAGAAGCGGCCTGCCAAGACTGATCAAATCGCAGGTTCCGTCTTCGATCGCCTCCAAAGCCATATCCGGATTATCCATTCTGCCTGCACATATAATTGGAACATCCACGGTTTTTTTCATCAGTTTCGCATAAGGACGGTAAAGTCCTTTTTCCTGATACATCGGCGGATGGGACCACCACCATGAATCATAAGAGCCCACATCGACATCCAACGCATCATAGCCGTAAGATACCAAAAGTTTGGCGGCAATCACACTTTCGTCAAGATCTCTTCCTTTTTCTTCGAATTGTTCGCCAGGAAGCGCACCATCCCGGTAATCCTTGATAAAGCTTTTTGGGCTGTACCGGAGGGCGACCGGAAAATCAGGGCCGCAAACCCGTTTGATTTCCTCAACAATTTCCCTTGCAAAACGAAGACGATTTTCAAGGCTTCCGCCATATTCATCTGTCCGATGATTAAATAAAGAAATGGCAAATTGGTCAATCAAATACCCCTCATGGACAGCGTGAATTTCCACACCGTCAAAACCGGCCCTTTTTGCCTGATAAGCCCCTTCCCCAAATTTCCTGACAATCGTCTTGATTTCTTTGACCGTCAGTTCACGACAGGTTTTGTCCAACCAGCGGTGCGGAATCGGGGAAGGGGCAACCGGAGGAAATTCCCCCAGATTGGTAGGAATCGTCACACGCCCAAAACCACCGGACACTTGCAAAAACACCTTTGCGTTATATGCATGGATTCGTTCAGTCATCTCTCTGGAAGTACGGACAAAATGGACAGGATTGTATGTCGGACTGGGACAATTGGGCATGCCATGTTCCTCAATCTCATTGTCCACAAAAGTAACACCGGTAATAATTAATCCGGTCCCGCCTTTTGCCCGTTCCACATAATAGTCAATCCCTCTCTGGTTAAATCCGCCATCCGCATCAGACAGTCCCAGCGGTCCCATTGGCGCCATAGCAAAACGATTCTTCAATTCCACTTTTCCAATCTTGACCGGTTGAAACAATTGCACATATTTAAAGTCCAAAAAAACCACCCCCGATTCATTTTATGTGTGAATCGTTTCACAATCAACCCTAGACCATTTCATGCCAAAAAGCAACCGTTCCATTTTCATGGATCCTTTTTTTTACGGATAAATAGCCGATAAAAAAAGGACAGAAAAACGGTTCCCTGAATCAAATTTCCAACAAACAGTTTCATTTCAACATACATGAAAAGTATCTGGGAGCGATCAAAAATGCCCCTATATTCTGCCCCTCAAATCGTTTTACCCATTTTCATCCGATTGATGCTTCAGTCCGGTAATCAAGTCCTTAAACTTTATTGACAAGGTTTGACTGTAAAATAAAGTTCAATATTTCTCAAACTTACCTATGTGCTTTGAAGGTAAAACGAAATGAAAGGAAATTATAATAAAGTTTATTAAATTTGTTTAAATTTTCCTGAAAATAAAAGGGAAGATTTAATTGTTGGGCTTGAACATGGCCGGCTGAGATGATCAACGATCATTTTGAGATGTTTTTATGGGAGAGGAGAAGAATGAACTGTTACAATCCAAAACAAATTGCGGATATTGCGATCCAGCAAGGAATTGAAAAAGCAAATCTTTCCAAATTGTCTCTTCCCATTCTCGGCTTTTTGGGCGGAGCCTTTATTACACTGGGATATTTGGCATATATTCGGATAACGGGACCGGCTCCTCATAAATGGGGAAGTTTTGTGACATTTCTGGGGGCTGCTGTATTTTCGATGGGATTAATCCTTATTTTATTGGGCGGCGGAGAATTGCTTACCGGAAACATGATGGCTGTCAGCATCGCTTATTTTGCCAAAAAGGTAAACTTTACTCAATTAATAACAAATTGGATTTCCATTGCTTTGTTCAATTTGCTTGGGGCCATGTTTGTAGCCTATTTCTTTGGACACTTCACAGGCCTTACAGAAGGCGCCTTCCTTGAGAAGACGGTTTCTGCCGCACAGGCAAAAGTGAATGATCCTTTTATGGTTGCCTTTGTCTCAGGCATAGGATGCAACTGGCTTGTTGCGATGGCTGTTTGGTTATGCTATGGGGCAAAGGACTTTATCAGTCGGCATCTGGTTTCCGATTATGGCCTTTGTTTTGATTGGTTTTCAGCACGTGGTTGCTAATATGTTCATTATTCCTGAGCATTTTTTCAGGCAATCTGTCGTGGTCCGAGTTTTGGCCAAACATGATTGCTGTATTCCTGGGCTATTCGGTTGGCGGAGCCATTTTTGTCAGCTTATTTTACTTTCTGGCCTATAAAAAAGATGGCCGGAAGATTGAAAATTGGCAATGTAACCAGTGAAAGAAAGTCGAGCTAATCCCGATTGTCTGAAAATCAATATAACAGCAGGATTTGAAAAATCCGCAAACCGCATTCTCTTACATTTCCGTGGGAACGCGGTTTTTTTCAGGAAAGTTATGTACAACGGTTTTTTGCTTCTGCAACACCGGGATGACCGGTCAGGCTCTGGTGGCAGAAAATTTATGGTTCGGGCTTAACAGAGCAGTAAATTTGTTGTCTCTGCCTGCGTGCCAATTTCTGATAAGAAAAATCCACCTTAAGCATAAGCTTGAGGTGGATTCGTTTCAGCCTGGCAACGACCTGCTCTCCCGGGGATAATCCCAAGTACCATCGGCGCTGGAGGGCTTAACTTCCGTATTCGGGATGGAAACGGGTGG
>NZ_JACEOL010000053.1 GCF_013868055.1 Thermoactinomyces mirandus | reverse complement strand
GGGTTTGTCATCAAGCTCAGGCATTACTATTTCATAGTAATGCCTTTTTTCGTACATATGTCAAATAACATTTTTCCAAGTAAAGCATTTGTTCTATGATTTATGAATATTTTGCATATAATATTCATATATGGTCATCGCAAAGGAGGATGGCGGTTGCTGAAAAAGGAGTATATTCGCAGATGGTTTACCAGTGAAGAAGACAACATTTTGAAGGGAATCAGCGCTGACCTGATAAAAAGAGGTTTGCCACAGATTTCAGTGCCGCCGGAAACCGGCAAATTGCTGTATATGCTGGTTCGCCTATCAAGGGCGAAAAATATTCTGGAAATTGGCGCTCTTGGCGGATACAGCACGATCTGGATGGCAAAAGCGTTGCCGGAGCACGGAAGAATCTGTTCATTGGAATTGAATCAGGAGTATATTGATTTTGCTGAAGAAAATGTGCGACGGGCCGGCTATGCCAAACAGGTCCGATTTGTTCCCGGGGATGCGATGGAAAGCATGAAAGTGCTGGAGGCTGCCAATTTGCGGTTTGATTTTTTCTTTATCGATGCCGATAAGCCGAATTATATCCGTTACCTGGAAAAGGCTATTTCCCTGGCACAACCCGGAGCCATTATTACCGCAGATAATCTGTTTCAGGGTGGGCGGATCTTTTCAGATCAGGATCAGTCGGTCTCTACCCGCACCATCTGCCGTTTTAACCGGCAAATTGCTTCAGATGAACGGTTAGAGTCGTTCATCGTGCCTGTTGGTGACGGATTGGGAGTTTGCCGTGTGAAAAAAAGCCGGCATTCATGAGCCGGTAATACTTGAGCGCCGGGAAAAACGGGAAAATGTCAGGCGCAGGCAGGGGAAAGATCAGGTTTCCCAAACTAAAAAAGGAACCCTTGTTAAATGACGGGGGTTCCTTTCGGGTTCTATCCTGAAAATCTTGCTCATTCGTGTGAAGAACTTGATTTTAACCGGAAGCGTGACAGAAAATGGGCCAGCCACAAGTCCGACGTTCGAGCCAGCTTCGGATAACGTTCACGCATTTTAAGCAAAAATCGTTCCGCCCAAGGCGATGTTTTGGAAAGAAGAATTAGTCCGATAAAGGTAAACAGGATTCCTTGAAGCATAGGTGCAAAAAATCCGATAATTCCCAGGAACAAAAAAGTCCAGCCAAGAATGGTGATCCAGATTGTCTTCATATGGATGTTCAAACCCCTTCAGTTTTTTAGGATTAGTATACCCGATCCATGAACAGGCAAAATGAAGTTTCTTTGGCAATTATTGTTTATCTGTCTCTAGATAGCCAAACCTTTTCATGGACTAATTCGTTTTGATCGTAACATACTTTACAAAGTTTTTGCAAATGATAATAGTCGTGAGAATCGTGACATCTGGCGAAAAATTCACTTGCTCTGCTTTTTAAACAGCCGATGAACTGGTAAAATATGAGGTAATGAAGGAGAGATTGCTGATGGAAATTGCAACGTTTGGTGCCGGGTGTTTCTGGGGGGTTGAAGAAACTTTTCGCAAAATCCCGGGCGTAATCAATACATCGGTTGGTTATATGGGCGGGACAACAGAGAACCCTACTTATGAAGATGTCTGTACGGATCAGACGGGACATGCTGAAGTTGTCCGGGTGGAATACGATCCGGAACAGGTATCTTATGAAGAACTGCTGGATGTGTTCTGGAACAATCATAATCCGACGACATTGAACCGGCAGGGGCCGGATGTGGGAACGCAATACCGTTCCATTATATTTTACCATTCACCTGCCCAGAAAAAAGCCGCAGAAGAGTCAAAAAGACGGCTGGAGCAGTCCGGAAAATGGAAAAAGCCGATTGTTACCCGGATTGAGCCGGCGGCAAAATTTTGGCGTGCAGAAGAGTTTCATCAACGTTATTTGCAAAAACGGGGACTGAACCATTGCCGCCTGTAACCAGCCTGGTTATATTCAAAGGCGCTGCTTCAGAGAAGCGCCTTTTTCGATACTTGTAAAAAAGCTGAAACCGGATGTAGAACCATGTCGAGAGAATACCGGGCAAGGGAAAAGTAGAGGGACAAACGCGGTATGTTCATTATCGTTCAGATACGGATGTGATTGCGATGAAGTTTGCTTGCTGCCAATACAAACCCATGCCATTTTTGCCATTTGGAAACAGCCGGTCATCCCGTCATCCGCCGGACTGGGGAGCAATGGGCGAAAAGGTGGTATTTTGCGGGGGTTGCGATGAGGAAATGACGTTTCAGGAGTATGTCAATGATTCAGGCAGTTGTCCGGCATGCTATGCAAAGACTGATGCGGGATGCAAAAAATTGGCATTATTATTATTTTGATATGGCTGGTTTTCAATGGAATGGAAAAAGCACCTGAACTCATGCCAGGTGTTTTGTTTTTGTGTTAGAATGGTGAAGTTATGAATAGAGGCAATTGCAGAAAGGAGGAGGATTGGTTGGCCTATCTCGATAATAGCGCTACAACAGAAACCGACCCGGCTGTCATTTCTGTAATGGCGGATGTGATGAAAAAGATATACGGGAATCCCTCTTCATTGCACGGAATCGGGGTAAAGGCGGAACGGCTGATGGAACAGGCACGGAAAGTGGTTGCCGATGCCTTAAGCTGTTTACCGCACGAAATCGTCTTTACTTCGGGAGGCACTGAAGCAAATAATATGGTGATTCGCGGAGTGGCAGAAGCTTATCATCATCGGGGAAATCACATGATCACAAGCCCGATCGAACATCCGTCAGTTTATCATGTTTTTCAGTATCTGAAACAGAAAGGATGGAAAATCACCGAACTTCCTGTTGACTCATCCGGGCGGGTAAACCCGGCAGATGTGGAGACAGCCCTGACGGATGAAACAGTCCTGGTTTCGGTCATGCATGTAAATAATGAAGTTGGAACGATTCAGCCGGTCGAAGAAATCGGAAACCGGTTAAAGAAATATCCCAAGGTGATGTTTCATGTTGACGCCGTCCAGTCTTTCGGCAAGATCCCGCTTCATCCATCCAGATCCCATATTGACTTTTTAACCATATCCGGACATAAACTTCATGGTCCTAAAGGAATCGGCTGTTTATACAAGCGAAAAAACTTAACGCTTCCTTCCTTGCTGCTCGGCGGGGGACAGGAACGGGGGCTGCGCTCGGGAACCGAAAACCTGCCGGCGATTGCCGGTCTGGCCAAAGCGGTTCTGTTGGCGAAAGAAGCAGAGGAAACGTTCTACCAAAAATACCAAACCTGGAAAGAAATGATCCTCACCCGGATTGAAAATGAGCTAACCGGAGTAAAGATCAATGGAGATATCGATGATGGCGGGGCTCCATATATTCTGAACCTGTCCTTTCCCGGACTGAAATCGGAAGTGATTGTACACGCCCTTGAGAAAGAGCAGGTTTATGTCTCGAGCAAATCAGCCTGTTCCTCGAAAAAGGAAGAACCCTCCAGAGTGCTGAAAGCAATGGGCCTTACTGACCAGGAAGCGCTTGGTTCCATCCGGATCAGCATGGGGCGAATGAATGTGGAGGAGGATATCAAACAATGCTGTGATGTGCTTGTCCGTACCATTCCTGCATTACAAAAAGTGATGAAGGTGCATAAACGATGAAAGCAAATTGTATTTTACTGCGTTATGGTGAGCTGGCGCTGAAAGGAAAAAACAAAAAAGAGTTTGAAAACCGGCTGGTTAAAAACATTCGTGAAAAATTGAAACAGTTTCCCGGCTGTGAGGTAACCAGAGTCCATGGCCGGATTTTTGTGGAGTTAAAAGAACATCATAGCGAACCTGTGATGGAGGCATGCTCGGAAGTGTTCGGGCTGGTTGGAATCAGTCCGGCCATTCGTACGGAAAAGGATTGGGAAAAGATCAAACAGGCCGCGCTTGCGATAACCGAAGAGCAGGGCGAACGGATTCAAACGTTCAAGGTCAACAGCAAGCGGGCTGACAAAAAGTTTCCGATCCGGTCACTGGAGATGAACCATCGGCTTGGCGGTTTTTTGCTGGGCAAACTTTCCCATCTGAGAGTGGATGTTCACCATCCGGATATGACTCTGTCTGTGGAAGTGCGCAGTACACACGCATATGTATATGGCAACAGCCTTCCGGGATTGGGTGGATTGCCTGTCGGTGTGAGCGGCCGTGTTATGTTACTTCTGTCCGGAGGAATTGACAGCCCGGTCGCCGGCTATCTGGCTCTGAAACGGGGAGCGGAGCTGCAGGCTGTTCACTTCCACAGCTTTCCGTTCACCAGTGAACGGGCGAAACAGAAGGTGATCGATCTGGCCAGGATTTTGACCCGCTTTGGCGGTCATATCCGGCTGCATGTGGTTCCGTTTACGGATATTCAGACAGAGATCAACAGACATTGTTATGAATCCTATACCATTACGGTGATGCGTCGGATCATGGTCCGCATTGCCGAACGGATCGCTGACCGCAATAAAGCACTGGCGCTGGTGACGGGAGAAAGCCTGGGGCAAGTGGCCAGCCAGACACTGGAAAGCATGCGTACAATCAATGCCGTTACCACAATGCCGATTTTGCGGCCGCTGATCGGAATGGATAAACAGGAAATCATGGATATCTCCAAGCGTATAAATACTTATGAAACATCCATTCTGCCCTATGAAGACTGCTGTACGGTGTTTTTGCCGAAGGCGCCAAAAACCCGACCTGATCGGGAAGTGGCTGAGCGGCTGGAAGCAAGGCTCGATCTGGAACGGCTGATTCAAGAGGCGGTTGATGGGACTGAAGTCATAGATTTGCGTCCGGAACAGGAAGAAGAGTTTTCCTGTTTTTGAATCGGCAGGTGTCGGCTGTACACATGCCGGATTTAAACCGGGGGCTTTCATTTTGGACTGGAGGTAGAGTCTTGTATGATTCCCTTTCAAGAAGAAGTGTACCAGTTAACAAAGAAACTGGTGGAACATCCCAGCATTGTCGGCACGTTTGGCGAGAGGGACATCGCTTATCTGATTTATGAAATTTTGCAGGAAGTTCCTTATTTCCGGGAACACCCCGATTTTTTGCGAATGACGCCAACCCGCCATGACGAATGCGAACGTTATAACGTTATGGCGCTTGTGAAAGCGGGACGGGAAAATACCAGGGAAACCGTAATTCTGATGGGACATATGGATACCGTAGATGTTGAGGATTACGGGAAATGGATCAACCTTGCATTTTCACCGGAAGAATTGGTGAAAGAATGGAACAGGAGCAATCTCCCGAAGGATGTGAAAAAAGACCTGGAGACGGGTGACTATTTGGGAGGACGCGGGGTATTGGACATGAAAAGCGGGATTGCCATCCATCTGGCCATAGTCCGCTATTTTGCCCTGAATCGCCATTTGTTGCAGGGAAATCTGTTATTTGTTGCCACTTGTGATGAGGAACGGAATTCGCGCGGCATTTTGTCTGCGCTTGCAGATATTTTACATTTGGGTAAAGAAGAAAATCTCTCCTATATTGCAGCAATCAATTCAGATTATACTTCACCCAGGTATGAGGGAGACACGTCCCGTTATGTTTATCTGGGGACTGTCGGAAAATTATTGCCGGCCTTTTATATCGTCGGCAAGGAAACCCATGCCGGTCAGGTTTTTGAGGGATTTGACCCCAATCTCATCGTGTCCGAGTTAACCTCCCGCATTGATTATAATACCGATTTGTGCGATGAGATGTTTGGCGAAATTACCATTCCTCCCGTTTCCCTGAAGCAGACCGATTTGAAGAAGCAGTACGATGTACAAACGCCGCAAACCGCTTTTGTTTACTATAACTTTTTTGTGCACAGCTGGTCTCCGCGTGAAGTACTTAACAAATTGAAGCAATTGGCGATCGATGCCTTTGAGGCTGCGGTGATGAAGTTCCAGGCAAGATACCGTTTGTACAGCGAGCTAAGCGGACATCCCTACGAAGGAATGCTGATCCGTCCGCGCGTATATACCTATGAAGAGTTCTATCAGGAGTGCAGGGAAAAATATGGCCAGGAATTTGAACAAAAAGTTTTGCAGTTTACCCGAAACATGATCAATGAGGAAACGATTGACGTGCGCGATTACGCCCGCCGGATGGTGGAGGAATTGTGGCAATGGGGGGGAGATGCGGAGCCGGTAATCATTATTTTTTACGCTTCTCCCTATATTCCGCGCGTTGTGTTAAATGAACAGGATCCACGCGATTTTCGGTTGATCGAAGCCGTCCAGAAAGCGGTTCAGAAAGTGGAGCCCTGTCAGGAAAAAGAAGTGCAGGTGCGCAAGTTTTTCCCTTATATTTCTGACATGAGTTTCGTGGCCATTAGTGACAATAAACACGAAATTGAGGCTTTTGAGAAAAACATGCCTGCCTGGGGAGCCAAATATCATATGGATATGGAAGCGATTCGGCAATTGGATGTACCCGTGGTCAACATTGGCCCGTACGGGAAAGCGGCCCACAAGAAATGGGAACGTTTGGAAGTGAGCTATTCCATGCAATGGGTACCTAACCTGACTGTCCGCGTCATCCAGCATCTTTTTGCTCCGGACCGCAAAAACTGATCTTCCGGCCAAGTTGAAAATTTCTGAACTTTGGTTATATCATACGCACTTGTGTTAATATAGAAAAATGGCAATTAGAAAAGGGGAAAGGGAATGGATATGAGTTGGGTTACAGATCCCGCTTTCTGGTTTGGTTTTTTTAACATTATCATTATTGATATCATTTTAAGCGGGGATAATGCCGTAATGATCGGAATGGCAGCTCATAGACTGCCTGAAAAGCAGCGGAAGAAAGCGATTGTTTTGGGTGCTGGTGCCGCGGTTTTGTTAAGAGCGACATTAACGGCAATTGCCGCTTATTTGCTAAACATCCCTCTGTTAATGACGGTGGGGGGAATCCTGCTGCTTGGAATCGCCGTCAGGTTATTGCTGGATAACGATAAAGAAACAAATGTCGATATCGGAGACAGTCTGAAAAGCGCCATTAAAACCATTATCGTGGCTGATGTCGTAATGAGCCTCGATAATGTTTTGGCGGTGGCTGGCGCATCCCATGGCAATGTTTTTCTTGTATTGTTCGGACTTGCTTTGAGTATTCCTATTATCATGTGGGGAAGCAATCTTATTGCCAGGCTTCTAGACAGACTGCCCTGGCTGGTTTACGTTGGCGCCGCCATTCTCGGATTTACCGGAGGACAGCTGATTGTGGAGGACCCGTTCATTCAAAATCAGGTGTTGATCGGCATGGATGTGTTAAATTACGTAATCCCGCTGGTTATGGCGGTGATGGTTGTCGTTGGGGGTTACGCCTGGAAACATAAAACGGCTGCCTGAAGACAAACTCATATGCTAGCTGAAAAAAGCGGAAGAGCGATCAGGCTCCTCCGCTTTTTTTGGCTGGGGAAGCAGGATTCGAACCTGCGCATCACGGAGTCAAAGTCCGTTGCCTTACCACTTGGCTATTCCCCACTGCTTACTTCATAGGATGGGAGAACTGGCGGGATTTTATTCAGGTCCGGATGTTTTTTAACGTACGGAGAGGAGAAGGATATTTCCGGAAAAGGGAGAAATTGTAAAAAGATGCTGTTGATTTTTGTAGAAGGGAGTTTCCAGGGTGGATGTGGCTTCTTATATTGACCAGTTGCTGTACCAGGCTGTAAGGAAGCGGGCAAGTGATATCCATATCGAACCCCAGCGCGATGAAATTCGCATTCGCCTGCGAATTGACGGACAGTTGCTGGAAACCGGCCGCCTTGATTACAGGCACTTAACAGCGCTTGTATCGCGGATCAAGGTAATGAGCCAGCTTGATATTGGAGAAAAACGACTTCCCCAGGACGGAACCTTTTCTTTTGGGAAAGCAGACCAGCACCTTCAGGTCCGTATCTCCACATTGCCAACCATCTATGGTGAAAAAGTGGTGATGAGGCTGTTGAGGCTCAGGGAAAAGTATAACATGGGCGAGTTGGGCCTTGAATCGGAACAGCAGCAGAAAATTAACAGATTGTTGGGTTACAAAAGCGGATTGCTCGTTGTGACCGGGCCGACAGGATCGGGAAAGACAACAACGCTTTATACATTGCTGCAGGTTTTAAACAGCCTGGACACCAATATCATTTCGCTGGAAGATCCTGTCGAATTGCAGTTGGAAGGCGTTAACCAGGTACAGATCCATCCTAAAACCGGCTTAACCTATTCCAGTGGCCTGAAGGCAGTGATGAGACAGGATCCCAATGTGATCATGATCGGGGAAATCCGGGATGAAGAAATTGCGAATATTGCCATTAGCGCGGCACTTACCGGTCATTTAGTCCTTACCACATTACATACCGCCGATGCCGCCAGTGCAGTCATCCGCCTCCTTGATCTCAAAATTGAGCCATACCGGCTCGCCGCGGCACTGATTGGTGTCATTGCCCAGAGATTGGTGCGGCTGCTTTGCCATGAATGCAACGGAAAAGGCTGCACCAATTGCCAGCAATCCGGATATCAGGGGAGAATCGGAGTATTTGAAGTGATGGAGGCAGACAGAACGCTTGCGGAACTGATATTGAAACAGGTCAGCCTGGAGGAATTGCGTGAACAGCTTGCAGGTTCCGGAATGAAGAGTATCAATGACATGATCAGGCACCGCATCAAAAAGGGGCAAACGACGATCGATGAATGGATGAGGGTGGTCGATGGTGTGGAGGAAGAAACTTTGGAAGGCAGAGCAATACATGGTGTTTAGCCAGCAAATGGGGCATTTGCTGGAAAGCGGGATTCCGTTGCTGGCGTGTCTGGAACTGCTGGCTTCGCAAAGGATTATTACGGAACCTGATTACAATTCGCTAAAAACCTCCTTGCAGAACGGGCGTTATTTGTCTTCATCCCTGAAAAAGCTGCTGTTTCCGCCCATGTTTATTTCTTTTATAAAGGCAGCAGAAGAACACGGGGACTATGTATTGGGCTTCAAGCAATGTGCCGCCTATTATGCGGCCAAAGCGAAATGGCAGCGGGAATTGAAAAAGGCGTACACCTACCCGCTGCTGGTATTGCTGCTGACCATTTGCGCCTTTGTCTTTATGTTTGCTGTCGTGATGCCCCGATTTTCACAACTGTATGAAACGATGGGGATCTCCTTGCCGGGGATCACGCAACAATTATTCGTGCTTTATTCCTTTATGCCCCGATTTTTGGTCTTGGGAGTTATTCTTTTGTCAGCAATACTTGTTGCAGGCCATGTTACCAAATATATTCCCGGCACAGTCCGTACATGGTTGGGGGCTCGCTGGATGCGCCTTCCGATCATTCGACGGCTGTATCAGTATCGAAATACACATTATGTAACCGTTCAGCTGGCCTCTCTCCTGAAAGCAGGCCTCTCCTTGGTCGACGCGCTTAACGTTATTCAGAATCATACTCCATGGCCTGTTCTGGTCAGGTATTTGGAAAAAGTGAAGGAGTGCCTGCTGGCGGGGAATTCCCTCTCCAGCGCACTTTATCAAAAGGCGAAACATGTCTTTTTGCCCTCATTTGCCAAAATGGCGGCCCTTGCAGAAGAGTCAGGACAACTTGACCAGGCCCTGACCAGTCTCGCAGACGGAACGGAAATGATGATCAGGTATAAACTGGAACGGATTACCAAAAGCCTGGAACCGGCCTTTATTTTTACCATTGGCCTTTTGATTGCCGTGACGGTAGTTGCCCTGTTTATGCCTCTGTTAAAGCTTGTGCAGGCACTTTAAAATTCGAAAAAGGAGTGTTCCGTATGGAAAGAAGCCGTTATCACGGCGAGAAAGGATTTACCCTTATCGAAATGCTGATTGTACTCTTTATTATTGGACTGATCCTGGCAATCGCCATCCCAAACCTGAAAGTTGCCGGCCGCAAGGCGCAGGAAAAGGCGGACCTTGCCAACAGGCAAATCATCGCAGCACAAGCCGACCATTACTTTTTGGAGTATGGGGAGTATCCGGACAGTGTGAAGGAACTGGTAAAAAGGGGTTATTTGCGTTCAATTCCTCCTTGCCCCGGCGGTCGGGGGGGATATGTCATCCACAAGGAACCGAATCTTTCCTTCGAAAGGAGAGTCACCTGTGATAAAAAATAGGCCGGGAAACAGAGGGGAGGCCGGATGGTCGCTCATTGAGACGGTTTTTACCCTGTTTCTTTTTGGGCTGCTCTTTTCTCTGTGCATGCCTGCCATATCCGTGATCGCCGAGCGGGTTGAACGGATGCTTTTGATGCAGGAACTGGCATCCCGGTTGCAATTGGCCCAGACAGAGGCAATGAGCAAGGAAACAGAAGTGACCGTGAGACTGGTTTCTGCACAGAATGAAGTACACATTGTCCAAAATGAGACAGTGCTCAGAAAGATCAGGATCCCTCCCCTGTATCGTCTGACCAGCAATTATCCCCGCCAGAGTTTTGTCTACCGCGAAACGGGGCAGGTGCAAGGCGGGACACTGTCCCTGTATTCAGGAAAACGGCTGGTAGGGAGGTTGGTTATTCAGGTAGCTTCCGGTTTGCCAAAAGTGGAGATGGTCTCCTGTGCGTTGTAGCCATGATGGGAACATCAGGGGATTTACGCTGGTTGAAGTCGTGACTGCCGGGTTTGTGGTGGGGGTATTCATTTTTTTTGCCATTCCCATTGTCAGGGAACTGCGAATCCATCATTATTCCCAAATGACGGAGATGGAGATAGAAGACAAAATGCGGAAGAAAATGGAACAGATGCAAGTCATGGATACTGTCCCATGTTCCGGACAAAAGACTTTTCAGAGCCGGTCTGGACGACGGACATTCGACTTGCGGTGGAATTGCGTGCAAATCGAGCCATTTCTTTATGAACTGGAGATGGAGGCAAAATGGAAAGGTTTCGACGGGAAGATGAAAACCAGACGGTGGCTGACACATCGTTATCATCCTTAAAAACAGAGTATGGCTTTACTTTTGTAGAGACAGGCATGGTATTATCCATCCTGGTTTTTTTCCTGCCTGCCTTGTTTTTTGCGGCCTTTACCGTGGAAAAACAAATCAGGGAAGCGTTTGGCAAAACCAGGATGCATCTGGATTATCTCTCTTTTTCAGCCTGGATTGAACGAGATATTCAAAAGGGGGTCTATTTTCAGGAAGAAGATGACATCCTGTATATTCATTCTCCGGATGGAAACGTGATTCGTTATCATCTGCGGGACCGAAATCTGATCCGGAGCGTTCAGGCCCGGGGGGAAAATCGTTTCCGGGGAACAACGATTGTGCTCAAGGATGTTTATTATGCCATTTTTTTGCCCGACATAAAAGGAGTTGGTCTGGATGTCGGATTGCAAAACTGGTACGCCCATCAGGAATTTGCAACCTATTTCTCCGCAAGAACCCAAAGCGGGCAGCCCTGGTGAACACGGCGTGGTTCTCCCTGTTGTTTTGCTGGCCATTACTTTCCTGTATACGCTTATGACACTATTTATTTTACAGATTTCCCATGCAAAGGAAATCCATCTGTTGTATGGGGAAAAAGTGGCCTGCAAATATGCAGCAGAAAGTGGTATCGCTGTTTTGCAGCAACAGTTGCGGCTTGGAAAGTGGAAGCCGGAAGAGACGTCCCGGGAACAGCTGATCCGGGTCGGTGGCCGGCAAGTTGTCATGGAAATGATAAAAAACAACTCGAAGCAGATTCATATAAGGGCGACAGCCTGGGGAAAACACGGAGTGATTCAAACCGCTGAAGCCTGTTTGGATCCGGGCACGTTTGCCATTCGGAAGTGGATTCGATAGACAGGCTTTTCCATGGTTTAAATTTTGGTTTTGCGGGTCATGCTATGGTTAAGGTGGGGTCAAAATGTCATTTAAAGATTGGATTACTTATTTGTTGCAACGTTTTCTCTGGTATGTGGAAACCCCTCGTTCCGAGCGCAAGGAATTGAAACGTTCCCAAAAAGAGCCATGGAGTACTCGCTGGTTCGGGCTGGTTCCTTTTTCAATGAAAATGGCCCTGAACAGGCAACGAAGAATGCGTGGCCGGTCCAATGAATAGTGCAAGTCAGGTGGCTTTCGGCTGACGAAACTGGATCAACAGATTCGAAGCGAAAATTGAATGAACATACAGGAGAAAAGCGGCTCTCATTGCTTATGAGGGGGAACAAAACAACTTCAGGAAAAGGAGCTGAATTGGCTCCTTTTCTGTATATAGATGTGATATACTTTTTATTACTGGGTTTTCGTACTTTTTAGTACTCATTATAATTCATATTGATGATTTGATTTATGTGAAAAAGGAGCGAATCTTTTATGGTGTTGCGTACGCAAACCAGAGCTGTGAAAGTGGGAAATATTCAAATCGGCGGAAATGACAAGATTGTTATTCAAAGCATGACAACCACCAAGACCCATGATGTAAAGGCAACAGTAAACCAGATCAAACGGCTGGAAGAAGCCGGATGCCAGCTCGTGAGAGTCGCCTGCCCTGACATGCGTGCCGCAGAAGCAATTCCACTTATCAGGAAAGAAGTTTCCGTTCCTTTGGTTGCCGATATTCATTTTGACTACAAGCTGGCATTAAAGGCGATTGAGGGCGGAATTGACAAAATACGGATCAATCCTGGGAATATCGGACGGCGTGAAAAAGTGGAAGCTGTCGTGAATGCTGCCAAAGAACGGGGAATTCCCATTCGGATCGGCGTCAATGCCGGTTCCCTGGAAAAACGAATTCTTAAGAAATACGGTTACCCGACGGCTGAAGGAATGGTGGAAAGTGCCCTGTACCACATTGGCATTCTTGAAGATCTTGATTTCCGCGACATCATTGTATCTTTAAAAGCTTCCGATGTGCGCCTGGCCATTGAGGCTTACAAACTGGCTGCACGCACCTTCGACTATCCGTTGCATCTTGGAATTACGGAATCGGGCACCCTGTTTTCGGGCACCGTCAAAAGTGCTGCCGGCCTGGGGGCACTCTTGGCTGAGGGAATTGGAAACACCATGCGGATCAGTCTGAGTGCCGATCCCGTTGAGGAAGTTAAAGTTTCCCGTGAACTGTTAAAATCATTTGGACTGGCGGCCAATGCTGCAACACTGGTTTCCTGTCCGACATGCGGCCGGATTGAAATCGATCTGATCAGCATAGCCAATGAAGTGGAAGAATATATTTCAAAAATCAAGGCTCCGATCAAAGTGTCCGTTTTGGGATGTGCAGTCAACGGCCCCGGTGAGGCCAAAGAAGCCGATATCGGAATTGCGGGAGCACGTGGCGAAGGTCTTTTGTTCCGCCACGGCAAAGTGATTCGCAAAATCCCTGAAAAAGATATGGTGTCTGAACTGAAAAAGGAAATTGACAAACTTGCCGAAGAATATTATCGGAAGCAGCAGGAAGAGGATAAGATGGAGCTTGTAAACGTATAAGACACTGGTACAAAGCCATCCTTTTCGTGGATGGCTTTTTTTGCAGCAACAGACGAGATGTATAATTTATTCCTTTTTTCGCGATACTATTTGTGATCCCACGAAAAAAGGAGGGACTGTCATGAGAAAATTGGCATTAACCCTGGTAATTGTTGGTGCGTTAAATTGGCTGTTAGTGGGACTATTCCAATGGGATTTGGTATCGGCCATTTTTGGGGGCGAGGCATTTAGGGAATCCTCCTTCGTTAGCCGTATAATCTACACCTTGGTTGGAATTTCAGGAATTTATGCCATTCGCTTCCTTTTTGATGATCGGACACAGGCCGAATATCAATAATAACCTGTTGCAAACTCCGGGCAGGCTGTCTGGAGTTTTTTGCCGAATAAATATATCAGATCATTTTATCAAATACAAACATAATATAAAATCTGAATAAATGCAGTCATCTGGAAACCGGGGTGTTATGATCATGAAACCACTCATTGGCTTGACCATGTCTTTGGAAGAAGAGAAAAAACAGTGTCTGGGCAGGAGTTATACCGATTCCGTTCTTCAGGCGGGAGGAATTCCACTGCTCATTCCTTATATTGTTGATGATCAGGCGCTGCAGCAATTGAGCCGAAAACTGGATGGATTGATCCTTACAGGCGGAGGAGATATCGATCCCACTTTGTTTGATGAAGAGCCGCACCAGAATCTGGGGGAAATCATTCCCGACCGCGATGACATGGAGATCGCATTAATCGAACAGTTCATGGTTCAGAACAAACCCATTTTTGGCATTTGCCGCGGTTGCCAAATCCTGAACATCGCTTTGGGTGGCGATATGTATCAGGACATCTGCAGCCAGAAACAAACCATGCTTCAGCATACCCAACGCGCTCCGCGGCATCATCCCTCCCATACGATTACCATTGTTGAAAATACCCTGCTCCATTCAATTTACGCAAAAGGTCAGGCAAAAGTAAACAGTTTTCATCACCAGGCTGTCAGGAATGTCAAGCCTTCCTTTCAAATTTCAGCAGTAGCCAAAGACGGGATTATTGAGGCATTTGAAAGCAGCCGGCATGATTTTGTTCTCGGCGTACAGTGGCATCCTGAGGAAATGGTGCCAAATGATACAGAAGCTGTCAAGCTTTTTCAGGCTTTTGTCAACGCCTGTATCAGAAGAAAGGAAAAACAGATTGACGGTTGAACCTGTCCTTTAAGCATTTTTGGAATCGGCCTGTCTCTGTTACATACATGGAAGGTCCGGAACACTTATTGCTGTTTCTTTCAGGCGGACATAACTGCTTAACTGGCATCAGGAAAAATCTCTTTCAAAATCACTTTCTCCTTCCTGGTGACATGGTCAGCCTCCGGATGTTCGGCATTTGAAACCGGACTCGGTTTCAAATGTTTTTTTATTATGACATTTGCCAGGACATGTGGTAACATACGGAATATGATGATATTTTTGTTTATTTGCCTGTACATTTTGCTCAATCTGTTTTGTTTTTTGCTGATGGGCTGGGATAAAACCCAAGCGATTAAACGGAAACGGAGGGTAGCGGAATACGTATTTTTCTTGCTGGCGTTTGCCGGGGGAGCGATCGGTGTCTGGATCGGGATGAAAGCTTTCCGTCATAAAACATTGCATAACGCATTTCGGTTGGGAATACCTATATTGGTTGCCTGGAATCTGTTCTTTTTGTATGTTTTGTGGGAATGGCCATGACGGGTCTTAATAGCCTGCCTCTTTTTGACACAGACTAAGGTCAAGAGGGGGTTTTTTTATGCACTCGCCAAAGCTGAAATTATTCTTTCTGCTCTTTATAAGCACTCTGTTTATTTCTCCGCCAATTTCACGGGCGGTCCAGCCGGTAATCAATCAGGAAACGCGCCTGATCATCCGTTTTGGACAACAGGAATGGATTTTGGATTTACGGGAAATCGGATTTGACGGAGTTGATCCGACGACACTGAATCACGATGCATTGATGAACATGTTTCGGGAAACGGTGGTGAAAAAAGTAAACCGTCCCCCGCGTTCGGCATTCTACAAGGAGCGGAAGGTGGTCTCCCATGAATTGGGAAGGACCGTGGACGAAAAAAAGGTACGCGCCTGGTTTGACCAGATCCATGCCTACGTAAATCAGCCGGTTGATCTGCCGGTCAGGTGGTCCAAACCGGAATTGACGACAGGGGAACTCATGCAGTTGAAACAGAAACTGTTGGGAAGTTATACGACTTATTTCAATTATCGCAATGTCAACCGGTCACACAATATCAAGCTGTCTGCAAAGGCCATTGATCATAAAGTGCTGATGCCCGGGGAAATTTTCTCGTTTAATGAAGTGGTCGGAATTCGCACCGTCAAGCGCGGCTATCTTCCGGCGCGTATTATTGTAAAAGGGGAATACAGTGAGGGAGTGGGGGGTGGAATTTGCCAGACATCTTCCACATTGTTCAATTCGGTAGACCAGGCGGGAATGGAAATTGTCGAGCGGATGAGCCACAGCCGCCGGGTAGCCTATGTGCCAAAACACCGCGACGCAACCGTGTCGTGGGGAGGGCCTGATTTCAAGTTTAAAAACCCGTTGTCCAGCCCTGTCCTGATCGTGGCGGAAGTAAAGAAAGGAAGGCTGTCCATCTATGTGTATGCGCCACGTTCTGCCCATTACTTTCCACGCCGGATTCCCAAAGCGCCAAGCGAAAAAGAGTCCTTAAGGGAGGAATAAAGAGAAAAAACACGGAATAATCAACGAAATTTGCTCATATCCATAACGAAAATAGATGAATATTTGACAATAGCCGGAGAATCATAGAAGGATCGGGGAACTTTTGCTATAATCTAATCATTGTTCAGGCTTAACCAAGGAGGTATTGGATGAACAAGATCCTTCTCAGTAGCCTTGCGATGATTCTCATCCTGCTTGCAGGTTGTTCCGGATCTTCCCAAAAAGTGGAGGTTTATTTCAGCGATCAGCCCACAATGATAAAGCTTGACCGCTCTGAAGACAGCCTGGCTGAAGCCTTGGAAGATGCTGGCCTGAATGTGACTGAACTGAAACAGAAATATCAGCCGAGCATACCGTGGAACCAGCCATTGGAAGAGCAAAGCCGCGTTGATTTATCATGCAATTGTAAAGTATCTCTCCAGGTTGGCGGGAAGAAAATGGGGACATTCCAAACATTGGCAACGACGGTTGGGGAAGTGTTGAAAGAAAAAAACATACCAATCTCGGAGTGGGATGAAGTCAATGTTCCCCTCGATCAAAGAATTACAGATGGAACACAGATCATTGTGGATCGGTTTGAACATCGGCTCCAGAAAAAAGTAGAACTTGTTCCTTATAAAACCAAGGAAATTGAAGATGATAAGATAGCAAAAGGCGAAAAGGAAGTAGAGCAGGAAGGGAAAAAAGGCAAAAAAATATATGAAGTGGTCATGATGTATAAAAACGGGCAGCCATTGTTGCAAAATGGCAAGCCGGTTGTAGAGAAAAGGCTGGTGGATACCGTCAAGCCCGTTGAGGAAATTGTCAAAATTGGCACGAATGAAGCACTGGCCAAAGAAGATGTAAAACTCTCCTCAGCAGGCACACTGACTGTTCAAGCGACGGGATATACCCACACCGGCGGCAGAACGGCAACAGGTACTTATCCACATCGGGGAACAATTGCTGTAGATCCGGATGTCATTCCTTTGGGTACCAAACTTTATGTTCCGGGGTATGGATATGGAGTGGCAGAGGATACGGGAGGAGCAGTGCAAGGTTATATTATTGATTTGTTTTTCGAATCAAGAGCAGAAGCGATTAAATGGGGACGAAGAACAGTAACGATCAAGATTTTAAAATAGTTAACAAAAAAAATTAACCTGCAACTGAAATAGCGGCAGGTTTTTTTTTATTGACAGGGAATTATTTTTATAGTAGGGAGTTTGAATGAGTTTTTTTCAGCAATTTTCCACAATTAACTCAATTGTTGCCATGGTTAAACCTCCCCGCCCCTTGACACAAAATCCCATGCCGCGCTTTTGAAATACGCATCTGACCCGACCCGTTTTTATTAGTATTGGTTTAAAGGCCCGGAGATAGAGGAATATTACAAATAACATGTATTTATGTTATTGGGAAAGATAAGCAAAAATATGGTATTTTTTGTGAATTTTTCTTTGTTTTTGGTGGCTTGTTAAGCTATACTTGAAAACAAGGAAAACTGCATCCGAGGTGTGATGATGGTAGGTCGGAATGAACCTTGCCCATGTGGCAGCGGAAAAAAGTACAAAAAATGTTGTGAAAGGGTTGTGACTCTGTCTGTTGTAGAAAAAGCGCGCGAAGATCGGGAAAGTCAACTGAAACATGAACTGCTAAATGAGTTGAACCAATGGTTTTATCGACGAATGTCAGCAGAAATGCAACTGGAATGGATTGAACGTTTCAAGAAACTGCTGCAACTTGAGCCGAAACGGCCAATTTCGTATGATATGTCCGCATTTTTTCGATTTTGGTTACTGTTTGATGCCTCATGCTTGAACGGTAAACGTCCCGTAGAAATCTGGTCTTCTACACTTCGCAAAGATCCCTATAAAGAAAGAGTCGCCAAAAACTTTTGCGCCTCCCGTGTTTCCTTTTATGAATTGGTCGACAGGACCGGAGAAAAGCTGATTTATCGGAAGCTTGTGGATGGGAAGAGAATCATCGTTAAACATCCTGAGAAACATGTACTCGAGCCATTGATTTTTGCACGGTTTGTTCGAATCGGTAACCATTATGAAATGTTTGGCCCTTATACATCCTTCTTGCATGAGATGAGAGGGGAGATACTCGTGCAACTAGAGAAATATAATCATCTTGAAGAAGAAAATAACAGATTTACAGCCTGGGAAAACGGATGGAAAGTTTATGGCTGGTCCATTCATCGTGCAGAAGAACGGAAGAACTCCACGACGGTTTCCTCAGCTGCGACGAAAACACCGGTTGAAAAATCTTCCACATGGCCGCTGGCAGAAAAAAAAGGAGAATTGCCCATACGGATCATGCAACAATTCGAACAGTTTTTTGTAGAACATGTCGCAACATTACAAAAGGGGACACAACTGTTATATTGCAAATCAATGGAAGAATTCCACCTCTACCTGTCGATGCGTTTTGGCAGTGCTTTTGACTGGTCTTTGCTGGATGAAGAAACGATGATTCACTTTTTAAGTGTATGGTATCTTGATCAGGGGAAAAACACGCCGCAAGGTGCGCGGGTCTTTCTCAATACGCTGAAGCATTTGTTCCGCTGGCTGGAAGAAGAGAAGATTGCCAGCGTATACCCTGTATTCCGGAAAGTGTACATTCATCTGATTCGAGCGCTCCCGAGTGCTGTGGAGATCAGGAAATGGCTGCTGGACCATGGCATTAACCGGGAAATGGCCGGTGAGGAAATTACGGACGACAGGAAAGAAACCTATATGTTTACCGTTTCATCAACAGGACCAATTGTGTTAATTGAAGGAAAATGGAGGCAGGTTCACATGTCGCCTCTACCCTCATTTACCACCGAACAGCGTTTCTGGATTCACGGCAAACTGGAAAAGCGTGAGACCAGTTGCTATTTTACCCAAATCGATGGGGTTTATCCGGTATTGATGCTGGACAATCCGCTGCAAATTCTTAATTTGAAATAAAAAAAGAAGCCATAGAAAAGAGTGGCTTCTTTTTTTGTATGTAAAAAAGAAATGAAGAAATAATAAGAATATCACTCAACAAAAGGGAGGTCTTCTTATGTTCCGCTTTTTGAATAGATTTATGGGACAGGAAAACCAGCAAGAACAACATGGAAAGAAAAAAGACCAGGTAGAAGAATTAATAAATGAAGTGGGTCGTGAGCTGGGGGTTAATGAGAAAACCCGATCAATCGACACCGATCCTGGTCAGTTTGCGGAACGGATAAGTGAGGAGATCAAAAAACGCAAATAATGCAGTTGAGTGAGAAGAGCACCCTGATGACGGGTGCTCTTTGTTTTTTATTTTATCATTTAAGATAGGACACAATCTCTTCCAATTTTTCGTGAACTGCGAAAACAACAGAATCAGGAATGTTGGAAAGAGATTGGCATCGATTGTTCGAATCCGGTTCCAAAACAGGTTCATCCAATTGCAAGTATTCTTCTTTGTATTTCTTTTCTGTCAGGTAAGTCGGGACTTTTAAGCGGTACACTTGCCCAGAGGCAATATCCCGGATTTTGGTGTCATATGTTGGAGGATAGTTGTGCGTTGATCGAAAGCCTTGGGATTTTAACAATCGGTCTATTTGACCATAAGGACGGGCCACACTTGACAACGTTTTCATTCTCAGTTTCATGCAGAATCCTCCTTAACAGGTATTAATGATTGGATACCCGTTTTTCTAAAAAAACAATCTTGTTTTTGCAAAAATATTTGGCTGTTGCTTGTCAATTTGTTGAACAAAAATTGAATAAATGGTGATAATGAAATCAGGAGATCTTGCGTTGCATTCTTGTTCTATACTTGAATTATGCTTGGTAAAGAGTTTATCCATAAGATAGGAATAAAGGGTATTGATGGAAAATATCTACCGCTGGTCAGCCAGTGGCATGAATGGCTTTGTTGAAAGAAAGGAACGGAGGTTCTACTGTATGGAGAAAGTAGATTTGCATACTCATACGACTGCTTCTGACGGATTGCTGTCTCCTGCAGATCTGGTGAGACTGGCTGAAAGGCTTGGCTTAAAGGGAGTGGCGATTACAGATCATGATACCGTCGATGGAGTGGAAGAAGCACTTCATGAAGGCAGGAAAAGAGGTATAGAAGTTGTGCCGGGTGTAGAGATCAGTACGTTATGGCATGGAAAAGAAATTCATATGCTGGGGATGTATGTAGACTACAGAAACAACAATCATTTCCTGGATCTGTTGGCAAAGCAGAGGGATGTCCGGTATCAGCGCGATTTGAAAATGATTGGCCGTTTGAATGAACTGGGGATCGATATCACGATTGAGGAAGTGATGGCAAAAAAGGGGAGGGGCAGTCAGGAGAAGAATGTGGGCCGTCCACATATTGCTGAAGTGCTGATTGACAAAGAAATCGTCAACACAATGAATGAGGCGTTCGACCTGTATCTGGGGAAAAAGGGCAAAGCTTATGTGGTACCGGATCAGATGTCCCCGTTTGATGCCATTGAGGCCATTCACCAGAGTGGAGGAGCAGTCGTCATTGCCCATCCGGGTCTTTATGAGCAAGACGACTTGATCCCACTTCTGGGGGAGAATGGATTGGATGGTATTGAAATCAATCATCCTGATCATACTTCCAGTAAAAAAAGGCATTATCAGGAAATGACCGAAAAAATGAATCTCCTTGCAACAGCGGGCTCCGATTTTCACGGTGAGCGGCATGGTTCCATGTATCACGCACAGTTAGGCACCTGTACCACCGATATCCGAATCTTAAAGGACCTACAAAGCTTTTGCTCCTAGCGCAAAGATTTTTCCATTTTCATGTGCGGAATGCCTGCATCGTCAAATGGAGTACCAAACGGCTCATACCCCAGCTTTTTATAAAAAGGGATCACCCGAACCTGTGCATAGAGCAGAATCTTTCTGGCTCCTTTTTGCCGGGCAACATTCTCCAATGTTTGCATGAGGAGTTTCCCGGCTCCTGTTTTCCTTTTTTCTTTCAGTACTGCCACCCGTTCCGCTTTCGCCGTAAACGGATCAACAAATCGTAAACGGCATGTGCCGATGGGCAATTCGTTTTCCCATGCCAGAAAATGGGTCGATTTTTCTTCCCACTCATCAATTTCCAGATCTTTTGGCACATTTTGCTCCTCTACAAATACTTTTGTCCGAATGGAAAAAACATGGTTTAAATCTGAGTCTGTAATCGCTTTCTTAACAATGGTTGTCAATCTGCAAACTCCCTTTCTAGTCTTTCGCCAGCAAAAAGGATTGAAAGATGCTCCAGGAACCGTTTTCCAATTCGTACATCAGATGAAACCGGTCAATTCCGGTTTCCAGTTCGATTTCCTTCATGCGCAGCCGTCCATAGATGTCATGCAGCTCATCATCCGACATTTCCTGTCCGATCGTGAGATGCGGAACAAATTGGTGGGCCGGTTTGACCGGTTCAAAAAGCTCGTTGATCCTGTCATGCAGTTCAACTAACGGTTCCTTGTCTTTAATCGCCAAATAGATCGTGTTTGTGATTGGATAAAAATGGCTGACTTTGTTAAATTTTACGTGAAATTCCCTGACTTCTTTTGCTACCCTCTCCAGGCTCTCAACAGTTTTTTCAAAGGTTTCATCGGAAAGTTCGAATTTTTCTTTTAACGTGATGTGTGGAGGAATGTAACAGTATTGGGGGTCATAACGTTTTCGCAAGGAGTTGGCCCAGTCCTGCACTTTTTTTTGCGGAAAGGTAACGATGCTATAGTTCATTAACATCCCCTCCTTATCCATTTGGAAGCTTAATTTTATTATAACTTTTTTATGTGAAAGAATACACCTGCCCAATTTGTGACATAAAAGAAGCCAATTTGTGACAGAAAAAAGGTCCGGCAACCCGGACCTCTTCATGAGAGGAGGGAACATATTCGTTATTAGGAGCTGAACATAACAAGCGCTTTTGCTTGTTTGTTTCATGTTATGCACAAAAAGAAGGTGCGTTAGTTCTTTTCCTCAAAATGTGCATTTACCCTGGCATGAAAACGCGAATATGTGGAAAAATACGGGTGAAAGGATGGGATGAGTATGTCAAAATGGGTTTATTGGGCCAAATTGTACGACAGCCGCTTTCAGGCCAACTGTCTGGCAGCCCGTATGCAGGAAGACTGGTGGCTGTATGGATATGACAGTCCGGAAGAGGTGGAAATTTTCCGTTCAAAAAAGGCAGGTACGGTGTGCGGTACATTTGGAGTAAAAAATCTTGAAAATAACCCTTGCACAAACAAAATAACTGTTGTATGATATTAATTGTCGCTGATAACTTAACGAATCAAATTGACGCGGGGTGGAGCAGTCAGGTAGCTCGTCGGGCTCATAACCCGAAGGTCGCAGGTTCAAATCCTGTCCCCGCAACCAGATATGGAGCTGTGGTGTAGAGGCCTAACATGCCTGCCTGTCACGCAGGAGATCGCGGGTTCGAATCCCGTCAGCTCCGCCATTTGGAATGGGCCTATAGCTCAGTTGGCAGAGCAGTCGGCTCATAACCGATCGGTCACAGGTTCGAGTCCTGTTGGGCCCACCAATCCCTTATCCCGATTTGGGCAGTTAGCTCAGGGGGAGAGCGCTTCCTTGACACGGAAGAGGTCGTTGGTTCGATTCCAATACTGCCCACCAAACTTGTGTAAAAGCCGCTTTCTGACATGAAGGCGGCTTTTTTTATTAAAGTATACTTGTTTGAACGCTCTTGGTTAAAAATTAATTCTGAAATAAAAGAAAAATAATTATATTTAAAAAATATAGATAAATAATAGTGTGAAAAAACATCTCATAATCTAAAATAGATTCTTCACAAAAATGATTATTTTCTGGGTTAACATACGAATATAATAATGAATAGGAAAAATTTTAGCTAATATTTATTTTGGTGTATAGGAGGCATCACATGGACAAGGAAATATGGACTTGGATTCTCAAAAACATACCAGATGAACAGTTAATTCTACTATCTAAGCAAATAAAGGTTAAAATAGCCGGTTTTAGAGAAACCAGTTTTCGAAAAAACATCAGTTTGATCAAGGATAAACTAGTACAACAAATGGTAAATAACAGAAACATTCTTAAAGTAAAGGGTGTGTTTAATCAATGGCTTAATGAGCATGAAGAATGGATAATATTTAGAAGTAAAAAAGTAGAATTTTTATTTGAATATGTATTAATTGAGAAATCAAAGGCCTTATTGGTACTCTTGTCTTTAGTTTCAAGTCAAAATAATGATGAATACCTTACAGGAATAGCTTTATACAATCAATTAAAGCTGTCAAATCGATTAAATGAGCTAGAAAAAATTGTATCGTCATTCAAGGATAGCGAAGATAAGCAAAAAGAATTGGAAGAGAGGATTAGAAAGTTAGAACTGATTATAAATGAAAAGAGTAAGAACCTTGAGATGAAGAAAGAAAAAATTCGATTTTTAATGGAGGAGCAAAATAATCTGAAACAAACAATAGAAAGCTCACAAAAAGAATCGGATGAAACGAAACAATTACTCAGGAAAACGTTAGATGAATTGTCTAACGTAAAGACAAATTTAGAAGCGAAGACATGTTTGATTAATGATCTTGAAGAAAAAAATAAAAATTTAAAGGAAGAACTGGAAAAGAAAGAATCAATTATTCGTTCCTTAGATGAAAAAACTCCTGTCTTACCTTCAGATTTGCCTCAACCAAATCATAAAGAAAAAACTGTAGTATTAATTGGAAATGAACTGCGTAGGAAAATAAAAAATAAACTCGAGTCACATGGTTTTGCTGTAAAAATTTGTAGAGATTTAGAAAATATGAATTTATGTATGGATTGTGACTATATCTGGCTTATCGAGTATCAGATTTCAACCAGACTTAAACGTGAATTGCAGAAACTGCCCTGTTTTGGGAATATTACTATGATTGAAGATCATCTGAGACTGGTTGAATTAACTGATAAATTAATCAAGGGGGAAATATAGATGCTGAAAACATGGGATCTAGATGTGGTGGGGGTCTTGGCAGACGATGAATATGTAAAAGAAAAAGTAGGAAAAGAAACTGTATTTATTAATAGACAAGGGGCAATTCAATTTTATATTCGAATTATTTCCCAAACTCCGGAAAGTTTTCCAAATGAAAAATTAATCTGGTGTTATTCTACCCTTTTGGAAGAATGGGGGTTCGAAGATGATTTAACTCTCTTGAAAGCTGAAAGGATTCAAAATCTTAAAGATTTCTTGGATAGATATTTTATTATTTTTGGTCTTCAAAGAAAAACAACTGCTGAAGGTAATACTATTTGTCAAGCAACTAATGTAAAGTTAAAAGCGAAATTTGATAGTTATTTAGATAATATGTTTTTTCTCCCTATCCCTGTTTTTAGTGAAGGTTCTTATAATCCCAGTTTTGAAGAGTTTAAAAATAAACTGGCTAATTCAAAGTATATAGGTAAAATTAATCGTTTTTCATATGAGCTGTCTGATACTCCAACCTATATTTTATGGCGACATAAAGATGGCAGATATACAGTTTTTGGTGAATTTGAAAAACACCATTATGCACATGGAGGCTTCCAACTATTCTATGAGAATCTCAAACAGGAGGATATGCCTGAAGACTGGCTTGAAAATGTAATTGAAGTTCCTAGAAACAAGGATATTTTGTTTGTAAGTCTTGATATCTACAACAACTTCCAAGATTTGTTGCAATACGCCAAGCCTATGAAGATTATTTCTCCAGAACCGGTTATACCGGTTAAGTCGAATGGAGTTTTGGATTTAGAGAATTCAGAGGATGAAAACACATTTATTAATTATTTTTATCAAATCACTCAAGAGTATGGCTTGCTTTATGATAAAAAAGACTTAATAAACTTCCATACGGCTATGAAATCCTCGAATTTGGTGATCCTGTCCGGAATGAGCGGAATAGGCAAGTCGAAGTTGGTGGAAATGTATGGTAAAGCATGGGGGATGGACGACCAGCAATTGAAAATAATCTCTGTACGGCCTTCCTGGACAGATGATGCTGATCTCATTGGATACGTAGATTCTATTCATATGGTTTACCGTCCTGGAGATTCCGAATTAATTAACACTCTTGTTCATGCATCTAAAGAAGAGAATAGTGACAAACTTTATATTATTTGTTTTGATGAGATGAACTTGGCACGAGTTGAGCATTACTTTTCTCAATTTTTGTCGGTGTTGGAGCTGGAACCCCCGAGACGTCAATTAAACTTGTATAACGAGGAATTGGAGTCTCGTCTATATAACTCAAGCAAATATAAGCCTTCCATTGTTTTAGGAGATAATATTTTGTTTGTAGGAACAGTAAACATTGACGAATCTACTTATCATTTTTCTGATAAAGTGTTGGATCGGGCGAATGTTATTACATTGAGTAATAAAATGTCTTTTCAGGATCTCAATTGGTCAAAACCAAAAAAAATGAATTTAGAAAAAAAATCGTTTACTGCTAACCATTTTCGAGAGTTCAGAAAAAAAAGTGATGCTCCTTTTTTATCAGCTGAGGAACTTCAAATACTGGACGAAATTCATTATGCTTTGCACTCCCTACATGATCAGTATGGTATAGGATTTCGAATCGTAAAACAAATAGATTTGTATTTGCGTAATCTTCCTAATTGTAAAGAATTAACAAGAAGAGATGCTTTTGATCTTCAACTGGTTCAACGCGTACTAACCAAGTTAAGAGGTCCCGAAGAACTATTGGGAGGGATTATTGGCAATTATAACAAGGAAGCAAAGGTGGTAGAAAATAGTTTTTTGCTTACGTTATTTGACCAGTATACCCAGGTTTCTGACTTTGTTGAAAGCAAAAGAGTAATAAGTAATAAAGCTAAGGAGCTTGCGATTAATGGATACACGAGCTAATAGTTACCCTTTTGAATTAACTTTTTATCAGAAAGAAAAGGCCATTCCTGTAAACAAATTCGGGAAAGATGAAGATTTTTTTGATGAAACTGCAGTAGTTGTAAAGGAAAATACTGAACTTGGTTTACAATTTATCTGTCCGGACAAGAAAGCAAAGTTATATATAGCGGGATTAGAATTGCTTGATAACCCTGAAGTGGATGGAGACGGAAAGATTTACCTCGAGCCTTCTGAGGAGATACGAATTTTGTTTCAGAATTATAACACCCATTACCCTCTTATTCCTGGATTTTATCCAATAAAGGTGGTTGCCTTTGGTGAACATTTTTTCTCTACGATGCAAATTGAGCCAAAACAAATTACTCGTGCCCAATGGGAGTATATGAAAGATGAATTAGAAAAGGAACTTAAAGGACTGGCTCAAGATTTTATTCGAAACAGATTTGGGTTGGGATGCTCTAATGTACAAGCTATTCCAGTCAAGCTTCTGTATCAATTTGAATTGCTGCTAAAAAACTATAACAAGGTTATGATATCTTTAAATGATATTGACTTAAAACCAAGATATAACTTAAAAAAAGAATATAAGTTAACTTGGTTGAGTCGGGCTAAATATATAGATGAACAAAGTTTAAGGTATCAATTGACTCATCCGGATAAAAAAGAAATTATCCAGACCTCTTTTAATAAAGTAGATTATGATTTATTGGAAAACAGATGGCTAAAAATGATCTTAATTAACTTTATCCAGTTACTGAATCATTTTATTGAAGCTGTAGATTCATCCATTATCGAATTTGAAGAAGAATGTAAGAAGATGGAAAAGTATTTAAAGTCACAAAGAAACACACAAATTAAGTATTACGAAAAGAAAAAAACTATTCACATACTTAATAAGTACAGAGAAAAAGGTCGCTTAATGAAAAAGAACTTTGAACGGTTTTGTCAATCTAACTGGGTCAAACAGGTATCTAAATTCAAGGGTAACTCCTTTTCAAACATTTTAAATCTGGATTCAAGATATAGATTAATTTATCAACTTTATAGAAAAATAGTTTCTGGTCAGTTTCACATTAGTATAGAAAGCAGTTTTACTTCCCAGTGGAAAAAAACTGATTTATTATATGAAATATGGGGTTATATGCATATTTGTAAAACATTAATGAACATTGGTTTCAAACCCATGCAGGGTTGGATTTTCAGTTATACTAAGAACTTTTTTGTTCCGACTTTGAAGCCTGGAACCATAGTTAAATTTGAAAAAGGGGATTTAACTCTCAATCTAGTTTATAATCAAGCTATTCCTAAAAAAGAAGAAAAGACCGATCTGGAAAATATACCTTTATTTAGTATAGGTAACCATAACTGTCCAGATGGCCGTATGGATGTATATAAAGAAGGTGTATATATAGGAAGTTTAATTTTTGATCTGAAATATAGGCAACTAGATAATATCTGGAATAGAAAAAATGATCCGAAGTTAATTGAGCAGTTAACGGATTACAAAATGAAAATATTGTCTCCTTATATATATGGTGAGCTAGTACCCACTCAAATGAAATATCGCCGTTATAACCCTGTTTCTGTAGTGTGGGGTTTATACCCGAGTAGAGATTTATCTTTAGAAAAGAGAAGTCAGAAAGAGTGGAATGGAATTGTACGTTTGTTAAGGTTATGTCCAGGGGATAATTCCAGCTTTATTGCTAATGAATTAGAGGATGTTATTAATAATATGTTGCAAGATTATCATGATGTTGCAAGAAATTAATAATAACATGGTAAGGAATTAGTAAAAGATAATCTTGTTATAAAATTTGATAGTGGTCCAGCTATCGGGTTACTGTTGAATGAGAAAATGATTATAGTCGATAAGTTTATATATATACTAGATGCATGCAAATAGTTGAGCAAATCCCCCTAAAAATATCGCCCACGGAATACGAATGAAATTTCGCATGTGATTCCGAGCTTTTGTGAGGATGCTACCAGGGTTACCAAAGCAGTCCGATTACCCCTAAGGTCAATGGATCGCTGTTAGTAATTTTAACATCCATTTTGTGTTTGGCTGGTATTCATTATGAACCTCCCTAACAAATGATATATTGGGAATCTTATCTGAATTTGTTTTAACTATTAACTGTTTGTTGCATTATTAACTATTAGAAGGTCTACTGTGTAGTTTCCCTGAATTGGTAGATCAAACTGGAGAAGGAAATTGGTGTGAAGCATCTACTCCGTTTAATTATAAAAAATATTTTATTTTCCCGTCCATACATGATAAAAAGTGTGAATGTCAAACAAAAAGTTGACCGCCGTGATCATCAAAAAATTGACCACCTGGGTATTAAATTATCCACCCGGAGGGTGGGTAACTTTTTGATGATCATGCTCTTTTTATGCTTTGCTTAAAACGATAGCTTTCGCCATTCATGGCAAGGATGTGAGCGCGATGGGTAAGGCGATCTGCCAGGGCAGCTGTCATTTGTTCATCCTTAAAGACCTGAGTCCAGTTAGAAAAGTCCAGATTGCTTGTAATGATCATGCTACCTTTCTCATAGCGCGAGGAACAAAATTGGAACAGGAGCTCCGCTCCTGTGAGCTTGATGACAAACCCCAAGCTTTTTCGCAAGAAAAGGGCTTGGGGTTGTATATTTCAGGGAGATAAACAAATTAAGGAAATTCAAGCGGAACGAAAGCTTCAGGTTCAGTGACCTTTAGTTCTCTTACAAAAGATCAAACCGTTGATTCACCTCCGGTGAATCCGTACTCTTCAACCAGCCTTTGATAAATGCGTCGTGCCGTATGACGTTGCTTGGGTGGAGCCTGTTCGTCCTGGCGTAGCCACTCCTCGATGATGTGCTTGACAGAATCCATGACCGGCTTTTGTTTCTGTTTGGACAGCTTGTATTTTGGGAAATCTGTTGATTTGAGTGCTTTTCGAATGATCTGGCGTGAATAGCCAGTCTCCCTTGAAATCTGTCGAATGGACTTTCCTAGCAAAATGTGTTGCTTCCTGATAAACTCGTAATTGGCCATCTGTAACATTTCCTTTCCTCCTTTAGTCCGGTATGGGCTTATTCCGAAGACTGGACGGTCAATGCCCTGCCTGCCGGATTATGGACAGCCGATCTGTTGGGTTACTTGCAGAGGAGGACATCGACGCGGTTGCCTATTGGGCATTGATGAATCCCTATCCGCCGGGAAGCGGTGATTACGGGTTGCTCAGTCCTGAAATGAAGTCTTATGTAAACTATTATGCTTTTGAACTGTTTGGCCGGCATTTTGGGGATACGCTGGTTGAAAAACAATACAAAAGGGATAACAATTTATCCATTTATGCAAGTACTGGCGAAAAAGGGAAAAACCTGTATATCATTGCCATTAACAAGTTGCCGGACAAAGACAGGAAAGTGGAATTTGACTTGTTAAACTTCAAGCCAAGAGGTGATGCGGCTGCCTTGATTCTGGACGGGCCTGCGGTACCGGATCACGTCTATGATTATGGATTGCGAAAAGAATCGTTGAAAGTGGGAAAAAACGGGAAACTTTCCTGGACCATCTCGTCCTATTCGGCAGTCGCCATCAAAATTCCTGGCAGGGTAACAACCTTTCCCTGAAAGAAAGTCCCAATCTGGCTGAAAACAGGACGGCTTCCGCTTCATCTTCCGCATTTGACACGGATTACAAATATGGGAGTACCAGTCATTTTACACCGGGTCGTGCCATAGACGGCGACAGCCATACCCGATGGGCTTCCAAGTCCTTTCAACAGGACCCGGAATATTTTGCAGTGGATCTGGGACAAAAACAGAGGTTTAACCAAATTAAAATTGAATGGGAATACTGGGCGGACCAATATGAAATATGGGTGTCCAATGATAACAGGACATGGAAAAAAGCGGCTGACCAGTCCATGGCAAAAAGGGAAAAAGATATTCCGCAGCCCAGGGATGCAATTTATTTTGCTTCTCCGGTCGAGGCACGCTATGTGAAAATTGCGAAAATTGCCATGAACAAGAGACCCGCGAAAACCGGTGCCGCAGCAGAAACTTCGCAATGGACGCCTGTCTTGTAAAATATAAATTCATATTTGTTACCTAAGATATTGAAATATTATTTTTATATCTTCTATACTATAGTTGAAAGCGATTCCAAACTTTTTTATTGCCGGAAGGCATTGGAAAACCATAAAGGAGGGCGAACGAAATCATGTCTTTCATGGATGGCTTGACCAATGTTGTTGAAAACAGAATTGCGCCGCCTTTGATTAAAATCTCAAAAAATCGCTATATTGACTCCATTCAGAAATCATTTATTGCGTTAATGCCCATTATCATTATCGCTTCGTTTTTTGTCCTGATTGCTTCATTTCCCGTCCCGGCATGGCAAAAACTGATCGAACCGGTCAGTTCCCAATTTTGGGGGGCCAACAGTGCAACGATGGGATTGCTTTCAATCGGATTGGCGCTTGGAATCGGTTACTTTCTGTCAAGCTATTACAAGCAGACGGATAACAAAGTGGATCCCTTTTCCGGGACGATCATCAGTCTGTTTGGTTTTCTTATCCTGTTTCCGGTAGGAGTGAATGAAAAGATCGGCGCTTATTTGCCGGCAAATAATCTCGGAAGTACCGGCATGTTTGCCGCCATTGTTGTCGGGATCATCAGTATCGAAATATACCGGTTCATGATCAAAAAGAATATTACGATCAAAATGCCTGACGGTGTTCCTCCCATGGTGGCCAATGCCTTTTCCTCATTGCTGCCGATCTTCGTCACGATTATGCTGTGGTGGACCATCCGTTATCCTATGCAAATTGACCTTGTGGGGCTCATCATGGAAGGGTTTGCCCCGATTGTTGCAGGCGGTGCCAGCTTTATCGCCCAATTCGTCGCCATGTTTATCGACCGCTTGTTATGGTTTGTCGGGATCCACGGAACCAATGTGGTCACATCCGTCATGCAGCCGATCTGGCTGGACATGTTGGGAAGTAACGTTGCCGCGGCACAGGCTGGCCAGGAAATTCCATATATCGCCAGTGAACAGTTTCTGAACTACTTCGTGAGGGTAAGCATGCTCCCGCTGGTCATCCTGATGCTGATGTCAGCAGTAAAAAGATATAAGACACTTGGCAAACTGGCCTTGTTTCCATCCATATTCAATATCGCAGAACCGGTGCTGTTTGGTTTGCCGGTTATTTTAAACCCGATTTTGTTTATCCCCTGGATATTCGGTTACCTTTTCATTTTTGCATTCAGTTATGCAGTCATCGCGGCCGGTTTCGTGCCTGCGCCATACATCCTGCTGCCGTGGACCATCCCGGGCCCGATCGGGGCGTTTCTGGGAACAGGCGGAAGCCTGGCCGCTGCCGGATTATCGACATTAAACTACGTGCTTATGTTCTTTATCTGGCTTCCCTTCTACAAAATTGTGGAAAGGCAAGCCCTGAAAGAGCAAAATATAAATCAATGACGCTGGAGGCGGAAAAATGGGTTTATCCGGAATCAGGCCTTATCATTACAAAGATGAAACAGAAGTGATTGATTTATGGAACCGGTGCCTGTTCAAAGATCCGGTCAGCCGGGATATCTTCCACAGGAAAATATTGCTTGATCCCAATTTTGACCCCGATTTATGCCTGGTTGCCGAGGGTGAAGACCAGACCGTTCTGGGTTTCTGCCTGGGAATGGTTCGCAAATATCCCTATGAGGAAAGGGGATTTGAACCGGAACGGGCATGGATTCCGGTCATGTTTGTTCACCCGGATTACCGGCGGCAGGGGATTGGAAAGCGGTTGATCACAACATTGGAAATGCAGTTCAATGAACTTGGCAAAAAGAACATCACCCTTGGAGCATACAGTCCCAACTACTTTTTCCCCGGACCGGATCAGGATGCATATGGTGACTCCATATTATTCTTCCGGTCCCTGGGGTATGAGGTTCTGGGAGAAGCGGTCGGTATGGATCGGGTTCTGTATAATTTTAAAATCCCGGAAAAGATCAGACAGATTAAAACGGAGTTACTGGAAAATCATGGCATTCAAATCCTCCCCTTTTCCAGGATTTATACCCTGCCCCTGCTGCAATTTCTGAAGGACAATTTTCCGGGCGGATGGGTGAGAAATGCCAGGGAAACGTTGGAGAAATGCAAAGGGGAGGAAAGAATATGGCTGGCGATTGATCAGGATTCGAAAATCATCGGATATTGCCAGCGTGCCATTGATGATTTGGAGGGGCATTTCGGACCGTTTGGCGTTTGTAAAAACATGCGCGGCAAAAAGATCGGCAGTGTGCTGTTTTACGAAATGCTGATGGATATGTACAAAAGAGGAATTTACCACGTATGGCTTGCCTGGACGGACCATGACGCACAGAGATTTTATGGAAGAGCAGGCATGAAAGTCATGAAACGGCACGCGGTGATGAAAAAATTTATGAAATGATGTCGGAAAATCTGTCTCAAGATTCAGCAGGAAGAAAAAGGACCCGGGAGCGATTTTTCCCGGTTGTTTTCCCGGGCTTATCGCCAGTTCAGCAATTCTTGACAAACAGGAGGAAGTTTCATTGAAACAACATCATGTGATGACCATCGGAGCCCATGCGTTGGACGCAGAATTGATGGGTGGTCCGGTGGCAATCAAATACACAAGAGAAGGACATAAGGCAACATTTGTCCATATCACGAGAGGAGAACGGGGTAACAGGAAGAAATCACCCGAAAAATACGGAAAACAGTTAAATGAAGAAATGCCGAAAGTGGCAGAAGCAATGGGTGCAACTTCCCATTGGATGGGATATCTCGCCGGGAAGCTGTCCCCTAAAGAACAGATGCAAATGGATCTTTGCAAACTTCTCAGAAAAGAAAAGCCGGATATTGTTATTACTCATTGGCGCGGCAGCCTTCATCCCCGGCACGTACTTACTTATGATGTGGTGCTGGAAGCAGTCAGGATGGCCGCAAATGATGCCATTGAAACAGGCCAAAAAGCGCATGCCGTGGAATACTTATACTTTGGGGAAAACTGTGAGGATCTGGATGGATTTATCCCGCAGGTCTATATTGAAATTGAAGATACCTTTGAGCAATGGTTTGCAGCCATGTCCCACTATGAATCGTTCAGAGCAAATGTTGCCAATGTTCCTTATCAGGATTACTATCGGACCATGGCAACGATCAGGACCGTTGAAATTGGCACCCAGAAACTTTCCAAAGCCTTTATGGTTGCCAGACGGGCTCAAAACTATCTGCATTTTTGACGGAGGTAGACAATGCTGGGGATTTCTGTTTATTTATCAAGGGAAAACGAACGTTTTAACCGCGAATGGATAAAAAGGGCACACGAAAATGGGTTTACAGCTATATTTACTTCGCTGCACATTCCGGAAGAAGATCCAAAGACCTACAAGGAGTTGCTTCTGGATCTGGGAATGCAGGCGAAAAAATACCAAATGGATCTGTTTGCCGATATATCTTCTGAATCGCTTGGCTATCTTCAGATCGGGATCGACCATGCCGAACAATTGGCAGAGTGGGGAGTAACCGGATTAAGGCTGGACTACGGATTTGGCATCAGCGAGATGGTCACGCTGTCCCGTCAGCTCAAGCTGCAGTTAAACGCCAGCACACTGACGGAAGAGCTCATGGAAACTCTGCTTAAAGAAGGGTTAAATGCAAACAATATCGAGGCCTCCCATAATTATTACCCTCGTCCGGAGACTGGTCTTGACAGAGAGTATTTTCTCCGGAAAAACCGGTTTTTAAAAAGCTGTGATATTACGATTTCTGCCTTTATTCCTGGTGACGGCATCAAGAGGCAACCGCTTTATCAGGGTCTGCCCACCTTGGAAATGCACCGTTGTGTCTCTCCGGTTCATGCCTGTCTGGATCTGACGGAGAACTGTCTGGTTGGTTCCGTCTATGTGGGAGATCCGTCATTACGTGATGAAACATTGGCGAGATTTCCCATGTTGAAGAAAAAAATTATTCCGCTCCGGTATCAGGCGGTAAATAAAGAAGAATTCGCTCATATTCATGAATATCTGGGCAGTATACAGTCCAACCGCATCGATCCGGCAAGGGATGTTATCCGTGTGGAAGATTCCCGTGCCGCATTTCACCATAGCCGGATTAAGCCAAATAACATCACCGGACGCCCCGAAGGCACCATCACCATCGACAATGAAAAGTATGGCCGGTATGCCGGTGAAATCCAAATCACCCGAACCGAACTGGAGCCGGATGACAAGGTAAATGTGATTGGCCGGGTTATTGATGAAGACATTCCGCTGCTTTCCTATATCGGTGGAGGCCGGAAATTTTTGCTGCAAAAAGTGAATTGATAACAAAGGAGAGAGGCGAAATGAACATTCTGTTGGTTTGCAGTGCAGGCATGTCGACCAGTTTGCTGGTGACAAAAATGGAAAAGGCGGCCAGGGAACAGGGGAAAAATCATAACATTTGGGCTGTTGCCGAGGCGGAAGCCGGACTTCACATTCAAAACGCTGATGTTTTGTTAATTGGCCCGCAAATGAGGTTTTGGAAAAAGGATGCTGAAAGGATTGCCGCTCCATACCATGTCCCTGTGGCAGTTATAAATACGGTGGACTATGGAATGAACAACGGAGAAGCGGTACTGGAATTCGCAGAAAAACTGGTTTATCAAAAGAAATGAGGGGTTTTCGTGGAAGAAATGGAGTCGGTCTGCTTTGGCATCATTACCCATGCGGGAACAGCAAGATCCCTTTTGATGGAGGCAATCCGGGAAGCCAGGGAAGGAAACCATTCCGAGGCGGGGAAAAAGTTGACTGAAGCCGGCGGACACTTTGCCAGGGCCCATCAGGTGCATGCCCGGCTAATCCAGACCGAAGTACAAGGGGATCACGTTTCCTTCTCTTTATTGCTTATTCATGCCGAAGACCAGTTGATGAGTGCCAAGACGATCAAGCATCTGGCCAGGGAACTGGTTTGCATATATAAACGATTGGAGAACTGACAGAAGACACCGGCTCAACTTTCGCATCGAACAAACATTTCAACTGAAGGGGATATGTGCTATGATACAAGATGCCGCTTTTGTTTGCGGAAGTTGAGCCATGGATATTTTCAATAAAAGTGAATAAAGGGGGTGAGCCAGTGTCAACAACCGGGGGACTGGAACTGATCAAGGAAATGTTGCCCATGTTGCCTCCTTCCGAGAAAAAAATTGCAACCTACATATTGGAAAATCCCAGAGAAGTGATTTCCCTGACTTCCATGGAATTGGGGAAAAAAAGCCAGACCAGCAGCGCCGCGGTGATCAGGCTGTGCAAGTCCTTGAAATTGCAGGGATTTCAGGATTTGAAAATTCGCATTGCCGGCGATCTTCAGAACACAAAGGAAACCAGATTTCGCGAAATCCAGCCCAATGAATCACCCGTCTCGATTATCGAAAAAACAGTGAACAACAATATACAGACTCTTCGCAAAACTGCCGAATTTATTAATGTGAAAGAGCTGGAAAAAGCGATTGAACTTTTGACCAACGCCCAAACCATTCATTTTGTCGGCGTTGGGGCTTCCGGCCTCATTGCCCAGGACGCACAGCAAAAGTTTCTCAGAATTAACAAGACTGCTTTCGCATTTACCGATATGCATCTGGCTATTACACAAGTGGCCAATACCGGCAGGGAAGATGTCGTCGTCGGCATATCCTTCTCAGGCATGACAAAAGAAGTTGCCAAAATCCTGCAGCTGGCAAAGAGAAAAAAGGCCAAAACCATCAGCATCACCAAATATGGCGATTCGCTCATTACCGAACAGGCCGATGTCAAATTGTATACCTTCGCCCCGAGTGAACCCATTTTCCGAAGCGGTGCCACCTCTTCGCGCATGGCACAGCTGCAACTGATCGATATCCTTTTCATGTCAGTCGTATCCCTGAGATATGACGAAGTGGTCAGACACCTGGATGAAACAAGAGAAGCCGTGCAATTCTTCAAGAAGGATGGGAGAAAGGACTGAAATTTCTCTTATTATTTTTAAAAGAGCATTCCGGTTGGAGTGCTTTTTTTATTGGCGGGAAAGGATTTTAGATTTAATTTGAATATAGTTCATGGGTTTGTGTTTTTCATGAATAAGATAACACAAAGTCAGAATGATGTTCGAATTAATAGAACAAATAGTTTTTTCTTTTATTAATTTGGATAAAAAATGATATGTTTTTGAATCTCCTTATCAAATTTCCTATTTCTATTATTTCCTGTCTTGTACAGGGCAAATTCTTTAATGGGGGGATTGTTGTGAAAAATTATGGAGAAGAACTTGCTTATTGGTATTTACGTCTAAACGGTTTTTTTGTATTGGATAACTTTGTTTATCACAAAATTTCCAATGAACGAGATGGAGATGCTGATTTACTTGCCATTCGTTTACCAAATGTTAAAGGGAAAATCGGCGGTAGAACGGATGACTGGGATGAAACACTGTTTAAATATTTTGGGGAGTATGAAATTGCTGCGGTTCTATGTGAAGTGAAAACAGGAAAGAATCCTGACTTTAATAAAGCATTTAAGGATCGTAAATTGAAGTATGCTCTAAATAGGATAGGCTTTGCCAAGGATGATATCGATCGAATGTTTTTCGAACAACAAAAACGTTATTTTTTGTTGAAAAGTGGAGATAAAAAATTCTTAAAACTAGTTATATCAGAATATGTTAAAAAAAGGCAACTACACAATGATAGTAAACTTCCTTTCTTAGTATTTTCTTTACAACATATTGAAGATTTTATTTATAAAAGAATAAATCGTTACAGTGAGAAGTATTCAGCCAGACATATGTTCCCATCTTCATTGTTGCAGTATATGATGTATAAGCAAAGAGAGAATTCGAAGAAATAAACAGTCTGTCAAGCGAAAGACACAGAAATCTGTTAGAAAAAATCATTGAGAAAATCAAAGCATTGGATAACGCTTCCAGATTGAAAAACAAGTTTTAGAAAAGGCTACTGGTTTTAGAAAAGACTGCTGACCGCAAAACAAGAAAGGAAGCCTACATATGAGAGTTGCAACATGGTATGTCAATGGAAGTAAAATGAATATGCATAAGGATCTAATTCAACAAGTTAATCCTCATATACTTGCTGTTCAGGGATTGACACTGGCTGGATATGATAATATTACGAGAATGGGGAACTTTGATGATTGGCGATTTTCCATGAATTTGACTGAAAAAAAATATACGGGTCGTGACCGTGGTGTGGGTATCTTTGTGAAGTATCCTTATACAATTAAAAATGCATATCTTATTCCAAATACTCCATTTGCTGAAAAAGCCTTGGCTACAGAGATAATAGACAGAGATACTCTATTCTTACTGGGTACTGCTGACATTCCAAATGGAGAAGATTATAGAGAACTAAAAGCTGCCTCTCTCCTTGCTTTTACTCAATGGATGAAAGAAAAAAAGGAATACCAAAATTAGGTTGTCTCAAATATACGGGACCGAAAGTTGATCATCCTGATCTTTCACAAATAGAATTTTGGGGAGAAATTGATTCTGAAGGTGGCAGTGAACTCCTTCAATACAATAATCATTTATTTCAAGATGCTTACCGTGATTTTCTGGACCAAAGGTTAGAGATTAAACAGGAAATTATAGAGAAAAGACCCCAAGGGCCGTTGGCGATTACTTATAAAATACCTAGTAATCCGTATCGTTATGATTACATTTTTAAAAGCCCACACTTTCATGTGAATTTTATGGATCATCTTTGGGAAGAATCAAAAAATCTAAGTAGCCATGCTTTGGTATATGTGACCTAACCATCTTATGAGGAAAATGTGAGCTATTCATTTGTATGCTGAAAGTTGTACAGAGATAAGGGAGCATAAGCCTCTTCAAGCCCCTGGTCAGAAGGCAGGCATAAACAACTCTGAACTGTAAAATAAATAAACAGATATACCATGCGCTTAAAGCATAAAACAGCATTCCGGTTGGAGTGTTTTTTTTATGATAAAAAATTCCGAAATGGATAAATGATAAAAACGGGCATACCAGGTTGATATGCTCATCTGGTGTATTCATATTTTGGGAATTCAAATGTGACGTTTTTTATTGCCTGACGGTTATTCTACGGTAATACTTCCAGCACCTGTTGACAGTTTGATCAAATTTTCGCCTTTGCCAATAGTAGTACTGCCAGTGTATTGATCAAGGATATTAATACTTCCGGCACCTGTATGCACGTCAAATGTTACATTGTCCGGTTTCTGTTCAGTTTGAACCAGGATTCTTCCAGAATCTGTTTTAAACTCAACAGGCCGATTTAAACTTTCTGTTTTTAAGATGATTTGTCCGGCTTGCGATTCCCCTGATATTTTTCCCTGCACATCTTCCAGATTGATTTGTCCGTGAGCTGTTTTCACATTAACATCCGTCGCAGCAATTGAATTCAGTTTTATCCACCCGTTGGTTGTTTTCACATCAAGATCTGTTGCGACGATTGATTTCAGCATTATCCATCCATTGGCTGTTTTGGTTTTGATATCATTAACCTTCATATTTTCTGCTTGAATTGATCCGTTAGTGCTATCTATGTGCATTGTTTCGTACTGCTTGTCGGGCAAATATATTGTTACTCTTAATGCAGTTGGATAAATGTTAATCCACGAATGGTGGCTTTTTTCTGCCTCGACAGAAAGTGTGGTTCCCTTTACATCAGCGGAGAAGTTATAGGTTTCGTTTGATTTGTGTCCATGCAATCTGACTTTGGCAGTTTTTTCTTTAGTAGGCACAACTTCTACTCCTACATCTTTTGTGTTTACTTGAATAGCTGAAAAGTTGTTGCCAAAACTTTTCTCTTCTGTAACAGCTGTTGCTTTATCAAGGGAAGAAAAGGTAATCACATTTCCAACAATACCAACAAATATAAGAATGAGGGCGAACATTGATATCTTTTTGAGGTTAATCATATTTGTAACCACCTTTTACAATTTTCACGTTGAATTTCAAATAACGGACAAAACCCCTTGCTACTGCTTTTGTTGCGATATACATTCCGACGGTGACAAGGAATCCAAGTCCACAAAGCGTGATCGAAATAAACAGGAAAAAAGACTGGAATGTTTCCGGATGCGCGATTGCGTCGGCCATAACAATTACAGGGGAAAGAACAAGTGCGATCCCTGATATCCAGCCAGCGACCATCACACCTGTCAAAGCAATAAATGGCCCAAGGACAAACACCAGATTTAAAAAACCTAATCCAACTACAGCCCACATGGCACGCAGAATATTTCCGGTTGATGTCTTTGTTTCGACTTTTTCCAAATGATAAGCGGCCAATAATTCTTTTGCGATTTGAGTTGGTGAACCAAGAGAAGCTGCGATCTCTTCCTCTGTATTTCCTTTTTCCAGGCCTATATCAAAATGTTCCCGATAATCTTGCAAAATGTCTTGACGTTCATCAGCGGGGAGACTTTTTAATGCTGAATCCAACCTGCTCAGGAATTGCTTTTTAGTCACAGATTTCACCTTCTTTGATTAATTGATCAACACCGCGGGAAAATTCTCGCCACTCAGCAATCAATTGCTGTAAGTAGTCTTTCCCCTTGTTTGTTAATCTGTAGTATTTCCGGCTTGGCCCCTCGTTTGATTCCTGCAGGTAGGTGGTGGAGTATTCTTCCCTGGTCAAACGACGGAGTATTGGATATACGGAACCTTCGGATATTACAATTTGATCGGTTATTTTTTTGACCAGTTCATATCCATAACGATCCTGTTTATTCAGCAATGCAAGCACACAAAGTTCCAAAACGCCTTTTTTGAACTGTACGTTCAATTGAAATCTCCCCTTTTTCGCAACTCCGCTATTATAAAATGCTTACTATTATTCAATGTATAGTAGCAGACGACAAATAATACATTGCGAGCACAGTATACCATACACTACTGTTTATTACAAGGTACTGTTTTATCAATTAATGTTGGTTGCACTGAAGAAGTTAAACCTGTTTTGTCGGACTCCAGTGATCAGGCCTATTATTTGGGAAGTTGCTGGTATCTGAAAATGGTTTTGGCAAAATCCAGGTACTTCTAAAGGCAGCAACAATCCGTATTAATCAAAGATGGTTTAAACATTTGAGAAAGAGATTCCGTAATGACAAAAGCTGATGTGATTTTTGCAGCGGGAGGATTTTCCTTATTATTTTCCAAATCGGTTATTTTTTTATATTAACCGGTTTGGTGCTCCTTAGCATGATGCCAAGGTAGTTAATGAGCAAATTTTAGTAAAAAAATTGTCGATAATTATTTATAAAATCAATAAATAATTTTTATATAATTAATTTAATGAATTAAATAAACTGCCCTTCCTCTTTTTAATTAAAATTGTTTATTTTTCTAAAAATGGTTTTTATTGATATGAGCCTGCTGGAGCGACTCGGGACGGAAGTGTGTAAACATTGTCAATTCAATTTCCCCTGACAAATATGTGATGCCCATCAAATGGACTCCACCAAAAAGACTGGTAAAATCAATGAATGAATCATAATGAACGGAGATTTAATGAAGGGTCCCTCCTTTGAACAAGGTTTTGATCGGAAATGATGGAAAGGAAAAGGAAATCTGATATGCAAATAGCTTTTATCAGTTGCACCAAGAAGAAATCCATGTTCTGCCGAAAATATGTATTCAGCCTCGACCTTGTTTCGCAAAGCTTTTTCCTGTTGCAAGGACTGTTATGACCAGATCTATATTCTGTCAGCAAAATATGGCCTGCTCAAACCGGATGAAGAAATTGAATCGTATGATGTAACGCTCTACAATATGTCACCTAAAAAAGAAATGGGCAAAACAGGTGTACGGACAACTTCGGGATGAGATGGGCAAACATGCCTGGATATGGGAAGAGGTGGAGTTTGTCTTTCATGCAGGAAAGGAATATCGAAAGTTTCTGATTAAATTGTTTCCGGATACGGTTCCAGTCATTGTTCCGTTAGAAGGTTTGGGGATTGGGGAACAGACTGTTTTACACAGGGTATAGTACTGGATAGGCTCTGATTAAATTTAAAAAATGACGGCTTGTAAGTGGATGTCCGAAGTACCAGAGTATCATAAGTTTTGTGTCTTTTTTGCAGCCAATGATAACTTGCTGGTCGAAACCCGGGGCATTGCAATGAAGAAAATATATTAAAAACTTACAGGAAGATAAGTACAAATTTGCCGGATGAGGAGACGGAGTGGCTTATCATATGGAAAATTTGTGCCGGGTTCTGTTTAAATTTGAAGCGTACAAAAAGCTTCAGAGAATTATAAAAGATGAAGTCCCGGATCTGATTGGTTTGGCCTTAAACACTGTGAATCAACGTTATAAAATATCAATGGAGTGAAGAATTGTTAAAGAAAAGGGAGGAAAAAAATGGATTATTGTCGTGAAAAAATAAGGAAACTTGCAAAACTTTTTGCCGAGCATAAGACGCATCCTTATGAACGTTACCGGGACAATTCCCCTGCGATTGTTTTTCAAAAGATGTTTCCTGACAACCATTACAGCAAGGATTTGAATATTTTTTTTCATTATCAGGATTATAGTACCGATCAGATCGGTGCGGATCTGCCATGGTGGGGGAAAAAGTATTTTACCAATCAGGCCGGTTTCCGCACCATGATTGTTTCACAGGACTCCTTGGAAAGCGATGTCGGAAGTGTCGTTTTCTTTGCCCACTTGTTGCCATGCATTCAAAGCAGCGCCGAATATGCCGAATATAACGACAGGCTTGACCACAACCAGAAATACCGTTACCGCAGCTGGAAAATGGTCAGGGAACATTTGATCAAGTGGAATCTGGACTTTGACTTTCTGTATATAACCGATGCCAGAAAGGTTTATAAACCGGATTCTCTCCAATATAAAAACATTGACCGGCAAAAAAGAAGAAAATATTTCAACGAAGCATTAAGCAAAAGATTGCTGGAAGCAGAAATAGATTTTTGCAAACCGGATCTGATTATCCTGCTGGGCGCCCCTCCTTTGAAGCTGTTGGACAGAAACCGGAAATATGCTGCCATTGTGGATAACAATGAACCGATCCTGATCAAACAAAGAAAAACCATTGTCGCCCCGTTCCCCAGCAGTTTGAGCAAAACCCAGCCACGCTTTACAGAACGGATGTCAAGTGCAACAAAACTGATATTGGCAAAAGATTGTCAAGCTGATGCTTCGTAGAAAAGTAGCGCAAGGCTAAGGATAAGAACCGCTTTCTGAACCAGAGAGCGGATTTTTTGTATTGAAAGGAAAAACAACAGAATTTACAGCTGAACATGAGCAGATCAAAATGAGATTACCGGATTGCATCTGATCCAGGATAGTCTGTAATATGAAAAGTATAAATTCAACATTTTATATAGTCTGTCATGGATGGGTATTTATCTGTAAATCATTAAGCGGTGCTTTTATTTCATAACATTAATCGCTTTTCTCTCCATCAGGCATGATCAGATTGTATAAGTGCGCATGTAGGAATTAATGGGAGGCCAAAACATGAAAAGAAAACTGTTATTGACTTTGGTGCTTTGCATCGTTTTTGTATTGTCCGGCTGTATGAAAGCAGATTTTAATGTAAAAGTGAATGAAGACGGTTCCGTGGATTTAAATCACGTCATAGCGGTGCAAAATGAAATGTTGAGCCTGATGGAGGGAGAGAACCCGATCCAGAAACAGGAATTCGAAACCATGGGGTACAAAGCTGAAGATTATCGGGAAAATGGATATACTGGCGTTAGGGTATCCAAACATTTTAAAACGGCTGATGAGATGAACGCATTCCTGAACAAACAAAAACAACAGGGCGAGACCACATTCAATATAACCAAAGAAGAAGGATTCTTTAAAGATAAATATGTTTTCAAGGGAAACCTGGATATGACAGACATGACCGAAGGAAATGCGGGCGAAGATGAGATGGGCATGCAAGCCTTTATGTCCCAACTGGACTTCAAGTTTAACCTCACTTTGCCGATGAAGGTTACCAAGCATGATGCTTCCAGGGTGAATGGCAATACATATACCTGGGAACTGGTCGCCGGACAGCCCAATAACATGCAGCTGGAAGCCGAAAAGACAAACATCGCAAATATTGCTCTTGTTGTGGGCGGTGCCGTAATTGTTCTGGCTGGAATTGGTTATCTGCTGATTCGCAGAAAAAAACAGGTGACCGTTTAAATGCAGGGGGAAAGGAGACGATTTCAGCGTCCTTTCCCTGTTCTATCCGCTTTTTCAATGTTAAAGCTGGTGATAGTCAAGATGGCAGAACAACCATCGATGATGCTAACAGGATTTAAGTATTGATTGTCAACTGCAGGTGGTTGTATGCGGACCTGTAGGAAGAATGAGAGTTGTCTTTCAAGGAGGATGCGAATTCGGGTTTGTGTGTGAGATAAAACTTCTTTCCTTTAGCCTTTTGCCGGCAAAAACCCGACAAAGAAAATGATTGGCGGAGTGCTGGCGGTTGAGTGAAACAAAGTGTTCATTCCAAGAAATGAAAAGTTTTATTTAAAGAAAACAGTTATATTAGCCGTTTAGGATATCACAAATCTTGCTCTGCACAGAGAGGAGAATGGAATTGGGTCAACCTTTCTATGAAGATTTGAAATACACCATTTGTTTTATCAGAAGCGGTGATGAGATATTATTGTTGAATCGGGAGCATCCAACTTGGATGGGGAGGTGGAATGGCGTTGGCGGAAAGATCCGGCCGGGGGAAACACCTCATGAAAGTGTGTTGAGGGAAGTAAAGGAAGAAACAGGGATTTTCCTTGAAGAAGCAAAATTTAAAGGGGTGGTCAGCTGGATCTCGGATGAGGTGAGAACTGGTGGAATGTACTTGTATTTTGCTGAACTGCCCCGTGATTTCCGCTTGTCAACCCCGGTGAAAACAGAAGAAGGCATTTTGGACTGGAAGAAAATTTCCTGGATTCTTCACCCCCGGAATGAGGGAGTAACAGACAGCATGCCCAGGTATTTTCCTGCGATGTTGAACGAAGCAGGGTATTTTGACCACCGTTGCGTCTATCAACAAGGAGTGCTGATTTCATTTCAATCGATTCCGCTTGGTAATGTATGAATCAATATATTAAGTTATTAAACATAACCGTTAATGATTTAAATTTTATTATATTAACTAATTTGTTTTACTTCATCCTTTCTGAAAAAGTGGCTTGATAGTGCCGCTTTTTTATTTTTTGGCTACTCTCCTGCGTACAAGTTTAAAAAATCACCGTTATATTTTTTTGTTCATTATGTCGTAAAACATCATGAAGGCAATTGCCTGCCGATTGAAGTTATAATTTGGTAGTAATCAACCACTTACTACAGAAGGAGGTTTATTATGGGCAGGCCTCGCTGTTTTACAGATGAGGAAATTTTCATGGCAGTGTTTCATGCTTTGAGAAAGTTGGGTTATGATCATCTTACATTAGAAAAAATCGCTAACGAAATATCCATTTCTCCAGCCGCCTTGTCCAAACGGTTCGGTTCGAAACAAAAATTGCTGATGGCATATATTCGCTTTACGATCCAGCAAACCAAACTGGTTTTTGAACGGGCAGAGCAAAGCCCGTTATCCCCTCTTGCCGCCTTGAGGGAGGTGTTTGTACAATATTCCCGCATCGATCCGGTAAGTCTTGCCAATATTACTTCCCTTTACCTGGCGGGAATCGCTGACCCCGATATGTACCGGTTATCCCGGAAACGCTTGCAAATCATCGACGCTGAAATACAAAAGCTGCTGGTCAAGGCAATGCAAAACAGGGAACTGAAAAAGTGCAACCCGGCACTCATCAGTCGGACACTCATCTCATCGTTAACGGGCAGCATTTTTGTCTGGATGAGGGATCAGGACCGGGATTTGGAAGAATGGATTGACGACTGTTTTGATGTAGTATTGAAACCATATAAAATCAAGGGAGGAGCAGCAAATGAAACCCGGAAACATTGACAGCCGTTTTTTCACCGTCAGGCAGATGAAAATTCATTGTTATGTGGCAGGGAAAGCATCGGGGGAAACACCTGTCATTTTCCTGCATGGAGGGGGCATTGATTCAGCGTGGCTCTCATGGGGTGAAGTGATGGGCCCGGTTTCCGGAAAGTTCAGGGTTTTTGCTCCCGACTTGCCCGGTTATGGAAAAAGTGACAAACCGGATATTACTTATTCGCTGGATTTTTATGTCGATTTTCTGAATGAATTGATAAACCAGCTGGGATTAAAAAAAGCGCATCTCGTTGGATTGTCACTGGGGGGCGGTCTGGCGATCCGCTATTCCCTGATGCATCCCGACAAAGTGGATCGTCTTGTTTTGGTAGCCCCTTATGGCATTTTCAGCAAGCTGGTTTCACATAAACTCTCTTATTTCTATGTAAAGACTTTTCTCAATGAATTATCTTACCGGTTGTTAAGAAGCCGGAAATTTACCCGCTGGAGTTTGTTGTCCGGGGTGATTTATGATGCCCGGAAACTGACCGACGAATTGTTTGAAGAAATATACCAGGCCGGACTTGAGCCTTTCGCGGGCAAAGCATTCATGTCTTTTCAGAGAAGTGAGCTTACTCCGGCAGGAATCCGTTCAGATTTGACCGGACAATTGTCTCAAATACAAGCGCCGACCCTGATCATTCAAGGAAAGGAAGATCCCGCCGTACGTCCGGTTTATGCCCGTAAAGCCCATGAAAAGATTCCCCGTTCCAGACTGTGCCTGTTTGAGAAGTGCCGGCATTGGCCGCAACGGGAACATCCCGAAAAGTTTATCCAGGCCGTTATCGAATTTCTGACGAACCCATAAAAAAGCAGGTGATTCCCATGAACTATCGTTACGAAACGGCAAAAAAAGATTATACCGACCTGGCGAGCGGGCGCGTTTTATATCATGCCCCCGGGTCTGCTCCCTTTCCGGTCCGGCTGGCTAGCGAGATTTTTTGCCGGGCCTTGGCGCTGTTAAAACAGGACCAGGAGAAGAAAGGATACAAAATTTATGATCCTTGTTGCGGCTCCGGCTATTTGCTGACAGTCCTCGGTTTTTTGCATGCCGGAAAAATCCGGGAAATCTGGGCAACCGATTATGACGCGGAAATTTTGGAAACAGCCGCCAGGAATCTTTCGCTATTAACTCCGGCGGGCCTTCGCAAAAGGGAAGCAGAGATCAGGGAATACATCAAGAAGTATGGGAAACCATCCCACGTAGACGCCCTGGCCAGCGCCAAAAAATTAAAGTCCCTGCAAAAGCAGGAACCGGTAAAAATCACCTGTCGGCAAAGGGATATCACCAAACCGGGGGAAAATCCGGTCAATGATGCCAACATGATTATCACCGATCTTCCCTATGGAAATCTGGTTTCTTGGCAAGGGCATGAAGAAAACCCTATCAACCGTCTTTTTGAGAATGTCTGGCAGGCACTTTATCTGGACAATGCTGTTGTCGTGATTGTAACCGATGGGCAGAAACTGAAGCATCCCCAATTCCAACGCGTTCACCAGCTGAAAGCAGGCAAAAGACGCGTCTCTTTTTTCAAGCCGCTGGTTTGAGTTGAAACTGGCAGGCAAATGGCCTGACCCGGATTTTAAAAGAGAGATAAAAAACAGTTATCCCCAATAATCAGTACAAAGTTCAAGTCGTTAAACGGAAGCATCATCTTTTTACTACAGAAACGAACAAATAAAAATTGCAACGATAGACAAAATTAACACAAAATATATTATAAAATGAAGTATATAATTTCAGGATTACCTTTTTTAATCTACCGAGAGGAGTTTTAACAGACAGATATGGGGAAAGTTCTCAGGCATTTTATGATTCTTTTTTTATTGGCATGGGAGCCTTGTTTCCTGCAGAAGTTTTTGCCGACAGAGGATTTCAGGTTCCAGAGATACAAGAAGACTTCGGGCAGTATGACTGCGTGCCTGAACCGCAAGAGAAAACAGAGTCAATCTCTCAAAATACGCAGGAAGAAAACGGAACCTGGGACTGGATCACTGAGCCCGTAGCTCAGGGTTGTAAGTGGGCTGAGGAAAAAATTTCGGCTGCCTGGGATTGGACGAAAGAAAAAGCCTCTGCTTTTTGGGAAGGGATTGAAAAAATCCTGGCCTTGCTCACTTCCGTAGTGATCGTCGTCGGCCACTTCTTCAAGGGGTTTGGCAAACTGTTTGTGGATACAGTAACTGGAATCTGTGACATGTTGACCAATCCGATTGAAAATTTGATGGGCTTGATTCATGCTATCTCGCATTCCATTGAGACAGGAAAAGCGATTTGGCAATCCATTTCTGAATCCTGGATAAGAGATGTTGTGAAGGGAGATGCCAAGAGCCGGGCAGAATGGTTTGGCTATGCCGCAGGGCAAATTGTCCTGGCTATTGTCGGAACGAAAGGAATTGACAAAACCGCAAAATTGGCCAAAGGCAGCAAAGTCGCGCAAAGTAGACGCCGTCTGACCGACCGCCTGCCCGCACCAGTGCAAAAGTTCTTCAGCAAAGACGGCTGGAAAAACATGGCCGACTACTACTTGCGCGGGCAGAAAATCAACTGGAAAAACACTCTCATCACCGGTGCAACAGGTATTTCCTTGTTGGGGATGGGTGCCTTTGGCGTTCCCAAGGTTGTAAAATTCATCAAGAAGATTGATATTGATTGCTCCTTTGCCTCCCAGCAATCTTCTGACAGCTACCTGGCAGCCATGCTGATGCCGAAACTGGACTGTGATTTTTCGTATGATAAAGATGGGGGAAATATTGCTAAAAGTGAACAAATACTTGCAAAGGTAAAAACATATGAACAAGCTAGAAATAAAGCTCTAAAATTAGTTGGCAATTTAGGACCTAATTCAAAGCCATATATAGGGAATCTCAAATCCAGTATTGGGTATAGAAAAGTTGTAGGAAGACAGTCTTCTGATGGAAAAGTAAGATGGAGATTGGATTATGACCCTAAGAAAGGCCCACATATTAATGTAGAAGATTTCCGTAATGGTAAAGGTGCTAAAGCAAAAAAATATGCAATACCTTTTGAGGGTGATGAGCTTACATTTAAAGTTTACTTAAAACAATTAAATAGATAGGGTGTTTAAGATGACTTTATTTGATGAATGTATTGAATCTTTGGGTGAAAACAGCAAAATTTTAACTGATGATGAAAAGAGAAATATACTTCATATTTTTGAGAGTTTATTTTCATTTACTGATTGGGGGCGAATTGATTGGGATCAAATTCACAAGAAAAAAAAGGTAAATACCGTAAATGAAATCTTTGATTTTCTGGAAAAGTATTGTAAAAAAAACAATACTGCGATTTATATCATTTGGGATGAGGAAACTTTACCCATTGTACAGACTGATATAAAAAATGTTTTTCCCGTTATTGAAGATGTAACTGCAGTTAGCTTTGATACTTGGATTTTTTCTCCGGAGCTTGGTTTTGTAGTAGAAATATATCATGAAGGAGAAGTGTTTGTTGGTATAGACAATAGATCTAGTTAATGGAGCATTCCTGTATTTGAAAAACAAAGGGGGTTGAAAAAGAAAAGTACCTCCTGCTAACATACGAGGTGTCCCACTGGCCAGTGGACCCTTAAATAGCGAAGGAGGTACCCAAATTGAAGTATAAGCAAAATCGTAAAATTGAGCAAATCAACGAATCGACTTTAATCATAGGCGCAGATATTGCTAAACACAAGCACATTGCAAGGGCTGTAGACTTTCGTGGGATTGAATTAGGCAAGACCCTTGCATTTAGCCAATCTCAA
>NZ_JACEOL010000052.1 GCF_013868055.1 Thermoactinomyces mirandus | reverse complement strand
ATTATCAATTGTTCAAGGTAATATATAAAGAAAAAGGAATGGTGTAACCCAACATGAGGGGTAAACAACTTCTTCGATTTCTCATGCTCTTGTTGATTACTTTTGCAGGAATAAGCCTTTTGACTCAAGGGATAGTTCATGCGGACAGTAGTTTTGATGTTCCAACGGTCAATGATAAATTTGACCAATTTGAACAGAAGGTTCCGGTGCAGAAGGAACAGCCCGTTTCGTTTCCACCGGTCGAAGAAAAGGAAGGATTTCTGGATTTTATTACCGAACCATTTTCAAAAGCTTGGGATTGGACAACGGACAAAATCTCAGGAGCCTGGAAATGGACAAAAGAAAACGCAGCTGCTTTTTGGGACTGGTTTACCGAGATTTGCTCCAAAATAGCAGAGGTTGTGATTGATGCTCTGTCGGCAACTTGGGAATGGGTGGTGAAATATAAAGAATATATAGCTTTTACGATAGTTTTATTGACCGGCATTATACTGTGCTTCTTTCCTCCTACGTCCGGGTTGGGAACTTACATATTATGGGGAATGGGCATTTCATTCCTGACAAGTATCATTCTCGACGGAGGCATCAATGAAAATACCTTCCTGGAAGCGGCGTTTGGCGGATTGCTTGGAATCTTTGGGCTTGGCATTGCCGGAAGTGTTTCAAAAGGACTGGCGACCGGATTTGGGCAAAGGCTGATCATGAGTGTCAAAAATTCCAAAATCTTGGGATCAGTACTTCGCGGAGGACAAAAACTGGCTTCCAGGTTACCAGCCCCGATCCAAAAAATATTTACCAAAACCGGATTTATAAGCTCAGTGGAAGGGACAGGAACCACCATAGCAGACGATCTCCTGCATGGTCGGAAGATCAATTGGAAAAACGCGATATTGGCAGGTTTTTTTGGAGCCGGAGCTGTCGGATTCGTTCATTTTGCCCAGCCAGTAGTAAATAAGGCCTTTGGATCACTGGAACCGTTTCTGGCCAGAACACCGATTGTAAAGAACCTGATCGCCAAAGTTGACGATTGTATTGCTGTTCGGCAAACAGGAGGATACCACGCCTTTTTCCTGGCGGTAAATCCAAATTGTATTGATACTGGCATAACAGACCTTCTGAAAAGTGATTTAAAAAAATGGAGAGAAAAGGTAAATACTGATAAACATACTATTGCAGTTGGCAGAACAGACATTGAAGGTTTGGAAGGTGAAGTGTTTAGAGGTGCATCACCGGGAGTGATAAAAGCAGCACCAAAAGAAGCAGGCTTAAAGCCTTTGGAAGTTAAATATCCAAATAGAACGATTAAGTCAACATTTAGAAGTCCGCGATTTACTAGGCATGCTGAAGAATATTTGATGGCTGAATTTGAAGAAGCAGTAAAAAAAGCTAAATTAAATCCAAGCGAAGTTTCTGGAAAACTATATGTACATCAATCAAATCCAAGAGGTGCCTGTACAGCATGTATTGCGGGAATTAATAATTCTAAAGCAGAAAAAGGGATATTTTTTAAATTCAGTAAAATGTATCCCAATCTCGAAATAATTGTTACATCAGAAATTATAGAGGGAAAAAGAGCTGTTGGAAAACAATTCTTTGTATTGAAAAATGGTAAATATATTGAAGGATAAGGAGATTTTAAGTATGAAATGGGTTGAGAATGTGAGTGCAGATGCAAAAGTTGCTTATTTATTAACGTTAACAGAAAAAATAATGAATAAAATAGAAAATTACAAATGGTACGATCTAGCAAGAAAATCTATCGATATGTGTTGGGAATGGGTAGAAAAGAAAATGCAAAGTGGAGATGAACTTTATTTGAGATTAGATAATGAAACTGATGGGTTATGCCATATTGAAGGGGTGGCTTTCATTAATGATGAAATTGATCCTCAAGAAGAAGCAGTATGGTTTTGTGTAACCGAGGCAGTTTTTTATGTTACTTGGCAAGCATATCAATATGAAAAGGAAGAATATGTCCCGCAAGCTATAGAAACAGTCGATGATGAAACAATAGACAACTTTATGGAAAGTATAAAAAAAGTAGACGGATATCAGGAAGAATGGGCGGAACAGTTAAAGAAATATCTCCTGGAAAACTATCCGGCAGGCAGTGACAAAAAGATCAAGAGAGAAGAATTGTTGAAGCAGATCGCATAAAACGGCTCATTTCCTTATCAGCCTGTTACACCAAAGCAGTAAAAGAAAATGAAAATATCCATTTCATATGCATTCTGAAGGGTTTATGGTCATTTCCAAAGTGAAGTCAAATCCCGTTACCTTTAACTGGCAACGGGATTTTTTAATCCATAAAAATATATTTTTTGCATAAATTGCTTCTGTTTTCGCTGTTCTTTTATTGGCTTCGTTTTTTATATTTTTCCTCATCAACTCACAAGCGGGTGACGTGGGTAATATCTTCTTTTTCCCGGCATATATTTACTGGCGACAGGAATAAAGGGGGGATACCATGCAATTTTATTACGGGGAGAAAATGCCACTTCGTATTCTGGACGAAGCGGAATTCTGGAAACAGCAGGAATCGGAACATACAGTCGTTATCCGGGAGTTGGTAAAAAATCTTGAACCCCGATATGTTGAAGCATTGAATGAATGGGAAAGCGCTCTGACAAATACACACCAGCGCGTGGTTCGCTGGATCGAAACCGTTATCCGATCCCCGCACAGGATTTCTCCTCAGTTGCAGCACAGGGTCATGGAACTGGTAAGATTTTGCCTGCACCAAAGTGAACAGTTTATAGAGTTGTGCCGGATCATCCGTGAACGGAGTCAGGCGTTTAAAGGAAATATGACTGCTCAAGTGGTTATGAACCATATTATTCGCGAATCGGAGTACTTTATTGGCATTGCCCAAACCATATTGTATGAATGTCGAAAATAGAAAATTTTCTACCAGGTCAGGATAAAAAGTAAAGTGAGAAGCTTGCCTGATTTTCCAAATTTTAAGTTCGCTTAAACAAACTCACAAACTCCTTCTGTTTTTTGAAGGGGTTTATTTGTTATTAAAAGAATATATTTAATATTCATAATATTGATCATTAGGAAATCAGATTAAAGTTGTTCAAACCAAAAAGGGGTGGTTTGAAATGGAAATTCAAATAAAGGATCAGAGATATAATCCCAAAATAGAAAAAAATCACCGTCAAATGATTACATTTTCAACTGCTTTGGGAATCCTTCGCCAACAATTGGCCAGAAATATTGGGGAAGAAAGAATAAAAGGATTCCTTGTCAGATTTGGATGGGAAATGGGTGTAAATGATGCTAAGCAAGCTTTAAAATCGGGCTCTTCTTTGGAATCATTAATTAAGCAAGGTCCCATCATTCATATGAACAACAGACATATTAGAGGATTCACACATGAATGCACGGTTGAGCTTGATGATGAACATAATATTGTTTCATTATTTGGAAAGGGAACGTGGATTGACTCTTATGAAGCAGTTGAGCATATTAAAAGAGCAGGGATATCCGATAAACAAACTTGTCATACCCTGATCGGTTATTCAAGTGGTTTTATGTCGACAATATGCGGACAGCCTGTTCTTGCAAAAGAGGTTAAATGTATTGGAAAAGGAGATCCAGAATGCAGCTGGATTACGAGGACTAAAAAAGATTGGGAAAGCGGCATGTATGAGGAATTGCATTTTTATTATGAAACGCCTATTCGAGAGGAGCTTAAGTACACTTATGAACAATTACTTGAACGACAAACATTTGTTACACGACTGTCTGATTTTCAAACAAAATTAACAGAAGAAATATTAAATGGAAGTGATTTACAAACTATTGTTGATATGGTTTATGATATGATTCAGATTCCGGTTATGATTGAAGATATGAACTTTGAAACTATTACATATGCAGGGTTGTCAGAAAAAAGCTGTTTAAATCTGAAGGCAGATATGGATCAATATATACAAAAGGAAAAACATTATTTGCCATTCAGAAAGAAGACAATCAAGACAGCTAATCAGGAACGACTGATTACGCCAATTATAGTTCAAAAGGAAGTTTTGGGATATTGTTCCTTTATATATAATGATGAGAAAAAACATAAACCTGAAGAAGATTATTTACTTTTAGATCGTTTTGCCAATGCAGCTTCTCTGGTCTTACTAAATGAAAAGACAAGGTTTGAGTCATTTGAGAGGATGAAGGGTAACTTTCTTGAGCAAATACTAGGTGCTCAACTTCCAGTCAAAGATATCATCAGTAGAGGAAAATTTGCAGGTCTTGATCTGAGAAAACCTTATCACATCATGGTAATGAAATATAGAAAAACACAATTGGCAGAACTGTCTGTTGAAGAAGAATTTCTTTTACAAGAGCAAATTCTTGAAACAGCTTTTCGATTTTTTAACAGAAAAAAATACCCTGTATTAGTAGGACAGCGTGAAGGAAATATTATTTTGTTAATGACGAAAGAAAGCAATGAGAAACTGATGATCCCTGATATAATAAAAAATTTTCAAAATGAATTGAAGCAAAAATATCCTGGAGTTGATTTCATGACAGGAATCAGTAACCAGGGGGATCGTATTGAAAATGCTTCAAGGCATTATGAGGAAGCCTCCATTGCTTTACGATTGACCATGAAAAAGAAAATTGCTGAATTTCATTCATTGGGAATTATTGGTGTATTGATCAATTCGAAAAATACAAGTGGGATAAAAATGATGGCGGAAGAAGAGTTGGGACCTTTATATAATCAAAAGGATCCAAGATCAGTCGAACTGCTTAAAACTTTATACATCTACTTGAAAAATGGCGGGAAACTCAAACAAACAATGGATGATCTTAAACTTTCAATGAGTGGATTAAGGCATAGAATTAAAAGAATAGAAGGTTTATTGGAAAAGGATCTTCGCGATTCAAATGAAATGAATCAGCTGTTTCTAATCATTAAATCATTGGTTGCGCTTGGAGAAATAGACTTTATATAGAAAATGGATCATTATTCTTAAACAAAGAACCGTTCAGATCAAACTGGGCGGTCTTTATTTATTGCCGAATAATATTCATATTCTGACTGGTGTTATTTTCTGAAAAGAACAAAAAATATTTATAAATATAAAAAATATAAATACTTTTTGTTCTAGTTAAAATATTCCTAATTAAATATACTTTATTTAAAGCAAATATACAAGTGATATCAATAATGCAATGAATAACTCACTGACAGTCGTTGAATAATTTAAAAGGGGTGACTTGGTATGAAGAATGATCTGCTAATGGAACAAAGTACAATCATTAAAGAGTTATTGGAGGGCGCAAAGAGAATTGGTGAACTTGCAGAACGTGAAGCACAAGAAGCAGAGAAGAATGCGACAGTTTCTGAAAATGTAATCAATCTTATAAAAGAGACTCAGATATCCAAGATTATGCTTCCTAAAAAATATGGCGGACCTCAAATCAATTTGAGAACGTTTGCAAAAATTGTCCGGATTGTATCATATCACAATGTTTCAGCAGGCTGGTTGACTTATCTTTATCCTTTACACAACATATTGCCAGCTTATCTTCCTGAAAAAGGAAGAGAAGAAATTATAAATCAAGGGGGTCTCATTTGTGATGTATTTGCGGCAGTAGGAAAAGCAGAAAAAGATGGTAATGGATATCGGATCAGTGGAAAATGGGATTTTGCCAGCGGCGTTAATTACAGTGATTGGGTCGGCCTTGGTGTTAAAATCCATTTTTCTGATAGTTCAGAACCTGAAGTTTGTCTGCCAATGTTAAAAAGATCAGAAGTTAAAGTTATAAATAACTGGGATACTTTCGGGCTTAGAGGAACCGGCAGTAACCAGGTAATTGCGGACAATGTTTACGTTCCCATGGAGCGTATTTTACGTTTGAAGGCAGCCGATGCAACTGGAAGACCACCTGAAGAAGATTATGACAAGGATTATCCATTATACCATGTTCCATTCTATCCTGCTTTTTATTTAGGCTTTCCTAACATAGCATTAGGGGGTACAGAGCGCTTGATTGAAGAATTTAAAAAGGCTACCGAGAATCGTATTCGATTGATGGATGGAATAAGAGAAAGTGAGTCCCCCCGAAGCCAAAGAGTATTAGCTGAAATAACGACACAGTTACATGCAGCCGATGCATTGATGGATAAGTATTTTGCTTTACTGGAAAACAGTAAAAGAGGCAGATGGAAAACAAAGCGTTCAGAGTACTTTGCAATCAGAACACAAATTATAAAAAATTGTACAGATATTGCTGTAAAAATCCTCTTGACACTTGGAGGAGCAGCTCTTTATAAAGGCGGAATTATCGAACTTATGATAAGAGATATTTTATCAGTTGCTACTCATAAAACCTCATTAATCGAAGATGCACTGGCGGCTTATGGCAAGGATTTGTTTGGATTTGATTCAGGAGTCAGGGGCTAAGGCGATTGCAGGAAATATTTGTGCTGAAAAAGTTATTCAGGGGGTTGAGAAAATGGCTGACATAATGGCAGGTGTTGCAATGTCACACAGCCCTATGATTATGACGAGTGAAGCTGCGGCTGGAGATCGGGGGAAGCAGTTTATTGAGACAACCAGGAAAATGAAAAAATGGTTAGAAGAAATGAAAGTAGATGTAATTGTATTAATTTCTGATGATCATTTTAACAGTTATTTTTACGATCATATGCCATCTTTTACGATTGGGATTGGTGAATGTGAAGGATGGGGTGATTGGGAAATTCCTCAGTACAAAATCCCTGTCGAACAAGACCTGGCCAAACATATTTTGACAACCGGGTTAGAAAATCATATAGACTTTTCTTTCACAATGAAAATGAAAGTAGACCATGGTCATACACAGATTATCCATTTTCTAAACCCTGAATTGAATATGCAGATTGTACCAATCGCGGTCAATACAGTTGCGTTGCCGTTACCGACAATGGATCGTTGTTTTCAATTAGGCAAAATATTACGTAAAGCAATTGAGTCATGGGAGTCAAATAAAAAAGTGGCTATCATAGCTTCTGGCGGTTTATCCCATTGGGTGCCAATTCCAAAAATCGAAAGTAACAAACCGGAGGATCAGGAATTGATTCGCATTCTCCAAAACGGCCGTCAAGAAATAGAACAGCTTGAGAAGTATTTGGAAACACGAAAGGCGAGAGTAACCCGGATCAAATCAGGTCCGGTAAATGAAGAATGGGACCGGCTGTTTTTACAATTAATCAAGGATCGAGACTTTGAATCAATTAGAAAATGGTCAACCGAATTTATTGAGGAAAACGGAGGCAATGGGGGGCAGGAAATCCGAAACTGGCTTGTTTTGTCAGGTGCTCTCCAGGAATTTGAATCAGAACTGGCATTTTATGAACCTATTCCGGAATGGATAACCGGAATGGCCATTGTAAAATTTGTACAATCGTTTTCATGCGGAAATATTTTCAATTCAGTCAGGGAGAGATTAAGATGACTATTTGGACAGATTTGGCGGATGTAGAATTCAAGTTATATTATTTGGATGCAAATGGAATTAAAACAAGGGTATTGGAAGCAGGAAAGGGTGAGCCTCTTATTTTGCTTCATGGTACAGGAGGACATATTGAAGCTTATGCAAGGAATGTAAAAGGCTTAAGTGAAAAGTTTCGTGTGATTTGCATTGATATGGTAGGTCATGGCTATACGGATAAACCAAATCGGGAATATGGTATTGATTACTATAGTGACCACCTTTTATGGGTCATTCAGGCACTTGGCCTGTCAAAAGTCTGTCTTTCAGGAGAATCTTTGGGAGGCTGGGTAGCTGCATGGTTTGCAGCGTATCATCCTGAGTATACACAAGCCATGGTGCTGAATACACCTGGAAATGTAAATAACAAGCCGGAAGTAATGAAAAGACTGAAGGATTCGACAATAAAAGCAGTAGTTGAAGCCAATTATGAAAATGTCAAAACAAGACTTGAATGGTTAATGTATGATAAAAGTCAAGTAACGGATGAATTAATAAAAACACGTTATGATATTTATACAAGACCTGAATATCAAGAAGCAGTCTATAACATTGTGTGTCTTCAGGATATTAAGGTAAGAGAACGATATTCATGGGATCCATCGTGGTGCAGTAAGATTAATGTTCCAACATTATTGGCTTGGACAGACCATGATCCGACATCAACAGTAGAAGAGGGAAAGCAACTTAAGAAAATGATTCCGAATAGTGAATTTATTGTTATTAAAGATGCCGGCCACTGGCCCCAATGGGAAAAACCAGAAGAATTTAATTATATTTTAACCAAATTTTTACTGGAAAAGTTATAATCAGGTAAATGAATAAATTGATGGATAACACATGCCGCTTTCTGATTTTGAGATAGTTTCTTGTTCTATCAAAAATCAAAAGCAGTATGTGTTTTTTGCTTTTATTGGCAAAATACGAGTAAGTAAAATGTCTGAATATAACTAAAACAACTTAAGTCAATCTTGCTAAGTCAAAGTCGAATTATTTCATGCGTAAATGATTTAATTTGAGGATTGAAAAACACCTCCGATTCAATAAAATCTGCAGGAGGCTTAAATGTATCACCTTTCTGCTGTAGATGGGAGGTTGGCATACAAATTGCTTTTTAAATATATAGATTTTTTTGTTTTTGGCAATTGATTACACGGGATTTGTTCACAGCAAAACGAACAGCGAGGGGGTCTTGTGCATGGTGCAATGTTGAAAGCGGGAGGAAGCCACACGCTACTTGGCTCTTTTAAAATCAGGAGCAGCGGAAGATCCGGAAGCCGGTAAAGGAGGAACAGGCATGCGGCTCAAAGGAAAAGTGGCAGTCGTCACAGGTGCAGGAAGCGGCATCGGGGAAGCGATCGCAAGAAGATTGGCCCGGGAAGGGGCAAATCTTGTTCTGGCAGGGCGCACACGTTTCAAATTGGAAAAAGTGGCGGGAGATATTGATAAAGCCTCGGCAACGGTTTATACCGCGGATGTGACCGATGAAAACCAGGTTAAGTTACTGGCTGGATTTGTCCGTGAGCGTTTTGGCCAGATTGATATTCTTGTAAACAATGCAGGGGGTTCAAGGCATAACAGACTATCAGATATTACGGCAACAGAATGGGAGGAAGTACAAGCGGCCAATTTGCGCAGCGTTTTTCTGATGACGAAGGAATTGTCAAAGCTGATGCAGGGAGGTGACGGGCGATCCATTGTCAACATTGCGTCCATTTCGGGAATCAGGCCTGGTACGCGAATTGCCCATTATTCCGCTGCCAAAGCGGGAGTGATCAATCTTACCCATGCTTTTGCCCATGAACTGGCGCGATACGGAATCCGGGTGAACTGCGTCAGTCCCGGATTTATTGAAACTCCGCTGACAGAAGCCGGTTTGAAAAACGAGAGATTTGCGAACAGCATCTTGCGCCATACGGCGCTGAAACGGGTGGGAAGGCCTGAGGAGGTGGCGGGTGCAGTCGCTTTTCTTGTTTCAGAAGACGCATCTTATGTCACGGGGGCAAACATTGTTGTTGACGGTGGCTGGCTGATTCAATAGGGAAGAAGAATTTACCGTTGTCAAGGAGGCATTCATAAAGATGATCGATTTTGAGTTGACACGGGAGCAGCGTGAAATCCAACGACTGGCTCATGAATTTGCGGAAAAGGAAATTCGCCCGAAAGCCGCTTATTACGATGAAACCGAGGAATTTCCCTGGGAGATTGTAAAAAAAGCCCACAAGATCGGACTTACGACTTTTTCCTATCCCGAGGAATACGGAGGGGGCGGAATTGACGATCCGGTCACCAGTCTATTGGTGTCTGAGGAACTGGCATGGGGTTGTGCCGGGATTGCCGTTGCCGTCAGCGGTTCCCATCTTCCTGCTGCGGCGATAATGGCGATGGGAACGACCCGGCAAAAGAAAAAATGGCTGCCGATTCTTTGTGACCCGGACAATTGCAAGATCGGGGCAATGGGACTTACGGAACCGGGGGCAGGCTCGGATGTTTCTTCTATCCAAACGACTGCGCGGCGGGAAGGCGATCACTACGTATTGAATGGAACAAAGCAGTTTATCACCAACGGCGGCATTGCGGACATTCATGTCGTGTTCGCCAGCCTTGACCGGAGCAAGGGCTGGGGAGGTGTTGCTGCGTTTATCATCGATGACAAGAACATTCCCGGTTTTTCGATGGGCCGCAAGGAAAGGAAAATGGGCGTCCGGGCTTCCCACACTGCCCAGGTTATCATGGAAGATGTTCGTATTCCGGTTGAAAACCGGCTGGGTGGAGAACCGGGTGATCAGGAGTATGTACCGGGTTATATCGGTGCCCTGAAAATGCTTGAACATACTCGCCCCGGCGTGGCTTCCTCCGCCATTGGCATCGCCCGGGCCGCTTATGAATATGCGTTGGGTTATGCGAAAGAACGGATCCAGTTTGGAAAACCCATTGTTGAACATCAGGCGGTAGCTTTTAAATTGGCCGATATGGCCACCCGGATTGATGCGGCCAGGCTGTTGACATGGCGGGCTGGCTGGATGCGCCACAAAGGGGTCCGTTTTCAGCGGGGGGAAGGCAGTATGGCCAAATTGTTTGCAGGGGACGTAGCGATGGCAACAACGATTGACGCCATTCAAATCCTTGGCGGGTACGGATATGTCAAGGAATATCCGGTTGAAAAGTGGGCCCGCGACGCCAAGATCTATCAAATCTGGGAAGGGACAGCGGAAATCCAGCGAATGGTGATTTCGCGGGCGATCGCCAAATATGGGAGATAAGTTGGGAAAGGAGGAAGATGAAATGAATTTGAGCCAGTTTCAGGCATTTGTGGGGGTGGAGTCCACTCCCGTAAAAAATGAAGTGGAAAAAGGAGCGATTCGAAAATTTGCCGATGCGATCGGTGATTCAAACCCGATTTATCGTGATGAGGAATATGCGAAAAAGACGCGTTATGGAAAGATTATCGCTCCGCCAACATTCAGCCGTACGTTTGATTATGGAGAGCTTCCCGGCTTTTCCGTCAAACGGGACGGCCTGATTCACGGGGAACAGCATTTTGAATATTTCCGTCCCATTTATGCCGGAGAGGTGTTGTATTGCTCAACCAGACTGGCTGACGTTTATGAGAAGAAAGGGAAACTGGGGCGCATGATTTTTCTGGTCTATGAGCAGAAAGGAACCGATGAAGAAGGGAAAACCGTATTCATTGCCTGGTCCAATGTGATTTATCGCGCGCAGGAGGGAGGTTTTCGGCCGTGAGACCATTTCAGCCAGGTGATCCGATTGGGCCGCTGGTGAAACCGCCTGTTACAAAAACACAGTTGGTGATGTATTCAGGCGCTTCCGGTGATTTCAACCCGATCCATACGGTTGATGAGTATGCAAAAGAAGCCGGTCTGGGCGGAGTGATCGCCCACGGCATGCTGACCATGGCCTTTGTCGGCCAGATGATGACCGATACAATTGGCGTTGAGGGAGATTTGCGTACTTTTGGAATTCGCTTTACGGGGATGGTCCGTCCCGGAGATATCATCACTTGCGAAGGCAAAGTGACTGAAATCCGGATTGAGGGGAAAAAGCAGGCGGTTTCCTGTGAAGTGTGGGCTTCCACGCAAAATGGGGACAAAGTGGCGATCGGGCGGGCGAAATACACGGTTCCCCTCAAGTGAATGGATTTTTTTACTGCAAGACTGACTAATAAAGGAGTGGATCAATCGTGAGGTTGAAAGATCGTGCAGCTATTGTGACAGGTTCCGGAAGAGGGATTGGTGCAGCGACAGCAAGGCGTCTTGCTGAAGAAGGGGCAAGGATCACGGTGACCGATATCAATGAGGAAGCATGTGAGCAAACGGCAGCCGCAATTTGCGAGGCAGGCGGGGATGCGATTGCGGTACCCTGTGATATCACAAATCGGCAACAGGTTGAAGAGATGGTGCAAAAAACGGCGGATACGTTTGGACAGGTGCACATACTGGTGAACAATGCGGGAGTGATTCGTGACAATCTGGTCCATAAAATGACGGATGACGATTGGGATACCGTCATGAATGTGCATTTGAAAGGGGCGTTTTATGCTTCCCGGGCAGCTCAACGCTTCATGGTGCCGCAGCGGTACGGGAAAATCGTCAACTTCAGTTCCACTTCGGCGCTCGGCAACCGGGGACAGTTAAATTATGCAACGGCGAAGGCCGGGATTCAGGGTTTTACGAAAACACTGGCCATTGAACTGGGCAAGTTTAACATCAATGTAAATGCGGTGGCGCCTGGTTTTATTGAGACTGATATGACCAGGGCAACCGCGGAAAGGATCGGCATATCGTTTGAGGAGCTGAAAAAAGCGGCTGCAGAACGTTCGCTTCTGGGACGTACCGGGAAACCTCGCGATATCGCCAATGCGGTCCTGTTCCTCGTTTCTGAAGAATCCAGTTTCATTACCGGGCAAGTCCTGTATGTGCGGGGAGGGATTTAATGAGAAATGATTTTTTTCAGGAAGTGGCGGAATCCGGGACTGAACTGGAGAAACTCCTGCTCAAACGGGTCAGGCAGGCGATTTTAAACGTCAGGAATAATGTGTCCACTCATCTCCATGAAATGATCGGCTTTAAAGGTCAATGGGCAGGGGAAAAAACGTTTCAATTTGAAACGGAAGTAACCCCGTTTCTGTTTAACCTGAACCAGGCGGTACATGGAGGCGTCCTCGCCTATATTGCCGATACGACTATGGGGTCCATGGTTTTTCAAGCATTGCCGCCCGGGAAAATATCCGTCACCTCCGAAATGAAGATCAACTATATACGTGCCGTTCACGAGGGAAAGTTGAAGACAAAAGCGGAGCTCCTTCACCTCGGCAAGCGTACTGCCGTAGCAGAGTGCAAACTGTTGTCCGGGGATGGCGAACTGATTGCTGTTTCCAGTGCCTCTTTTGCCATTCTGGACATAAAATCCGTTCTCAAAAAGGGGAATGATCAATGAAAATGGTAACCGTGGTTGGCAGTGTCAGCCATGCAAAAGGGAAACCGATTCAACGCAGGCTTCTGTCGCTGCCGCAAATGCTTGATCAAACCGTCAGGCAACACGGGGACAGGACAGCCGTCCAGTTTTATGAGACGGAAATTTCTTACCGGAAGTTACAGGATTTATCGAGATTGGCGGCAGGGGCATTCAGGCGCCTTGGAGTCAAAAAAGGGGATCGCATCGGATTAATGCTTCCCAACTGCCCCCAATATGTGGTCGCTTTTTATGGAATTCTGCGGTGTGGAGCGATTGTTGTCCAGGTTAACCCGATGTACACCAAACGGGAAATCGAATTTGTTTTACAGGATTCAGGTGCGGATGTTTTAATAGTTTTCGGCGATTTATATTCCCGCTTCAAAAAAACAAACCTTTTTTCCCGTCTCAGAAAAGTGGTTGTCGTCAAACCGGACGAATCCGTTTTCCCGGGATTGGCTCAAAATACCGTTTCCTGGGACAACCTCCTGGCGGGAACTTCTTTTATGGCTGATGATGAGCCGATTGATCCTGAGCGGGATGTGGCCGTTTTCCAATATACTGGCGGAACCACAGGCAGGTCCAAGGGTGCGATGCTTACCCATTTCAATCTGGTAACCAATGTACTGCAACTGAACGACCACTCGCGTGGCAATTCGCTTACCGAAACAGACAGGATTTTGATCGCCATTCCCCTGTTTCATATATACGGCATGACGTGCGCGATGAACTTGGGAATTTTAAATGGCAGTACAATAATCTTGCTGTCCAGGTTTGAACCGCTGGAAGTGTTGCAGACGATAAAAAAATATCGTCCCACCTGTTTTCCCGGGGTTCCTACGATGTATGTGGCGTTAAATTCCTACCCGAAAGCGGAGCAGTACGGGATTGATTCGATTCGCATCTGCAACAGCGGTTCGGCGCCGATCCCGGTGGAACTGATCCAGTCGTTCGAGAAAAAAACAGGGGCCAGCATGTATGAAGGCTATGGACTTTCTGAAGCTTCTCCTACCACGCACAACACGCCCCGTACCGGGCAGAAAAAGCCGGGCAGTGTGGGAATTCCGCTTCCCGGAACAGAAGCCCGGATTGTTGATCTTAAGACGGGGACAGAAACATTGCCGATCGGCGAAGCTGGAGAACTGGTAATTCGTGGGCCCCAGGTGATGAAAGGTTACTGGAACATGCCGGAAGAGACAAAGCAGGCCATACGGGACGGCTGGTTATTTACCGGGAATATCGCCCGTATGGATCAGGACGGTTTTTTTTATATCGTTGATCGGAAAAAGGATCTGATCATTGCCAGCGGCTATAATATTTATCCGCGTGAAATTGAGGAAGTGCTCTACACCCATCCGGCTGTAATGGAAGCGGCGGTGGTTGGGGTGACGGACCCGTATCGGGGAGAGACGGTAAAAGCGTTTATTGTGCTGAAACCGGAGGCCCAGGTTACCGGAAAAGAGATTGAGCAGTTTTGCCGCAGGAATCTGGCTCCATTCAAAGTGCCAAAACAGATTGAGTTTCGTAAATCTTTGCCCAAAACGGCTGTAGGCAAAATTTTGCGCAGGGTGCTGGCCGAAGAAGAGAAAAAGAGAAATGGTAATTAGGTCATTAATTTTATATAAATGTCAATATTTAATCCAATGCATAGTCAGGCAGCAGTTCATAAAAGGGTTACCATGCGAAGAGATCCGGTCCATTGGTCCGGTCGTCAGGAATTTTGTGATAAACGAAGCAGAACCATGAGGGAACCTTAAGAGATTCAGCGCAAAATTACTGGATCCGGTTACTTCCATCTATGAGAAAGGAGCGTCAGCCATGATTGTATTTTCCCGGGAATTGCAACAGATTGCAAAGACGGTAAAGAATTTTGCGGAGAAAGAAGTGGAGCCGTACGCCAATCAGATCGAAGAAGAGAATCGCGTTCCCGAACATCTGTTGGAGCAGGCCAAACAATTGGGCCTGTTTGGGATAGGGATTCCGGAAGAATATGGAGGACTTGGTCTTGGTGTGACCGGAAAATGCCTGGTGCTGGAAAATCTGGGACGAACCCATAATGGCTTTGTTTCGATCATCAGCGCCCATACCGGCATTGGCAGTACGGGAATTGTCCGCCTGGGAAGTGAATATCTGAAACAGAAATATTTACCGGATCTGGCGAAAGGAAAATTGCTGGCTGCCTTTGCCCTGACAGAACCTGAAGCCGGATCGGATGCCGCCAATCTGAAAACGCGGGCCGAGAAAAAAGGAGATCGCTGGATCTTGAACGGGATGAAACATTTCATTACCAATGGCCCGGATGCTGATCTTTTTACTGTGATTGCTGTTACCGACCCCGCCAGGGGAGTCAGGGGCGGATTTACGGCGTTTGCCGTTGAAAAAAGTTTTCCCGGCTTTCAGGTAGGAGCAGTTGACAGAAAAATGGGCTTAAGGGGTTCACACACCGCCCAGCTGTATTTTGAAGATTGTGAAGTACCTGCAGAAAATGTGATCGGCGAAGTAGGGATGGGATATGTTTCAGCTCTTAAAATCCTGACAGAAGGGCGGTGCACTCTGGCGGCACGGGCGTACGGCTCTTGTCTGAAGCTGATTGAGCTCGCCGCTGCTTATATGAAACAACGTGTGCAGTTCGGAAGGCCAATCGCGGAAAATCAGGGATTGCGATGGATGCTGTCTGATATGGCCACTGAAACGGAAGTTGGACGGGCTTTTAATTACCAGGTCGCTCAAAAGCTGGAAAATGGAGAAAAAGCGATCAAAGAAGCGGCCATGACAAAATACTATGCCAGCGAAACATTTAACAGAGTTGCCGACCGGGCACTGCAAATTTTCGGCGGTATCGGCTATATGAAGGAGTATGCAGTCGAACGTTTCTATCGGGATGCCAGGATCACCAGGATTTATGAAGGAACCAGTGAAATCCAGAAAAATATCATTGCCGCCCGGCTGCTGGGAAAATAAAAGATCCTGAAGGATACCGGTTTTAAAGCGGCCATGGGTGCAACAGTCAACCAGATCCATTTCCGCCTCTGTGACAAACGGCAAATCGTCGTTTGTTTTTTGTTTGTTGACAATAAAAATATAGAGGATTATTCACTATTGACAGATAATTCATACGTATGCAATTTTTCCGGAAAAAAGGGGGTTCAGGATGGGGAAAGAAGACAGGGAAGAAGCGATCAGAAATCTGGAAACGGGAATGGTTGTCTTTGCCCGGAATCATACTGTTTTATATGCCAGTGAAATGATTCGAAAGTGGTTTGGAGAACCAAAAGAATTGTGGAAAATTGCCCGGCTGGAACAATATCTTTCCGGGACCGGTGTTTTGCCGGCCAGCTGGAAAATCAGGCACAAAGGGATGGGATTGCAGCTGAATCTCTACTCGTATTCAGACAGCGCCAACGAAACAAGAGCCATCCTCCATGCAACAAACATAACCCCTCTGGAAAAAATGGAGCAGCAGCTGGCTGAGGCCAAAGCGGTTGGAGATGAGCTGGATGCAACCATTCAAAATTCCTATGATGCCATTTATATTGTCGATGCCAACGGGATTACGCGAAAGACAAATAATGCGATTGAACGGCTGACAGGCATTCCGAAAGAATATTATATCGGCAAGGATATGCGTTATCTTGAAAAGAGAGGATTTGTCGATAAATCGGTATCGATGGAAGTGATTAAACAGAAAAAGCCGGTTACCCGGATTCAGGAAAATTGGCGCGGAAAAGTTATCATGATGACCGGGAGTCCCGTGTTTAATGACCAGGGAGAAGTAATCCGGGTTGTTACCAATCTCCGCGATATTACAGAGCTGAACCGGCTGCGTGAAGAACTGTCGCAATTGCGCAAATTCCACGCGAAAGACGAACCGGTCGTGGTTGCCAGTCCGGCAATGAAACAGGTGATGGAAGTGGCCGGGCGTGTGGCGATGACGGATACGACTGTATTGTTGCTCGGCGAGTCGGGCGTTGGAAAAGAAGTAGTTGCCCGCATGATCCACAAAAACAGCAAACAGTATGAAAAAGGCTCATTTATTAAGGTGAATTGCGGTGCGATTCCCCAGGAACTGCTGGAATCCGAACTTTTTGGCTATGAATCGGGCGCATTTACCGGAGCAAATAAAAACGGGAAACCCGGACTGTTTGAACTGGCCAATAACGGGACGCTTTTTCTCGACGAAATCGGGGAATTGCCTCTCCATCTGCAGGTAAAACTGCTACGTGTATTGCAGGATCAGGAATTTCACCGGGTAGGCGGCGTCAAAACCAAAAAAGTCAATGCAAGAATTATTGCCGCAACCAATCGGAATTTAAAAAAAATGGTGGCAGACGGGCAATTTCGCGAGGATCTGTATTATCGGCTGTATGTGGTACCGATTGAAATCCCGCCGCTCAGGAAACGGCCGGAGGAAATATTGCCGCTGACCCGGTTTTTTTTGGATAAATATAACCGAAAATACCAGACGGAGAAGAAACTGACGCCTGAAGCCCTTGAAATTTTTCAGAACTATCCCTGGCCGGGAAATATTCGCGAACTGGCCAATTTTATTGAACGCCTGGTTGTCACTACCTCCTGTCATGAGATTCTCCCGGAACATCTGTCTCTTTCAACCGATGGACATATTACGGTTGAAGAGGTTTTTTCCGTTTCCGGGAAGCAAACGGAGAATACAGATGTCCTTTTGCATGGCAGAAGCAATTTTTGGGAAGCGGGAGGGTTCCGGCAGGCAATCGAACGGGCAGAGTGCAGTATTCTGACCGCTGCTTTTGAAAAATACGGAAGTTCTTATGAAGTTGCCAGGGTCCTGAAAATCAGTCAATCAACAGCTATCCGAAAGGCTTACAAGTATGGAATCCGACGCAGGAAAAGGAAGAAATCCGACCGTTGAAATAAAGAATCGGCCAATTTTCCCCCGGTAATTTCATCGGGGGTTTTTGTGTCACAATGCCGTTATCTTTGGAAAGTTTCCATAATGAGCCAACAAAATGTAAGCCATTGACATTTCCAGATAAGCAAACTATAATTGATTGTGAAATCGATTTCTATTAATCGATTACTATATTCAATGCCAACTTGTAAGCAATATATATAGGAGGGCTATTATGTTAACAACAGATTGTATTCATCCCAAAATTCTGGAAGTCGTTGCTTCTTGCGGTCATGGAGACAAAATCCTGATTGCTGATGGAAATTACCCGTTGAATTCCTGCACCAATGAAAACACAACCAGAGTTTTTCTTGGACTGGCTCCAGACCTGCCAACAGTTACTGATGTATTGAAAGTATTGAATAACACAACGAATTTTGAAAAAGCTGAGGTTATGGATCCACAAGGCGGGGAAGAACCCGAGATTTTCAAGGAATTTATTGATATACTGGATACTGGAGAATTGGATAAACTGGGCCGCTATGAGTTTTATGAAGCAGCTCAAGCCAAGAATATAATACTGGGAATAAATACGGGTGAAACACGTACCTTTGCAAATATTTTGCTTACGGTTGGTGTCAGATAGCCTTTTCCCACGTATTTTTGAGAAGGGTGATGTTGGTGAAGTCAAAGAATGTCACAATGAAAGATATCGCTAAATATACAGGCGTTTCTACTGCAACCGTTTCCAGGGTATTAAATGATAACTACCCGGTTAACATCGAAACCAAAAAAAAGGTACTTAAAGCCATGAAGGAATTAAACTACGAACCAAATCTGGTTGCAAGGAACTTACGATCCAGAAAATCCAATCTGGTTGCAATTATTGTGGCAGATATAAAAAATCCTTACTATACGAATATTGCCAAGCAAATTGATGATTATCTTTTCACAGAGGGGTACAACCTGATTACCTGCAATACGGATGAATCCCCCAAAAAAGAGAAAGAAATTATCCGTATGCTGCTGAGCAGAAACATTGATGCAATCGCCATTGCCCCAAGTGACAGTCAAAATACGGATTTATCAGAGTTGATCAATCAAAATGTGCCGATTGTCCTGGTAGACAGGAAAATAAAAGATTTGCAATTGCCGTTTGTAGGGACAGATAATTTTAAAGAAGCCTGTTCTTTAACCGAATTCCTGATCAAAAAAGGCCACAAGAAAATTGGCATCATTAACGGCACCCTGAACACAAGTACCGGAGAAGAACGTTTTCTGGGTTATAAAAAAGCAATGGAGGACCATGGCCTGTCTATTGATGAGAAGTGGATTTATAACGGCGGCTTTGAAGAAAAGAAAGCTTATGATGTGTTGAAACAGTTCCTGCAAACAGGCGATGAATTGCCGACTGCTTTATTCAGTTGCAATAACCTGATGACAAAAGGTGCAATGAAAGTGTTGAAAGAAGGCAACGTAAATATTCCAGACGATCTTTCCCTCATTTCCTTTGGCGCATTGGCCAATCAGGATTTAATGTGTCCCCGGATCACCTGTGTTGAACAGGACACAACCTATATTGGCAGAAAGGTAGCCGAATTGTTGCTGGATCAATTGAAAAATAAAAAACAGCTGAAAAATGCCAGTATTATAACTGAGAGTATATTTATGCCTGGAAATTCGGTGAAAGAAATCCTGTAAATCGATTACGTTTTAGTAATCGATTTTAAAAAAATGGCAGTATAGAAATCGATTACCAAACAACATCGGAAACGGTATTTGGTTATATTTAAAAACGCTTGTATAGAAATCGATTACATCACCCTCTAATAAAAACAAACAGGCAAAGAATGGTTGTTCAAGTGCATTTCAATTGAATTTCCACAGGAAAAGGGAGTTTTAACATGAGTATTAAAGAAATGATAGCCGAAGTCATGGAATCAGAAATCAGTTCGATCATTGGCGTGAAGGAGAATGTTGACGATGCTTATGCACAAGCAGTCGAAAAAATATTGAATTGCAAGGGGAAAGTTATTTTTCTGGGTGTTGGAAAATCAGGACATATAGGGAAGAAACTGGCTGCAACCTTTGCAAGTACAGGAACACCGGCGTTTTTTGTTCATGCGACAGAGGCGGTTCATGGTGACTTGGGAATGATCGAAAAAGATGATATTGTGATTGCCATTTCCAACAGCGGGGAAACGAAAGAAGTTTTGAATACGCTGCCATCCATCAAAATGATTGGTGCCAGTCTGCTTTCCATGACTGGAAACAAAAATTCGACATTGGCCAAAAATAGCGAGATTACTATAGAAGTTTGCGTCGATCGGGAAGCGGACCAGCATAATCTGGCTCCTACCAACAGTTCAACCGCAACATTGGTGGTTGGAGATGCCCTGGCCGTAACCGTTTCCAGAATGAAAGGGTTTAAAAAGAAAGATTTCGGATTATACCATCCGGGCGGAAGTCTGGGCAAACAACTGCTAGAGGGTGGCTTTATTGAAAAATGACAGAGAGAAGGATGTCTATCATGAAAAAGATATTGGTCATAGGCAGTTTTATGACAGATTTGGTAGTGCAGACTGATAAGGTTCCGGTAGAAGGAGAAACGACGATTGGAAAAACATTTAACCGGTTTACGGGCGGAAAGGGAGCGAACCAGGCAGTTGCCGCGGCCAGATTGGGCGGAAATGTAACGATGGCCGGAAAGCTTGGGAAAGATGATTTCGGGAAAGAGCATATGGAAGCCCTGAAGGCAAACGGGATTGATTTCCATTCTGTATTGTTTGATCCCGAAGCAAGTACCGGAATCGGCAATATTGTTATCGATTCAACAGGAAACAACCGGATTATCGTTGTCCCGGGAGCAAACCTGAAACTGACGGAACAGGATATTGAAAACATGGAAACGGTAATCAGGACTTCAGATATTGTTGTCTTGCAGTTGGAAATTCCGATGGCAACTGTTTACAAGGCAGTTGATCTTGCCAACAGACATGGAAAAACAGTAATTCTCAACCCTGCTCCGGCACAGAAAATCAATCCGGATATTGTAAATAAAGTGGATTATATTATTCCAAATGAAACTGAGGCCAGTCTATTGGCAAACGTGGAAGTCAAAAGCCTGGAAGACGCCAGAAAAGCTTCGGAAATGTTGTTAAATCAGGGCTACAAAAATGTAATTATCACTCTTGGAGAAAAAGGGGTTGTCTGCCGAAACCATGAACAATTTGAGCACTTCAAGCCTTACAAGGTAAAGGCGGTTGATACGACTGCAGCCGGAGATTCCTTTATTGGCAGTTTTGCTTTTGGCTTGTCAAAAGATTTGAGTATTGATCAGGCCATTGAACTGGCAGTGGCAGCATCTGCTTTAACTGTCACAAAACTGGGTGCACAACCTTCATTGCCGACCATGGAAGAAGTCGAAGCGTTGAGGAAAGGACCAATAAATGTAAAGGTGGATCAATTATGAATAATAAAAAGCTTGTTCAATATCCTGACGGCTATTTAAACCGTGTTCCCATATTGCAGTTTGTACTGGTTACGCTGTTATTTCCGTTATGGGGTGCAGCGGCAAGTTTGAATGACATTTTGATCACACAGTTCAAAACAGTGTTTGAATTAAGCGATTTTGCGACAGGTTTCGTACAAAGTGCTTTTTACGGAGGATATTTCCTGCTTGCCATACCGGCGGCAACGGTGATCAAGAAGACCAGTTACCGTGTGGCAATTGTTATTGGGTTGATCTTTTACATTATTGGTTGTTTCCTGTTCTTCCCGGCATCCAACTCAGTAACTTATGGTTTCTTCCTGTTTTCCATCTTTGCCATCGCCGTTGGATTAAGCTTTCTGGAAACTTCAGCAAATACCTATACTACCATGCTTGGCCCAAAAGAAAGCGCTACTCAAAGGATTAATATCGCGCAAGTCTTTTATCCAATTGGCGCCATGACCGGTATTCTGCTAGGTAAATACTTTGTGTTTACCGAAGGGGCAAGTCTTGAATCACAACTCGCCGGCATGAGTCCGGCTGAAGCGGAGCAATTTAGCCTGGAAATGCTCCAACGTACGTTGGTGACGTATAAATTCATTCTGATGATTTTGTTTGTTGTATTAGTCATGTTTATCATCTTCAAGTTCCCGAACACAAAAGCCGTGGAGACAAAGGCTGACAAAAGCGGGGTTGGCCTGGTTGAGACACTGAAATATTTGATCAAAAACACCCCGTTCAAAAAAGGGATCCTCGCTCAGTTCATTTATATGGGATTGCAAACAACCGTCTGGTCATTTACGATCCGCCTGGCTCTGGATATCAATCCTGAAGTGAACGAACGTTTTGCTTCCAATTTCATGGTGTACAGCTTTATCGCCTTCTTTATCGGAAGATTCCTGGCCAACTTCCTGATAGCCAAATTCAGAACAACATTGGTATTAACAATCTACTCTATAATTGGTACCATGTTGTTAACCTATGTTGTGCTGGTACCAAACATGACAGCCGTATATGGGGCCGTCTTTGTAAGCGTATTATTCGGTCCGTTGTGGCCAACCATATATGGTAGAACACTGGAAACGGTTAAAGACAAATACAGAGAAACAGCCGGCGCAATTTTGGTTATGTCTATTATCGGCGGAGCTGTAACACCGCCAATTCAGGGATTGTTCTCTGATATTTTTGGTTCCATGCAAATATCATTTGTGGTACCGGTGTTATCATTCCTGTATCTTGCTTATTACTTCTATCAGGAGAATAAGCAGGAGAACCTGGCTTTATCCAAAAACAATTAAAAGAAAAAATGATTTTGCTCAACCTGAAACAGGAGTAAAAATTCCTTTTCTTGAGAAGGAGATTGCATGATGTCAAACGTTGCCGAACAACTATCAATCAACACAATTCGCACCTTATCCATTGATGCCATTGAGAAAGCCAACTCGGGCCACCCGGGCCTGCCCATGGGTGCTGCCCCGATGGCGTACACCTTGTGGACCGACTTTATGAACCACAATCCGAAAAATTCCAAATGGTTTAACCGGGACCGCTTCATTCTTTCAGCGGGCCACGGATCCATGCTGCTGTACAGCCTGCTGCACCTGTCCGGCTATGACGTATCCATGGACGATTTGAAAGCATTTCGCAAGTGGGGTTCCAAAACTCCCGGCCACCCGGAAGTGGGCCATACAGACGGGGTGGAAGCGACCACGGGACCGCTGGGCCAGGGAATCGCCATGGCCGTGGGAATGGCGATGGCCGAAGCCCATCTGGCCGCAACATATAACCGGAAAGATTTTCCCGTGATCGATCACCTCACCTATGCCCTGACGGGG
>NZ_JACEOL010000004.1 GCF_013868055.1 Thermoactinomyces mirandus | reverse complement strand
CTCACCCGTTCGCCGCTGGGTCCCGCCCCGAAGGGCCAGACCCCGCTCGACTTGCATGTATTAGGCACGCCGCCAGCGTTCATCCTGAGCCAGGATCAAACTCTCCAATAAAGTTGTTCCTGGTGCTTTCAGCACTTGGAACAACTGATCCACTATGTGGATAAGGTTTGATTGCTCAATTAGAATTAACGAGTCACGTCTTCACTCTTCAGTTTTCAAGGAACACTTTGTTTTGTTTGTTTGCCGCTTTATCGCGGCGACAGATATGATAATAACATGCTCATGAAAAATAGTCAACACTTTTTTAAAAAAATATTACCGGTTATTATGCTCTTTCTAATTCTGATGGTGTTCCTGCCGGTTCGGGTTTGCTTCGGGGCAAACCTGAAACCAGACAAATCGCCACAATGGCGATACCTGTCAAAATAATAAATATATGTTGCATGCTGAGTGCCAACGCCTCACGCATATAGTTTAACAGTTGTTCCGGTACTGAAGATAAATGATGCGGATTAAGCAGACGATTCACATCGGCAATAGCAACAGATTTTCCTTCCTGAGGATGGGCCATTACATATTCGATCATCGAATGGTTAAACAGGGTTCCAAAAACGGCAATCCCCACAGTTTGTCCAAGAGAACGTAAGAATGTATTAGAAGCAGTAGCCACTCCTCGTAAATTCCATCCCACCATTGATTGGACAATCACCGTGCATACGGTCATGACAAAACCAAACCCCAACCCGCTGACCAGCATCACCACCGGCAAAATCCAGGCAGGCGTATCTGTATCCATCTTCCCCAATATTATAGTGCCTGCCAATATGAATATCATCCCGTAAAGCGCAGTCTGGCGCGGTCCGGTTTTGAGCATCAGGCGTCCTCCAATGATTGCCCCAAACAGCCACCCAAGCGACATGGGCAACAGAACCAGCCCTGATTCGGTCGCTCCCCTCCCGATTACTCCCTGCATCCAAAAAGGCAAATAGACGTTTAAAGCAATTAAAATTGAACTGGCCAGGAAACCAACCATATTTGCCATCAGAATGGCCGGGACCCTGAACAGGTGGAGCGGCAACATCGGTTCGCTCACTTTTGTTTCTATCCAGAAAAACAGAACCAACCCTGCTGCACCAAGTACCATCAAACCGATCAGATAGGGGGTGTTCCAGGGAACAACCACTCCGCCTGCCGATAAAACATATAATAAAGAGGTGACTGCGATGGAAAAGGTGATAATACCCCAGTAATCTATTTTTATTCTCTGCAACTTCCCTTCTTCTTTTAAAAACAGCAAAACCATGACAACTGACACAAAGCCAAACGGCAAATTCAAATAAAAAATCCAGCGCCAGGAAACATAGTCAACCAGAAAACCGCCAACGAGAGGACCGATCAACCCGGACAGTCCCCAGACAGAACTGATCCACCCCTGAACTTTGGCCCGTTCTTCATACGGATAAATATCCCCAATGATCGTAAATGTGGTCGGCATAATCGCGCCTGCCCCGATCCCCTGTACAGCCCGAAACCATATCAACTGCTGCATCGATTGGGCTGTTCCCGACAACATGGAGCCTGACAGGAAAATAACTGCTCCCCATACAAAATTGCGCCTGCGGCCAAACAAATCAGCCAGTTTGCCAAATATCGGAGTAGCAACAGTGGATGTAAGCAAATACGAGGCAAATACCCAGCTGATATGCTGAATTTCCCCAAGTTCACTTGCAATACGCGGGATAGCTGTGCTGACAACCGTCACTTCAATAGCCGCCAGAAAAGTGGCAATCAACATGGCCAATGTTACCTTTTTTCTATTCGACATCATCTGAGACCCTCACATTCATTTGTCAAAAAATTGCGTATTGATCTGTAATTTCGTTGCATGTAAAATTTGTTCATGATAAAATCAAGCTGTCCAGGATGGAAACATCGTTATGTGAAAGGAAGAAAATCATGCTGTTTTCCGGAAAACTTAACAAAATACGTGCCTTTGCCATGTTTTTCATCTTTGCTGGAATGGGCGTGATGTATCTGGTTTTTTTATTTAAAAACCTGATCATCCTGTTTTTCTCAACCGGTTTGATCCTGATCCTGACAAGTGTCGGAATATATTTCTGGGCTGGCATTGTGTCTACCCACTCTATTTCGATCCAATGCCCTTCATGCAAAAAACAAACAAAAATTTTGGGCAAAAGGGATGAATGCATGCATTGCAAAGCAATTCTGTCCCTGGAGCCCAAAGATGTTCCCGTCGAAATTCAATCGAATTGAACATCGTATTATTGGGATACCTTACTCAAGGTTGCCCCGCTCACATTTATCAAACAAGACGGATCTTTATATCGGACTGCCTGTCCAGAAATTATAAAACAAATTCCTGCATTTTTCTGCTTTTTCCTTTATTTTTTAACAGAACAACGCTCTGATCCAGCCTATAGCTGCTGGATTTTTATTAAAAAAAAGGAATTGCTTGCACTCCTCTCGAACATATGCGTATAAAAAGCTCAAGCAAGGAGGCAGGAAGATGAAATTCCACAATCTTCTGGAAATGCTGGCAAATACCGTCCGGCGCTTTCCGGAAAAAACAGCCCTTTCATGGGAAGAAAACGGAAAGATATATAAACTTACCTACCAGCGCCTCTGGAACATGATCCGTGATTTCGCACTTGGCCTGGAGAAAATCGGAATCCGTCCAGGGGCCAAGATTGCTTTGATCGCAGAAAATCACCCTCGCTGGGTGATCAGTGAATTTGCCGTGTTCAGCCTGGGAGCTGTTTCCGTTCCCATCGCACCTGACCGCCATCCAAAACAGATCCGGGAAATTCTCAGCCATGCCGATACGGAAGGAGTGATCACGGATCAATACACGTTGCTGGAAAAGCTTAAGGATAAGTCATCCGGATTGAAACACTATATTCTTTTATACGGTGAAGCAAAAGGGGACCAAAGGGCTTTGCAATTTGATACAATTATTCAGATCGGGCAGGCAGTGTCTACAGAAGAAATGGATTGGGCATATCCCGCCATCCAGCCCTCAGAAGTAGCCATTCTGCATTATTCCAATGAATGTGCTGAAGCAAACAAAGGCGTCATGTTATCCCATAGCAATTTGATCAACAACCTGGAAAGCTTTCTGTATGCCATTCCATATTCCAAACACGATCATTTTCTGTCCATTTTATCCCTGTCGCATCCTTTTGAACGAATTGCCGGCTATCTCGCTCCCCTCGCATCGGGAGCAGAAATTTCCTATCTTTCGAAAAAGGCAGACTGGTTAACGGCCAGTCAGTACATAAAACCAACCATGCTGGTTTTAACCCCTACGCTTATTCAAACAATTTATGGACATTTAATGAAGCAAATCCGCTCTTCTTCAACAAAATATTATCTGTTTCAAAAAGCGCTGCAACAGGCAGAAAAAATTTACGAATTAAAAAGCAAAGGCTATAACTGGCCCATGTCCAAGTCTTTAGAACTGAAACACTCTCTTTTTCAAACGATTTTTTTTGCACCGGTCAAGCAGCAACTGGGAGGACAAGTTCGTTTTGTGCTGTCTGGCGGCACTCCACTCCCTGTTCAACTTCACCGCTTTTTCTGGTGCATTGATCTCCCGATTGTTGAAGGATATTACTTGCCGGAATGCGCCTCTGTCATCTCGGCAACCAGCCTGACCCATCCCCACCCGGGAACGGCGGGCAAACCGCTCCCGGGTATAGAATTGCGCATTCAGACCGATGGGGAACTGCTGATTAAATGCCCCCATGTGATTCTTGGGTACTATAAAGTGCCACTGTCAGAAATGAACGGTTACAGCAACGGCTGGATTAGCACAGGCGATTATGCTGAAATGGATGCCGAAGGCTCCTTGCGCGCCATTCGTCGCCGGACTGAACTGGATCCCAAAAAAGCCGTTCTTCCCACAGCCGTCAAAAAAGAATGCCTAACCGGTACGAAAGCATAAAAACCCTGCAACCAAACGGGCAGGGTTTTTTATTGATTGGACCTTATTTGGCAATCCGGACAAATTCCATACAGTTCCAGACGATGTGACTGTACCTTGAATCCAGTTATCGTCTCTGCTTTTTCTTCAATTTCATTCAGAGGACGATGGTCAAAATCAATAATCTTGCCGCAAGAATTGCAGATAATATGATAATGCTCAATCATATTCGCATCAAAACGGCTGGAAGCATCCCCGTAGGTCATTTCACGAACCAATCCGACATCCTTGAAAACTCGAAGGTTATTGTAAACGGTCGCTACACTCATATTGGGAAATGTTCCTTCCAACGCCTTATAGATTTCGTCTGCTGTCGGATGACTGGTTACGGAATAAAGATAACCAAGAATGGCATGGCGTTGCGGTGTCATACGCACACCATTCTCTTTCAGGGTCTCAACAGCCATTTCAAGAAGTTTATTACTCATTGGTCTTCACCTCGCAGGTTTCCACATTAAAAACCATTCTAATTTAATAATCTATATAATTAGTTTACTTGTTATCTGGTGATTTTGTCAATTTAATGCCTATTTAATCTAACGTTCGATAAAAATAATCATTTTCCCCTTTTTTACAAATAACTTTTTCTTTACTTTCTTTATGGCAGCAAAAAATATGCGCGATTCTTTGCCACAAATGGCATGCCAGCAAAAGCTGGTTCATATATATCAATCAAAAAAAGAAAGTGAGTGAGTCCTATGCCAAAGTTCTGGTCTCAAATTTTTGGAGGAGTCCTTACTTTATATGGAATTGCAGGTTTCTTTTTATCTTCCTCCGAATTGTTTCAGCTGAATCCAACCCATAATATTGTGCATTTGGTAAGCGGTCTCCTTTTTTTGGGGGCTGGGAGAAAAGAGAGCTGGAATCAACTGGCAATGAAAGTATTAGGCATTTTTTACGGTTTACTGGCAATTATGGGATTGTTCAGTGATCAATTATTCAGTCTTCTGGATATCACCCTCATCACAGAAATTGTTTACTTCCTGATTGCCTTGGGCGCGTTATATATTGGATTCGCTTATGAACATACCACAAAAGATGAGGAAAAAACAGAACAATCCAATGTCTAATTGTTCATATTTGAGCATGATCGCCAACAAAGAGGCGTATCATGCTTTGTTTTCTTTTATTTTAACATAAAAATAATTAAATTTAACCATGTAAATTTCCTTACTTGAAATATCCATCTTATGTCCTTATTTTTTGTGTTTTTCTCCTTCATTCTTTCCATACCAGCAATACGGCAGCAAATCGCATACTTCACATTTGGGATTGCGGGCAGTACAACAGCGGCGTCCATGCCAGATAAGCTGGTGATGGGTATCACTCCACAAAACGCGTGGAACTTTTTTCATCAACTGCCGTTCTGTTTCCAGCGGTGTCTTGCTATTTGCCAGGGCCAATCGATTGGCAACCCGATGCACATGAGTGTCAACAGCCAAAGCTGGCACACCGAAAGCATTAGACAGAACAACATTGGCCGTCTTCCGTCCAACTCCTGGTAAAGATTCCAATTGATCCCTTTTCTGAGGAACTTCCCCACCATACTGATTGACAAGAATCCGACAAGTTTGCAGGATATTTCTGCTTTTATTGCGGAACAGTCCCAGACCACGAATATGCTCTGCCAGTTCTTCTTCCGTCAATTGAACAAAATCCTGGGGAGAAGGATATTTTTCAAATAGAGACTGCGTTACTTTATTAACTTGCCGATCGGTCGACTGGGCAGACAAAATGGTAGCAATCAACAACTGAAATGGATTCTTAAAATGAAGTTCACAGTGTGCATCCGGATACATTTTTTTTAATTGTTCCAAAATCTTGCGTGTAGGTACCCGTTTTGGTTTCTGTTTCACAATACTCCCTCTTTCTGCTCATTATACTTTTCGCTTTACTGCTTCAATGACCAGTTCCTGACTGTGCCTGTCAAATGGCATCCGGCGAAAATCCCCATATCGGTGCCGGATTTTAAACCCGCACAATGCCAACAAGTGACTCAGTTCAGCCGGGTACACATATCTTAAACGAAATGTGGTGCGAATCCGTTCGATCAGCTGGCCGGACTGGCTGTATCGCTCGAAATACCGAATGATGCTCGCCTGTTGGGAAAAATGGTCGTATTCTGTAAAATCAATGAGTTCAACGGTTTCAGCAGTACCTGGAACCGGGAAGGAACCACGGTAGGAATATCGGTTGTCCATTTCATACAAATGTTTTACAGAAGGTACAAAAACATTAAAAGCAAAAATGCCGTCATCGGTAAGGTGTTGGCAAATACGGTTTAAAGCATGCACCTGGTCGCGGATCGTCAATAAATGCAAGAAAGAGCGGTAAGGAATGATGATTAAAGGAAACTTCTGTTTCAGATCGAAGTTTGTCATATTGCCATTTACCCACTTGATCTTTTCTTTCAGGTTTATCTGTCGCGTTTTTTGCCTGGCCCGGTTTAACATGGATTCATTCGCATCCAAACCGACCACCGGAATTCCGGCCAGTGCAATCGGCAAGGTGCACCGGCCGGTACCGCATCCCAATTCCAGCACAGGGCCTCCGGACTGCTTTGCCAGCTCTGTATAATAGGAAATATCATAATCAAGCCCCGGTGAAGTCCAGTCGTAATAATCAGGCCAGTCATAAGTGAGATGATCCAACCGTACGCTCCCCCTTTTTCAAATGGATAAAAAGGGTTTCACCTGGGAAACCCTTCTGGATCTGATCATGATTTATTGTAGATAATCCTTGACAAACTGCAACACTTCTTCTACATGTCCCGTTACTTTCACTTTACGGTAAACCTTTGCGATTTTTCCATCCTTGTCAATCACAAAAGTGGAACGTTCAATTCCCAAACGTTTCTTGCCAAACATGTTTTTTTCCTTGATTACTCCGTACTTTTCGCAAATTTCGCCGTCGGGGTCACTTAACAAAAGAAACGGAAGTTCCTGCTTTTCAATGAACTTCTGATGGGAGGCAACTGAATCCTTGTTGATCCCCAGAATCACAGTATCCAGTTCCTCAAATTCCCGATAGGCATCCCGGAAACCGCAAGCCTCTTTGGTACAGCCGGGCGTCTGGTCTTTGGGATAGAAAAACAGCACCACATTCTGCCCCTTTAATTCGGACAAGGTTACTTTGTTGCCGTTTGATGCTTCCAAAGTGAAATCAATCGCTTGATCTCCTTCTTTCACCAAGTGGTTCCACCTCCTGGAACGATTCCATTTCAGATAACCATATTCTAACACTTCTGCAAAGCAAAATAAAAGTTACTAGGGAAATATCAGTGTTCAATCGTTACCATAACGTTACGGAAATAATTTTATAAAACATCACCTATGTTGCAAAGCAGTTGGCCACAGAGATCGAAAAAAACTGGCCTGTTCCATGGGCTGCGCATGATGTTTCTTTCGTCATTATACCGGCCATCAAATGGTCTGATAAGGACCAGGCTGAACAGTTGGGAACTGGTAGAAATCGTGGATTATCCAAAACTGTTGACAAAAGCTTATTTTCAATAATTTGTTCAATAAAGGCAAAGAGGGAACTGCCTAATGAAACTACTTGCAATAACCGCTTGTCCTGCCGGGATTGCCCATACTTATATTGCGGCAGAAAAATTAAAAAAGGCAGCAACGGGCAAAAATATAGAAATCAAAGTAGAAACCAGAGGTCCTATCGGTGTTGAAAATAAACTGACCGCCGAAGAAATCGAAACAGCAGATGACATTATTATTGCAGCCGATAAGGATGTAGAGCCCGAACGATTCCGCGGAAAACCTGTTTATTTCAGTTCAGTCCAGGATGCCATCCACAAAACGGATGAGATTCTGGAGCGTTTTATTAATGGAGATGTTCCCATTTACAAAAACAAGGCTACCAGGGAAGAAACCTCAAAGGCTGAAACTGGAAAGCCGAAAAAAACAGCGGCCATAGAGAATGACTCAAAAGTCAAAAAGTACCTTTACCGCGACCTGATGAACGGCGTTTCTTACATGATTCCGTTTGTGGTCACTGGTGGATTACTGATTGCTTTATTGATCGGACTGGGAGGAGTTCCGACACCTAAAGGTTTTGTCATTCCTGATGATTCGATCTGGAAAACAGTAAACGATGTAGGAAGTACAGGCTTCATACTTATGGTCCCGATTTTGGCCGGATTCATTTCCATGAGCATCGCCGAACACCCTGGACTTGCTCCCGGAATGATTGGAGGCTTTATCGCTGCAAACGGTTCCTTTTACAACAGTGAAGCAGGTGCCAGATTTATCGGGGAATTGTTGCCGGTTTTGTGGCCGGTTATATCGCCAAAGCCATCAAACAATTGCCGGTTCCCAAAATCATCCAGCCGATTGTGCCGATTTTGGTTATTCCCCTTATCACAACCCTGCTGGTTGCCCTGATCTTTATTTATATCATTGGCGCCCCCATCTCGTCATTGATGGAGAGTATGACTGCTTTCCTGAACAGCATGCAAGGTTCCAGTAAAATCATCCTGGGAATGATTTTAGGCGGAATGGTTGCCTTTGATATGGGAGGCCCTGTAAATAAAGTGGCCTTTCTGTTCGGTGCAGCAATGATTGGGGAAGGAAACCCGTATATCATGGGATCACTGGCAGCAGAAATTTGTACTCCTCCGCTCGGTATGGGACTTGCCACCCTGCTACGCAAAAGAAAATATTTTCCGGAAGAACAGGAAGCCGGAAAAGCAGCTCTGGCCATGGGTCTGGTTGGCATCACAGAAGGGGCGATTCCCTTCGATCACGCGATCCGCTGCATGTTATTCCAAGTATTATGATTGAATCAATGGTTGCTTCCGCCATCGCGATGGTGGGCCAGGTAAGTGACAGCGGCCCGATTGTCATGGCATCTAACGCAATCGGCAACATTCCGGTATTTCTGTTGGCCATTGTCTGTGGAACCCTGGTCACTTCATTTCTGGTCAATTTCCTGAAAAAACCGGTCTGAATATCTGCAATTTGAAAAATCAAGTTACAACTTTTATGATACAAAGGGAGGATTTTCCTATGAATATGGCTGATCTGATTCAACCAGATCTGATAAATCTCACACTTCATGGAACAACAAAAAAAGAAGTACTCGAAGAATTGGTTGCACTGCTGGATGATGCAGGAATCATATCTGACAGGGTAAAATTTTACAACGAAATTATCGCCCGTGAAAACGAAGGCCACACCGGAATCGGGTTTGGAAACGCCATTCCACATGGAAAATCGGAAACCGTCAATATTCCTCGCATAGCCTGTGGAAAAAAAGATCCGGAAATTGTTTGGGACCCGCAAAGCGGAGAAAAAGCCCAATAGATTTTTTTGATTGCCGTTCCGGAAAAACAGGCTGGCAATGAGCATTTGAAAATTTTACAATTGCTGACCTCCCGACTTATTGACGACTTCTTCCGCCAGCAACTGTTCCGGGCCGAAACCGGAGAAGAAGTTTACCGTCTGCTTACAAAATAGTTCACGATTCGACTTCGGGGAGTAATCCATTCCCCGAACCAGCTTTTTTATTGAAATTTTTTTCGAAAGGAGAGTTATGATTGAAGGCCTTGGAACCCCTGTTTTTACAACCTGTTTTCAAGGAACGAATCTGGGGCGGGACTGCTTTGAGAGAAACGTTCGGCTATCAAATCCCCTCCGCGCGAACTGGTGAATGCTGGGCAATCTCTGCCCATCCCAATGGACAGAATTTGGTAAAGAACGGGCAGTACCGCGGAAAAACACTTGCGGAACTGTGGGAGAACCATCAGGAACTTTTTGGGCATCATTCCGGCAAAACTTTTCCTTTGCTGACCAAAATCCTGGATGCTTCCACCGATCTTTCCGTCCAGGTCCATCCGGACGAATCGTATGCAAACGAACACGAACATGGAGAACATGGCAAGACGGAATGCTGGTACATTCTTGATTGTCAGGAGGGGGCGGAGATTATTTATGGCCATCACGCCCGGAGCAGGAAAGAATTGAAACAGATGATAGAACAGAATCGCTGGGAAGATCTTCTGCGACGAATACCGGTTAAACCGGGGGACTTTTTTTATGTTCCCAGCAGAACTGTTCATGCTTTGGGAGCGGGAACGCTGGTTCTTGAAACCCAACAAAGTTCTGACGTAACCTATCGGCTTTATGACTATGACCGTGCTCGCCCGGATGGGAAAAAACGTGAATTACATATAGACAAAGCGCTTGATGTGATTACCGTTCCCCATCGGGAAAATCCGGTTCGCCCGCGAACATTTGCCCGGGATGGGGCCAATATCACAACATTTGTTGAGAGCAAATGGTTTACCGTGGAAAAATGGGAAATCAACGCAACTGTCCGGATCTCCCGGCTCCACAGTTTTCAACTGGCCAGCGTGATTGGAGGGGAAGGCCATCTGAAAACTGCCTTAAAAACTTATCCTCTGTCCAAAGGAGAACATTTTATTTTGCCATACCAAATGGGGAAATTTGAAATAAGCGGAAATTTGACTATGATCTTGTCCCGACCTTAAGCCCATCCATCCCTTTTCCTGCTTTGGCTGTATAAACATGGAAATCGTGGGAGGACGCTTCACCCTCCCAAAACAGATCTATGGATGTTTACAAGGCAAAATGACAAAAACCCGGGTTTTCCGGGTTTTTTGCAAAAGAAAAAACAACAAGGGCCGCAAAAAATAAGAAAAGACTTACCAGCTGTCGACAAAGTGTGAAAAAGCGATTTTTGGAAGCGTAGTGACTTCGGAGCCGCTCTCAAGCGAAAGCGTTCACTTCCAGGGAAAACGGGCGAAACTGTTTGAGCGTAGCGAGTGAAGAGCCTGCCTGGAAGTGAATGCTGAGCGTCATGACTGCTTCTTTGCAAGGCGGAGACGGAACGGAACCTAAAAATTGCCTTCCTATATATGTTTTTCTACAGTCTGAGACTCACATCTCACGTTCGCACAAATTTAAAGAAGTAATTCCAAACAAACCATTGAATAAGGTTAATATGTAGGAAACATGATTGGGTTAGCAAAAGGGGAAATGGAGGGAATAACATGATCAGAAATATATATATCTATCTGGTTTTGTTCGCCACTTTGATGATGACCATCGGTGGCAGCGTAGGCGTATTTATGGCTATTGCCGATCTGGCCAGTCCGGTCCCGTATCACCAGACATTTGAGCAGTTCCAGCAGTTGCGCCTGGAAAAAAGGGCTCCGGACTCAGTGGGGAATGATCAAAAAGCAACCTTGTCGGAAGATGAGTTAAAAAAGCAATATGATGCCATGGTAGCCGCGGAAAGGGAGAGACAGATGTCCCAGGCAAAAAACAGCTTAATCAAAAGTTTCGGCTGGATTGTGATCCCCTTGCCGGTCTTTATCTACTATCAACGCCAGCTGACAGGCCGAAAAAACAGGTAAACTGCGAAAACGCATGCAGTTTTTTAAAAATACAAGTACAAGTAAACCCTGCATAAAAATCCCTGTCATGCTGGTACTGCCTGACGGGGATCTCTGAAATCTGTCCGGTTCAGTGTTTGCGGCGGCGGAACCACCATATTAATGGCAGGACCAACAGGGACAGGATAATCAGCGGCGGAACCAGAGCTGCCCCTACCACCAGCATCCCTTTAAACACATCCTGCAACCAGCTGATGGATTGGGAAAACGATGACTTCATCTGTTCCAATATGCCTGGTTCACCCTCTGCGGATTCCGGCGGGGATTCCTGGGTTGCTCGAATGGTTACGGTTGAATAGACAATTCGGTGATCCAGATAATTTTTTCTTCCTTTCAGCTGTTCGATCTGCTCCTGAACTTGAGCCAGCTGTTCCGACACCTGAAGCAGATCTTTCGTCGATTCAGCTTCTTTCATATAAGTGAGCAGCCGTTTCTCGACCGCTTTTTTCGCCTTCAACCTTGATTCCAGATCCACGTATTCCTCGGTTACATCCTGACCGGAAATATTCTGGGACAGAATTTCCCTGGCCACTATCTTCAGGTACTCCAGAAACCCGTCAAAAGAAGCGTAGGGAACACGATAGGTAAACCTGCCGGTCACCTCTTTTCCCGCTCTGGAACGGGAAGCAATCACCAGATAGCCCTTTTTGTTCCGCACATAGGAATCCATCTGCTTTTTTGCCTTTTCCAGATTTTGTACTTTCATTTCCACATTTGCCTATAGATCACTTTCCGTTTTTCCAACGCTGAGGTATTTCCGTATATAGTGCCGGTATTGGCACGGGCAGCCTGAGGATCAGCCGTGATACTTTCCCGTTTTCCGTCAATATCGTCAGAAACCGCGTGATGATTGGTATTCGCTGACATTTTATCCTGACTGATCCCCGGTTTTGCCTGCGATGGTTGCATTTCTTTCCCGGAATTGCAACCGGCTAAAACTGCAGCAAATACGATACATGCCAACCAGGCTTTCCATATTTTGCGCATAATCAGAAACCTCCTCCTTCCATATTTCCTGTTTTACCGACGGACCGCTGTTGAAAAAGTTGCACGAATACAGAAAACACATAAACAGGCACTGCTTGAACTAAAACAGAATGACTCCCCTTACGATTCTATCAGGCCGTCTTAAGGATGGTAGTATTGTTTAAAGAAATATTGTTGAAATCAGATATGTAGGCTGGCAAATCAAAAGCACCCGTCCATAGTAATCATCAGAAAAATAAAACCAATTGATAACCTCATGTGTTCTCAAGCACAAAACCAGCTTGTCAAAATGCCGGCAATTTCTGGATGATTATAAAAACAATCTACCCGACAAAACAAGCATATATTATTGGGAAGCGGGAGTTGGAGACGGCGTTGGTGAAGGAGACGGCACTGGTGAAGGAGCCGGTGAGCCCGGTTCCGGAGCAGGAACTTGTGGTTCTGCCGGTTCCTCCCCTTTTCCTGTTCTGTAAATGATATTGAGGGTGGTGCCAATATTGACCGAACCTACATCGCCCACAGTCATGATGCGAACAGAACGAATATATACCTTTAACAATAAAACCACCTCAATCATTTTGATCCAGTAAGTCCGGATCAATATAAATATTCCTTTCAAAATCAAGATTTCGGGGAAAATCGCCAATTGGGGAAGATCCTCCCAACGTTTTTGTCAAACTGTCATTGCCGACATTGATCGTATTCCCAAAATTGATCGAAGCGGTGTTGCTCACGTTATTTACTTTAACGATCAGAATATTGTTGATGGTACCCACACTTGCCCCTCCTCATCGCTGTCGTCCTCTCATGTTTTGATTCGCATGGATCGGTTGCGGGCAGCAATTTTTGGAAAACGGATTTCCAAAACTCCTCTCCGGTATCGGGCATAAGTATATTTTTTGGATACAAGGCATCCCAGGGGAATCACTTTTTGAAACTTTCCCTTTTTTCTTTCTGACAGCAAGGTGCTGTACCCCTGATACGGTGTCGGAAAATCTCCCCGAAGCCATAAATTCTCTCCTTCAATTCTCAATTCCATAGAATGGATATTTTCAAGCCCAGGCAAATTGATCACCACAATCACTTCATTCTGTCCATGATATACATCGGCTGCCGGTTCTTCCTTGTTCACTGTCGTCTGGATCTCCTCGAAAAAATCATCCCCCAGAAATTGCCGCACCAATTCGTGCCATCTGAAATTTCGCGGAGGATTTCTCATAAGGCATGCCTCCTGTTCCGAACAACTATGTGGATGCCCATATTTTATTCTCCGGCAACTTGTCCTGTCACAAACATTGTCATGATCTGAATCGTTTCCGCCATATAATAAATTGATACTGGAAAATATCCCGTTCGGGAGGGAGTCCTTATGCTCAGACCCCATCCTTTTTATTATATTGAACAACGTCTGCAATCTCTGGAACAGGAAATAACCCGCCTCAGGCAAGAAAACACGGCATTAAAAGAAAAAATTGAACAGCTGAAACCGATTCAGATAGAAAAAATTGAATACAAAGTTCATGAACTGCGTGTGGAAACATTAAGCGGAACATTAAACATCGGGCTTACCGCAAATGGAGAAGAAAGCGGCATCGGCGAAGTCATTGAAAAAATGGTTGATAACAATCAGTCTCAGATTGTGTTGGAAGAGCAGGAGGAGGAATCTTCATAAATCAGCAATAGTTTATAATGATTTCCATATTTTTTGAATATGCGGAAAACCATTGTGCCCTTTCCTGTTTTATGGGATCAGCAGGCTTTTCTGAAAAACATGTTTCCATACAGCACTGTCATTGCAAAATGGACAGGCTGTGTCACATTACCTGGCTGAGTGGACATTCAAATCACCGTTTTGTCCTGACCGGGATAACACAAAACCGGGTTGGTTTACCTACCTGATAATATGCCTGTTTTTTATGCCGAAAAAGTTTTCAAACCATGGGAAAATGTACAAAAGATATGATTATGTCTCAGAATCTTCCAAAGTTATTGTTATCAAATATGATTGCATTATATTTTTAAATGTAAACGTTATCAAATTTGTAGCTGACACTATAATTTATCAAATTGTTTCTAGATTTCATTACTAAAGGGAGTGAATAAAAAAAGTTGATGCAAAAATTCCAACGTTTTGGAGCAGCCATGTTTGTACCGGTATTACTGTTTCCGTTTGCAGGGATCCTCGTAGGGCTTGCTATTTTATTTTAAAATCGGATATTATGTCATCTCTGGCGGATCCTGATGGTTACTGGTATAAAATCTGGACAGTTCTTGAAGAGGGAGGTTGGACTGTATGCCATTGCTCTTTGTTACCGGCATTCCCCTTGGATTGGCCAAAAAGTCCCAGGGAAGAGACGTCTTGGAATTGCAAAGAATGTTCTTGCCTTTGCAGAAGTACATGCATGTAATCTGCTCTCAATCAGAATTTGAAACCCTTGTAAAGAATTTAAAGAGAGATGATCTTGTAATCATTATTTCCTTATCCGGAGATACACCAGCCATTTTTCCTGTGGTACAGAATTTTGGTAACAAAAGGAATCCGATTTATATCGATCACCAATTTGGTAAATAACCGTTTGGCCAGAATGACTCCATATAACCTGTATGACAGAAGTTCAATCATTGCAAGCTACAATGGAACACAATTTGCCTCTTTTTTCATGATTGGAGAGGCTATTTTCAGTCATTATGTGGATTTTTTAATGGAAAAGAAACAAATATTAAAAAATAACAATAAAGAAGATGATAAGGAAAGTTAAATGCCTGTGTGCCCCTTATACAATACCAGATAGAAAGAAGCGTTCAGCATGTCCAAAGATTTTTTCAAGAGAAAACCAAAAATGATGATGGTAGACTTGTTTTCTCCCATACATGGGGAAGTCATTTCATTATCGGAAGTACCAGACCCTGTCTTTGCACAAAAAATGATGGACGGCATAGCCTTTATACCAAAAGACGGGAAAATTGTTTCCCCGGTAGACGAAAAAATTTCCTGAATTTTTCCAACCAAACACGCGATTGCTATTCAGACCGAAAATGGATTGGAAGTATTGATTCATATTGGCCTGGATACAGTAGAACTGAATGACAAAGGGTATGAAGTGTTTGTAAGTGAAGGGCAAGTAAAGGTTGGAGATCATTTGATGAATGTGGACCTGGAATTATTGGAAAAAAATAACAAACAAATTGTCACTCCAATGAACATTACAAACAGTGAAGAAAAAGTTGACCAAATAGAAACAGGGGAAAATGGTGAAACAGATAGAGGAGATTACGTCTTTAAATGCCATGTAAGGTAAATGCAAGAGTAATAACAAGTTTATATTAATTAGTCTGAAACCGCCTGTACCAACAGACGGTTTCAACTTTTCATCCTGAAACCTTTATTTTTCAAGAGCTGGTTATTCAGCCGGTCTGTTTCGGTTGATTGTGATTTTCCTCGGCTTTTTTCCCGGATCTTTCGGGATCGCAATCACCAACACGCCATTTTCATAACTGGCCTGGATATTGTCATGATTGGCATCTTCCGGAATGGTTATCGAGCGGTGAAAGGAACCATACTTTCGTTCTGAAATGTACATTTTTTCTCCCTGTTTTTCCTCTTGCTGCTCATGCTCCCCTTTTATAATCAGCTGGTTTCCATGTATTTCAATTTCAATGTTTCGATCCTCCAGTCCGGGCATATCCGCCTCGATGGTATACTGGTTCCCGTCATCTTTCATGTTGATCGCCGGCATGATGGACATCGGCTTTTCCCAAATAGGATTGTCAAAAAAACGTTCAAATGCACGATTTATTTCTGAATGGATCTGTGCGAGAGAATAAGTGAGTGGATGATAGGAACGACCCTGATCCCGGTAGCGTTCAATCCTGCTCAAATCCATCTCCTCCTTGTATCTGTTTTTACTATATAGTGTGCAGATAAAAAAAATGTTATACAGAAAACAGGACGGTTAATCTGGAAATAGGAACCGGCAACGGAAATTGAAACTGATTTTTCAATTAGGGCAAGAAAAAAGCCACCCCTTCCGGGCAGCGGTTTTATTTAAACTGGCTCCAAAATTTCCTTTTGATTTTTTCCATTTCCTGCATGTGCCTGATTCTTTTTTCCATCTGTATCCAGATATCTTCTGCGGTATACCGGCCAGGGCCGAGTATCAGCAAAACGGGCTTATTCGGGCTACCTGATCCAGTAACTGCAGAAACAGTCCCATCCAGGAAAATAATTGTCTCGCATTGGTCACTTGCACACCTTGCCGCTTCTTTGGCTACTTCTTTCCAATCATCCATCGTTAACACGTTTTGCTCACCTTCCAATGCTTCCAGAAGCAGTTTGTTCACTTCCAGTATAAAACTCTCCCATCCGATAAAAACAGATGAAAACAGGCTGGATTGGTAAAGATAATCACCCGTGGGACACAGGATTATTGGCAGTAACAATTTTTCTTTTAAAGTAATGACCTGACCACTATTCCTGATGTCCACATAATACGTTTCAGTTTCATATTCGTAATACCGATATATGAGTCGTATTCATGATTATATATAAAACATTTGCAAGCAGTGCAATTGCCGGTAGAAGCATGCTGGCAAGCATCATTGGAATCCGCTACAGAGAAATTATGATTAACCGGACAGATATCATAAATATGGAGTTCTATGTTATTAACAGTGCTGGTGGCAACCTCAGTCAGCTTATACTTTCTTCATTCTCCGGGAAGCGGAGGCCGGAATTTTGCCGCGCCCTGTAGAGGAAGATACCATTGTCAATAAATCGGGAGATACAACCAGTTTCTTGAGCAGAGGGTTAACCTCCTGAAAAAGACTAGAATAACTGTTTGATATAATTTAATAATAAACCAAATATTGATAAGGCTGATTCTACGAAAAAATAATTTCAGAAATACTCCAGACTCAGAGCGTAACCTGCAAACGCCAGTAAAATTCCCGCTGTATAACTCACTCCCAGATAAAGCAAAAACGTCTGCCATTTTTTATATTGCGACAACTGGACACTTTCCCACTTGAAAGTAGAAAATGTCGTAAAAGAGCCCATAAATCCGGTCCCCAAAAACAAAACCCAGGACCCGGAAAGCGGGCACCCCGCAATCAGGCCCAGAAGAAACGCACCAGCCAGATTTACTGTCAGGGTCCCCACCGGGAAATGGGGAATGGGCCGGTTCAATCTTTGACTAATGACAAAACGGCAAATAGCCCCCAAAAAGCCACCGGCACCTGCCAGTAACACCTGAAAAATCACAGCAAATCAGCCTCCCCCGGTTCAATATTCTTCCCTCCGGTCGACAAACGGCTGCCAATCCAGGCGAAAAACAAACCTCCCCATAAACTGAGAAACACATAGAGAAGGGCCATCCTCCACAGACCCGAATAAATCATTCTGACTGCTTCTACACTGAACGTGGAGAAAGTAGTAAATGAACCGACCAGCCCTGTTCCAAGTCCTGTACGCAACCATGATGGCAAAGGGAAAACCTGTACAGACCAGATCATAAGCCAACTTAACAGAAAACAACCAATCCAGTTTACAAATAATGTCCCCAAAGGAAATCCCCAAAACCAACCTGCGGGAAACAGAATGCCGACAACATATCGAAGCAGTGCTCCAATCATCCCGGCAATGCCAATGACCCAATATATCATCACAATCCTCCTGAAAACGAACAGACTCCTGCCAGGTTTAGCACTGGCAGGAGTCATCAGCTCTTGGCGGTTATGGCGAACTCCATCGCCGATCGTATCCATCTTTTACATTTTATCAGCATGATGTGTCATTTTCAAAATTTCAGCAAAAAGGAGTTCCACTCTTCGGAACAAAAGAAAAAACAATTTGAGTCCTTTAAGATTTTATTTTATATATGCTGCTCAAGCAAATCAACAAGTTTTTTCTTCAATGCTTTATTGCTTGGAATCACTTCTTTTCGATCCACAGTAAACCGGAACAATCGTTCATCCAGATTTAGTGCTTCTTCCATCGAACTCATCAAGTCAACAGCTTTCCGGTCTAAAATAAAGATGGTATCCACAAATTCATCATCCGGATAAAAGACAACACTGATTTTATCATAATAATTCCGGTACGAGCCGACTGGTGTCAAATGATACTCCTGCACAAACGGATGTCGGGAATAAAATTTGTCAAATGCATATTCGACACTGGTAAGCCGAAATCCGACTTCTTCAATGGTATGTAAAACATGATCGACAAGCGGATGGGGAAGCACCTCAATCCCGTCCTTGTCTTTCGGATCCAGGGCCATTTTGATGTCCAGTCCCGTTTTCAAATAAATGGGAGAACCCCCTGTGGAAATGGGAGCATCAAATGGCATTTCAATCTCAAAAGGAATCACCTTTGTCTCACGTTCCCCGATCTGAAAAGTGTTGGTCAGTCGAAACTGGTTGATCACATGTTCCTCTTCTTTGTCCTCATAATGATAATGAACCATCAGGTACAAGTAAATTTCATCAATCTGTTGTGGAAACTGTCCGCCTTGAATAAACACTTCCCCCCGAACCAGTTCTCCTTGACGGTAAGTCGATTTTTCAAGACGGGTATCCACTTTTGCGGCCCCTACACCCAGACTTGACAATACTTTGCCAAACATTTAAATACCCCCATATTGAAAAACAGTCAAATCATTTCAATTTGCTAATATAAAGTTTTACGGTTTAACATTTCGTGAATCTTTACCAGCGGATCATCCGCCACTTTCTGATTATTGATCATCAAGGTTCCATTTGGATCGTGATAATCCCAGGAAAAACTGCTGTTTAAAACACGATCCGACCGGATCAGTTCAATATCCATCCTGATCGACAAGTCCATCGCCTGAAAAATGACATTCAATTCGTCCACATACCCATGGTATCTTCCGGTGGGACGGAACTGGAACATCTGAAAAAAGGAATACGGTTTTTGATCAGGATCATACTCGTTATGGATCCGGTACAGGATAAATTCCGCATCCTCTATCCGTTTCAATATTTTTTGCACCAAAGGCGTCGGAAACACTTCAATCTTGTCCAGATCAGTAGGGTCCAGGGCCATTTTGATATCCAATCCCGTTTTGAGATAAATGGGAAAGCTTCCTGTCGACATCGGCGTTTCCATCGGAAGTTTGATCTGAAACGGGATTTTAATCGGTTCTTCTCTTTTGATCACAAGTGATTGGGACAGAAGATATTGCTTCATGGGATGTGTCGTCTTTTTTCCGTTTTTTGACAAATCGACCATAAGGTACAGGTAAATATCATCGATTTGCTGCTCACTTTGTCCACCCTGAATCCATACCTCACCTTTCACCATTTTCCCGGGATGAAATTGTTCCCCTTCTAAGCGGGTATCCACGGTTGCCCCACCAATTCCCAGACTTGCCAACGGTTTATATAATATCATTTTCTGCAACACTCCTTCTCCAAAATACAAAATAACCTCCTGTTGAGAAGGAGAAAAGGGCGAACATGCCCCTCTCTCTATAACAAAAACCGATTTTGACTAATCGGTGTGGTACATCTGATTCATATATTCTTCAAATTGCTTTACCAAATGATCGTGTTCGGCTTTTTCCCGGGCCAGTTTTTCCTTGCGCAAGCGCTCGCGTTCACACTTCAGTTCTTCCTGCTGTTCCTTTTCCGACCGCTCCTGTTTTTTTTCTTTTTCTTCTTTTCCAAAATCAATCAAGCTTGCTTGGGGTTTTTTACGGGGAACAATCAAATAATGTCTTGATGTTTGCTCCAGCTCTTCCCGTTGTTTTTCCAACCGCTGCCTGGTCTGGTTTTCCAGAAGCTCACGCTGTTTCTCCAACATTTCCTTCTGCCGGCGCTCAAACTCTTTTTCCTGTTTCTCCATCAATGCTTTCACCATCTGGTCAAACTCACGCTGCAGCTTCTCCCGTAACTCTTCTTCCTTCTTCTCCAGATCTTTCTGCTTTTGTTCCCACTTAAGCCGTTCCTGCTCCACTTTTTTCAGTTCCGCTTTTAAACGCTCTTCCTGCTCTTTGGCCATTAATTCCTGTTCTTTGCGAAGTTCCCTTTCCAACTGCTCTTTTTCCAATCGAGCCTTTTCTTCTTCTTTTTGTTTCTGTTCCTCGAGCTGTCGTTCCCGTTCCTGCTGCTCCCGCTCCCAATTCTTCTGTTGCTCAGGCTCCTCGATCTGTTGCCTGAATTCTTCTTTTTGCTGATTTAAAAGCACTTCTTCCCGCCTGGCAAATTCCTGACGCTGCTGCTCCAGGAGTTCCTGTTGACGCCGCTCCAATTCCAGGCGCTGTTTTTCGAGCAACTCTTTCTGCCTGCGTTCAAATTCTTGCCGCAAGCGTTCAAACCGCTCTTCTTCCTGCGTATGTATCTGATTATCTGGCAGTATCGGGTCAACAACCTTTTTTTCTGGTGAATCGGGTTTTTCCGCTTCGTTCGCGGATACAGGGGTACCAGGAGAGGTTCCTTCGTCCGGAGAGGGAGATTCTTTTCTGCCTTGATCAAGGGTTTCCCTGATTTTTTGCCGTACTTTTTTCTCACCTTTAAAAAGAAACCCTAACAGTCCCTTTCCTTCTTTTTTCCTTTCATAGTACTCAATATGGGACAAAACCGATTCCGGAGAGTCATTCCGCAAACTCCGCTGAATTAACCGGATCAGCCATTTGGAGCCATCGAAATCTGCCGGAACCTTATCAAGCGGTTCTTCCAGATATTCCCCGCCCAGCAAACTGTAGATAAATGTTCCCCAATCAAGTGTTTTTGGTTGTGCGGTAATTTTCTCTATGCCGCAGAAAAATACTCTTAATTCATCGTCTTCGGTTAAGCCGATGTTTCTTGGATCTAATAACAAGTACATTTTCATCGGTTTTGATTTCAATTCTTTTTCTAATACCAGAAGCTGCTTCACCCATTGGATAACCTGATCCTCATTCACCTCGTGCGTTGAAATAACCTCCCGCAAAGGATGAATGGGAACATAGGGGCGAATGAAAACAATGGAGCGCTCTTCTGTATAAACTTCCTCGAAAGGAATAATCAATGAATGCCTTAAAGAACGATACTGCGTAATTGCCCGTGACGGTGCCTGTTTTCGCAAATGGGCCGACTGGAGATAATACCGGAAGGAGTCTTTGCGGGCAACTGCCAATTCTCCGTCAAAAAAGCGAACCACATATTCAACCTGATATAAATCCCTGTAAGATTCACCCACGTGGAATAAAGACAACATACTTCGCCTCCATCTGTCATGTTCCCATAGCATATATATAAACTCCGAAAAATCCACATATATTCCCGATTTCAGCATAGCACAGAACGAAATAAAGAGACAATCCCTAGGCAATTCCTGTAAATCGCGTTACAATTGATAAAGACCCTTGTCATTCTTAAAATGTTTTTTTCTCCATTTCACAGGCTTAAAGAATTACATAAACCTTTTAAAAAAAACGTCACAAAGTGATTGGCAAAAGGAGGATTCTCTTGGATATACAGCGTTCAAAACAACTATATCAGGAAGCACTGGATGTCATTGTAGGTGGTGTCAACAGCCCATCCCGTTCATTTCGTGCCGTGGGAAATGGCACGCCCATTTTTATGAAAAAAGCACAAGGGCCTTATTTCTGGGATGAAGATGGCAATCGTTACATTGACTATCTTGCCGCTTTCGGTCCGATCATCCTGGGTCATGCTCATCCGGTCGTAACAGCCGCAATTATTGAAACTGCCACTCATGGAGTATTATACGGGACACCGACTGAAAAAGAAGTCCGTTTTGCCCAGATGTTGCGGGAAGCGATCCCGTCCATGGAACAAATCCGCTTTGTCAACAGCGGAACAGAAGCGGTCATGACAACCATTCGCCTGGCACGGGCTTACACGGGTCGCATCAAAATTTTGAAATTTGCCGGCTGTTACCACGGCCATTCCGACCTGGTTCTGGTTGCAGCAGGTTCGGGTCCCTCAACCCTGGGCACGCCTGACAGTGCTGGTGTTCCCGAGTCGATTGCCAATGAAGTGATCACCATTCCTTACAACAACATGGAAATTCTTGAGGAAGTGATGGAAAAATGGGGTGACCAGATTGCGGCTGTACTGGTTGAGCCACTTGTCGGTAATTTTGGCATCGTTCCGCCCAAGCCGGGTTTTCTGAAGGCTATCAACAGATTGGCCCATGACGCCGGAGCACTGGTCATCTATGACGAAGTCATTACCGGTTTCCGTTTTCAATATGGCGGTGTACAAAACCTGTACCAGATCGACCCCGATTTGACAGCATTGGGGAAAATCATCGGGGGCGGCCTGCCAATCGGAGCTTATGGCGGCAGCCGGAAAATCATGGAGAAAGTCTCGCCGAACGGTCCGATGTACCAGGCAGGAACGATGGCCGGGAACCCTTTATCCATATCGGCCGGAATGACATGTGTTGAAACGTTAAAGCAGCCCAATACCTATCAGCGTCTTGAGGAGATGGGAACAACCCTGAACAGGGAAATCTCGCGCCTGGCTGACAAATACGGAATCACGGTCTCGATCAACCAGGTTGGGGGAGCCCTGACAGTATATTTTACCGACCGGCCTGTTGAAGATTATGATGATGCTCAAGCAGCAAACAGCGAACTATTTGGGCAGTTTTTCCGTTTAATGTTGGAAGAAGGCGTATATTTAGCTCCATCCAAATATGAAGCCTGGTTCCTGACAACAGCCCATAAGGAAGAAGACATCCAATTCACGCTGCGTGCTGTTGAAGGGGCATTCAGGAAAATGCGTCCCAATTCCTAGACAAAGTGGTGATCAGATGAAACAACAGCAAGAATCCATCTATGAAAAAATCGGTGGTACCGAAAAAGTCCGACAGCTGGTTGAAGCCTTTTATCCCCGGGTCGTGGCTGATCCTCTTTTAAAACCGCTCTTTCCTGAAGATATTGGTCCGGTCATGGAAAAACAGTACATGTTCCTGACCCAATTATTGGGAGGTCCTTCCCTTTACAGCGATAAATACGGTCTTCCGATGCTTCGCGCACGCCATATGCCTTTTCCAATTACTCCTGAACGCGCTCAGGCCTGGCTTGCCTGTATGGAACAGGCTTTGGATGAAACAGGGATTTCCGGAGAAGAAAGAGATGCCATCTGGGGCCGGCTGGTTATTGCGGCCCACCATATGGTAAACAAGTCTCCATCTGAAGAATAATCATACAAAGCCCCGGGAAAGAGATCCCCGGGGCTTTCCATTTGCAAAAAAACCTTTTTGAGGATTTCAGCCTGCCTCCACCCGGTACAGAAACCTTCCCGGCTCTCTGGCGGAAGCTGACCCGCTATCGCTTCCGAAAAACTATTTTAAGCCCCAGGCAAACCATTATCCCCAAAATCCGGTCAGTTGAAGCCATAACGCTTTCAAAAAAGAGAAAATTTGCTCCGGAAAATTTTCCTCCTGTGGCTGTTTTGCCTCTGCGGGAGCCGATTTTTTTGCATTATTCGGATTGATATGATCCGCCTTAAAACCAATTAACTCCTCGCACGCCAATCCATCCTGATCACTGTCCAGCGAATCGACATTTTGAACTTTGGATCCGCCCTTTACCTCAAAATATTTCTGGGATTCATTCCAGGAAGCAAACGAATGGCAACCTGTTTCTTCGGCCCAGACATTTGCTTGCATTAGCATCATGGCGGTGATCAGGGTAAGACCCGGCATCAGCCATCTGCGCATATATTTTAGCCCCCTTCTGTCAGACATGCATCAGGACAAATCAGCTGTCTCATCTCTGTTTATCCATACTCTAAACACATTCCAATTGTCTTATATTCCCCATTCCAAAACATGGTTCTTTAATTCCAAATAACAACATTTATCATGCTTATTTCCCATCCATTCAGGATGTTAAACGAATTCCCTTTTTTTACATCCGGAATAACCGAATTCTTATTGTATATTTAAAATAAAATAATTGTAAATATACAAGCATAAGTTGAAACCGCTTACAAGCGTTTGATTTGCAAAACCCTTGATTTTTCTGATAAAATTGAAGCACACCACACGCTATAGCTTCAAAAAAACAGACATAAAATGAATAAAAATTATATTTTTTGCTTGCGAAAACATAAAATTTGATGTTATTCTTTTATTACTAACTATTTTAATACTCTTTTTTACACTTATAACTTTATTATAGAAATATGACAAAGTATTTCCCTTTTATCCACCGACATTGTCAGTATTTTCAGAAAAAACATATGGAGGTGAAAGGTCAACGATGACCGTTCCCATGAAAAAGAAAGCTGATTTAGGGCGTTTTCAAAACTTGACTGCTCAAGAACACGATAGCTGTGGTATAATCGCCACAATCGAAAAAGATGGAAAGCCCAAGCGGGAAAATATGCTGGATACAATCAGCGCGCTTGTCAAAATGGAACACCGTTCAGGATTCATCAATGGAGAAGGGGACGGTTGCGGCATCTTGACGGATATTCCCCGCGACCTCTGGACCCAGGAATTGTCCCGCCAAGGTGTTTCTCCTTCGTTGGCTTATACGCCTCATTTTGCGGTTGCCCATCTGTTTGTTCCAAAACGGGATGAGTTATCTTTTAAAGAAATGCAAAAAAATATTCGATCCCTGTTAAAAAAACATGAACTTATCATTTTGGCTGAAAAACTTGATCAGGTCAACAGTTCGGTTTTGGGACCCAACGGAAGAGCTGATGAACCTCATTTTTGGCAAGTTGCTGTTTCCGCAGAAAGTAAACATCAGTTGCCAGGCAGGCTGTTTGAATTGAGTATTGAAATTGAACAGTCGGAACCGGTTCAGGTCGCTTCCTTTTCCAATCAAACTGCTGTCTACAAGCTGATGGGAACAGCAAGCCTGTTACCAAAGTACTTTCACGATTTGACCCATCCCGATTTTAAAGCGATTGTCACCATCGGACACAACCGTTACTCCACCAATACTCTTTCAAACTTCTTCCGCGTTCAGCCATTTTCCATCCTGGGTCATAACGGAGAAATCAATACCGTGTGCAAGCTGCGGGATGAAGCAAGAATGATCGGGGTTCCCCTTGCCGAAGACGGCAGCGATTCCCAAGATCTCAACAGACTGTTGGAAACGCTGATCCACCGTTACGGCTTCAGCTTGTTTGAAGCCATCGAACTTGCCTTTCCTCCCATTTTGAACGAAATCAAACATTTGCCGCTCGAATTGAAGAACTTGTACACGTATTTTCGTCAGGCATGGGGTCCCTTTGCACAAGGCCCGGCAGGGATTGTATCCCGTTTCGGTGATGAATGCGCATTCAGTGTCGATGCACTAGGCTTAAGGCCTTTATGGATGATTGAAAATGAACGGGTTTTTTATTTCAGTTCGGAACAGGGGATTATCCCTGCGTCGGACATGGTTTGTGACCCAAAACCGCTCGCCCCCGGAGAAACAATAGGAGTATGTTTACAGCCGGAAGTAAAAGTTGTCCCCCATCATGAACTGCAGCAGAAAGTGTTAAAAAGGGTACAAAAACGGGGGGATGTTTCCGGATATCATAAGTATTTATCCATTACCCCGGAACAAATTGGCAACACGAGAGCCGATCCTGGAAACATTTCAGCCAGCGACAGCATGTATGCTGCTTTTGGATGGGATCGGGAGCAAATTCAGATGGTGGAACAAATGGCGGATACCGGCGCAGACCCGATCCGTTCACTTGGGCATGATGCACCGCTGGCCGCTTTGTCAAAAGTAAGGCAAAACATTTCCGACTTTATTAAAGAAAGTGTGGCTGTTGTCACCAATCCTGCAATTGACCGTGAACGGGAAATTGAGCATTTTTCAACCCGGGTTGTCATTGGAAGTCGCCCGCATCCAAGTGTGCCTGAACCGGGTAATTCAACCAGGATTGAACTGCCGTCACCCATTTTGGCCGAAGGCGTTATGGCCCGGGAGATTTGCAGTGAAGTTCCAACCCTTGCGTACGAATCCGTGCTGCATTTCTTTGAAGAAGCCGGCCAGGTTGCCCGCTTCTCCCTCACCTGTGCAAAAGGGGACGGGATTCCGGAAACATTGGAACTGATAGCCGGGCAAGTCGTTGATGCAGTGCAAAATGGTGCCAGACTGATCCTGCTGGATGATTCACAATGCCATCGGAACGGCCAGCTTTTCCTCGATCCGCACCTGGCTGTTTCCAAAGTGGATCAGGCTCTGAAAAGAAAAGAGATCACCGATGGACAACAAAACCTGCGCCGACGCTGCACAATACTGGTTCGTTCCGCCGCCCTGAGAAACCTGCATGATCTGGCGGTGGCAATCGGTTTGGGGGCTGACCTCTTGTCTCCCTATTTAATGTTTGCCACAATAAGCGATTTGGAAGGCAAATCTGCCCTTAAACTTTATCAGGCGATAAACAAGGGGCTCGAAAAGATTTTATCGACAATCGGCATTCACGAAATACGCGGATATGCCCGCCTGTTCTCATCAATCGGGCTTCACCCGGAAGTGGCTGGGGTTTTGCAGATTACCAACTACTGCGGATCGGATAAAGCGGGTTACACCTGGCGCCATCTGGAAGAAGACGCAGAAGCACGCTACTCAGAATATTCCAATGAAAAAGCAAAAGCAGCCCGCCTTTATCATCTCTGGCCACGGATCTGGAAATCAATCGGCCAGCTGGCTGCCGGATCGATCAAATACGAAGAGTTTGCGAAAAAAATGGAGAAACTGGAACAGGAGAACCCGGTAACGCTTCGCCATGTCACGGATCTGGTGCTGAAGGAACAGTCGGAAATTTTGCCGGAGGAAGTTGACTTGAGTGTGGGTGATCACGATTTGCCGATGGTGATCAGCTCCATGTCCTTTGGTTCCCAGAATGAAGTTGCCTTCCGCGCCTATGCCGAAGCGGCAGATCGATTAAACATGGTCAGCCTGAACGGAGAAGGCGGAGAAATCAAGGATATGCTCGGAAAATATCCCAAAACACGGGGTCACCAGATCGCTTCCGGGCGGTTCGGCGTCAATATTGAACTGGCCAACTCAGCCAATATTCTCGAAATCAAGATTGGCCAAGGCGCAAAACCGGGAGAAGGCGGACATCTTCCCGGCAAAAAGGTTACTGCAAAAGTGGCCGCTGCCCGAAATGCAACGCCCGGGAACGATTTGATTTCACCGTCGAACAACCACGATATCTATTCCATCGAAGATCTGGCCCAGATTATTTCAGAATTGAAAACGGCAAACCGCAAGGCCAAAGTGATTGTCAAAGTCCCGATTGTTCCCAATATCGGCACGATTGCCGTAGGAATCGCCAAAGCAGGAGCAGATATCATCACATTAAGCGGATTTGACGGCGGAACCGGAGCGGCAAGAATCCATGCATTGCAACACGTCGGATTACCTGCCGAAATCGGGGTAAAAACGGCTCACAACGCTCTCATCGAAGCCGGAATTCGCGATCAGGTGGAAATCTGGGCCGATGGCGGCCTCAGAAGCGCATTGGATGTCGTCAAAATCATGTTGCTTGGTGCAAATCGGGTCGGATTCGGAACACTTGCCATGTTGGCAATTGGCTGTACCACTTGCCGTGGCTGTCACCTGGATACCTGCCATGTAGGGATTGCAACCCAGATTGAATCGGTTGAAGAAGCTGAAGAACTTGGCTTGCGCCGGTTTGTTCCCCGCCAGTTTGATCAGGCTGTGGCAGCCTTGATAAATCTGTTTACCAACTTTGGCAACGAGATCAAACGGCTGACCGCACAATTAGGGTTCAAGCGGACACAGGATCTGGTTGGCAGATCCGATCTCCTCATGCAGACAAGGAAATTGGATAAGCTGGATTTGCGTGCTCTCTTGCAAGTAACCCATGACTGGACTTTCAAAAAGGTCATGAAAAAAGTACCCGTTGCCAAGCTTGACGGAACAGGGATGGAATCTTTTCATGCCATTGATTTGTCTTCTCTGGAACATGGAGGTTCTTTTTCATTTACAGGCATTGACAGTTCCAACCGGGTGTTGCTCAGTGACTACTCCGGTGCCCGGGTCAGCCAAAGGCTTGATGGCAGTTATCGGAAACTACCGCCTGTTTCTTTCATTTTTCCGGATGGTTCAGTCCCAGGCAACGGATTTGCCGCTTTCCATGCAGACGGAATCCAGGCGAGAGTCATGGGGGGTACCCAGGATGGTGCAGGCAAAACGGCATTTGGCGGAAAAGTTTCAGTTTTGAAAACAGGCAACCGCTTTGGTGTCCGGATCAATGGTTCAGTTGGAAAAGGTTTTTGTTACGGAGCACAGGCCGGACTGTTTATTGTTCAGGGAGATGCTGATTCACGGGCCGGAATTCGCCTCTCTGGCGCCGATTTAATCATCGGAGGCGAAATCAGGGAACCCCTGAAAGATGAAGTCGGTTTTATTGCCGACCGGGCCAATATAAAAGGGTTTGCTTTTGAATATATGACAGATGGCCGCGCTGTGGTATTGGGAGACCCCGGACCATGGATCTGCTCCGGGATGACGGGAGGCGTAGTTTACCTTCGCCTTCAAGCTGAGCTGGGCTTGGATGAGGGGGCGATTATGCGCCGGATTGCCAAAGGAGCCAAAGTCAATATTGAACCTCTGAGTGAAAAGGGAATTGCCGATCTCAATGAACTGCTTGGTCTGTATCAGGATGAATTGCTACAGTCCCAACAGTTTGAAGAAGCGGAAAAAATTGAATCCATTCTTGAAAATCTTGACCAGGAATTTATTCAAATTATTCCCAGAAAACAGCAGGCAGATCCCTCTATCACCACAGAATAAAGCAGAGAAACACACGTTGTGGAACAAAATCCACAACGTGTGTTTTTTTATTTCTGCTATCCAACAAATCCAGCAAAGAAAACAGGCTGGGAAAACCCGTGCCTGCTGTTTGTCCCCTCTTCAGTATTTGCTCCAGCGGTTTATTCTCCTGTCTGATCCGCAATTACCTCGAATCTTTCTGCAGCATCCTTTCCCGGGAGCAAACAATCTTCGAAAGTTCCCCGTAACCCGCAAATAAAGTTACAGTTATATTCAAATAATGCATATGTTACATAATTGTAAAAATTGTATTAAACCTGTCTTTCCCTCCTGCCCCATCATGCCCCGAATCCCTTGCGGGTTCTGGATTGAGATGACTCCCCAAACCCCCGGGCGACTTTTCTTTTTCTGTAATAAAAATGAAATATCTCAATTTGGTGAAGGAAACTTCAAAAGAATGCAGAATATTTTTTATCCCGAAAACATTAACCGAGTGAATAATAAACGAAGGTAGGGAATCAAATGTTTAGGAGTCAAACCCCCAACAAACAATTGGAAAAAGGGACGGCATCGATTGAAACAATTAAATTAGGCGGTATCAGGCAGACCATTATGATTCGAAGCAGAAGCAATCATCATCCCATTCTCCTGTTTTTGCACGGGGGTCCAGGATTGGCTCATATCGGGTTCATGAGACATTATCAGGCTGAACTGGAAAAACATTTTATTGTTGTTCACTGGGATCAGCGGGGAGCGGGAAAATCATTCTCTGCAAAAATTGATCCGGATACCATGACCCTTGAACAGCTTGTTTCCGACACTCATGACCTGATCCAATTTTTACTGAAACGGTATAAACAGAAAAAAGTATATTTGGCAGCGCATTCCTGGGGAAGTATTATTGGGGCTCTTTTTGCAAAGAAACATCCATCTTTGCTTCATGCATATATCGGTATTGGACAAATGACTGACGCGGAAAAAAGCGAACTGCTTTCGTACCAGTTTTTATTAATCCATGCCCGAAACAATCGGAATTTTTGGGCTGTCAGAGCCTTGAACCGAATCGGATATCCACCATATCAACGCATTTGCAATTTGCATGTGCAACGACGCTGGCTTTCCCGTTTTAGCGGAGATATTCGCAACGGGTCGCTTTGTCGCTATCTGGCCAAAGGGTTCATCTCTTCAGAATATACGCTTGCTGACTGGTTCAGGTGGTGCCGGGGATGTCGTTTTTCTTTTAACCATCTGATGACACAGTTGATGAAAGTAAACCTGTTTGAAGAGATAGATGAACTGAAAGTGCCTGTTTACTTTTGTACAGGCAGATACGATTTCCTGTCCCCATTTGAATTGCAGGAAAGATTGTTACAGAAGATTAAGGCTCCTGTCAAGGATATCATCTGGTTTGAAAATTCGGCTCATTATCCCTATCTGGAAGAAAACTCCGCCTTCCTGGTTGCCTTGTTGCGAATCAAAGAAGAGAGCCTGCTTTATCAACAAAAATCCATCCAGATTCAGCAACAATTAAAGGATGTGGCAGTCACCTGAAAACGTTATCCCCGGTAGGGCTTGGGTAGCTTTTCTGTAGTCCTGGTGAATTTTGCCCGGCTTGGCTGCAAAGTGAAAGGAAGACCATCCTCCCCTCCATGATCCGTTGTCCAGTACCGTATGTCAGGGTACAAATCCGTGCCTCCTTTATATCATTTGTTGTCTGTTCACGAAGATTTCTCTCTTTTGACTGATTTTCTTATTATGTGGCTAAATTTTTGCGATCCCCTGCACAATTTTCCCTTATTGCTTTATAATAACTATAAACATCCACTTACCCTTTGAAAAAAGGCTTTTGATCTGGTAAAAGATATGAGAAAATATGGTTAAGAGGAATTGATTGTTTCCGTTTCAATCAATTCCTCCTTTAACGGAAGTGGAGCAAACCACAAAACCGAATAAGGAGAGGATGATCCTATTGAATCATAAACATGATTTGCAAGGGGAAGATATTCTGGTTCCTGCTTCAAAGACTGCTCCTTGTTCAATCTGTGGGAAAGAAGCACATTACGTAGAAATAAGTTTCGAATCGCCGATCTGTTCCAAGGAATGTGCCAAACAAATGTGGAAACAATACGTTGACACCCAGGTGTCCAGGAAATACAAGACGTTCAGTGATTTTTTATGAAGAACCTCAAATGCGGGAAAACCTGAAAACACCGTATAGTCTCAGGCTATTCGGTGTTTTTTATGTTCTTCATTTCTTCCTATCCAATAAACGATACTCATTTTTCTCAAGGAAAGTGTATGGTCGTTTCCGCTATCGATCAACAAACCGATATTCGGGGATAAATCTACCGGCATCATGATCAGTACTTCTCCATATACATCCACAACCGCAAAAGGCTCCAGAATTACCAGATAATCCTTCCGGTTTAACGCAATCAGATGCCCACAAGCCCACTAGATGGATGGCAGCAAAATATCCCGGGCCGGTTACCGGATTGCCATTCCATCTGAAAATATGAAGGACGGAACGGCTTCAAAAATTTTTTGTCAGTGCCGACATATTGTTCAGTTTATGCATAATTCTTTCCTTCTCCGTTAAAAACGATTCTATAAAAGTAAAAAACCTCTTGCCTTGAACAAGAGGTTTTCAGGTTTGTTACATCAGGACAATTCCCACCACGCAGACCGCAGCAAAGAAAATTCCCGCTATGATAAAAATGGTGTAAAATGCAGTTCCCTTTTGATCCAGGTGCATAAAGGTAAACAATTGCAAAAACACCTGAATCGTTGCCAATATCAAAATCAGTGGCAGGATGAGATGTTCTGCTACAGCACCGGTTGATACCAGGTAAAAAGCTGCAGCTGTCAACAAAATCATGAAAATAAATGAAATGACATACTTCATTTCCCGGTTTGCTTTATCAGATACGGCCCGCCCCCGTGAAGACTGGTTCTGTTGTTGTACCACCGTTTATCCCACCTTTCCCAGAAGATAAACCAGGGTAAAGATAAAGATCCAGACCACATCAATAAAGTGCCAGTACAAACTGGAAACAAACAGCTTGGGTGCCGTTTCCCTGGTAATGCCTTGTTTTGCGGCCTGAAACATCAGTGTTGTGATCCAGACGATCCCGAACGTAACGTGTGCACCATGGGTTCCGACCAGGGCGTAAAACGAAGATCCAAATGCACTGTTCATAAAAGTATGTCCAAGATGTACATAATGGACAAACTCATAAATTTCCAGAACCAGAAAGGACAGTCCCAGCAATACGGTAATGCCCAACCAGGTCAGCATGGCTTTCAGTTTGTACTGGTTCATTTTGGCCATGGCCAGAACACTGGTCAAACTGCTTGTTAAAAGAATTGCTGTTGACACAGCAATAAGAGAGAGATCATACAACTCGCTGCTTTCCGGACCGCCCATGGATTGATGGCGCAGTGCCAGATAGGTACCAAACAGGCAGGCAAACAGGACGGTTTCTGCCGCTAAAAACAGCCAGAAACCCAGTACTTTGTTTCTCCCCTCCAAAGTAGTCGTTTCCAGATGGTTAGGCATATTTCGGGTTGACTTAATTTCTGTGTTCACTTCCATTATGCCTTAACCCCCTTATTGGCTTGATCAAATTCTTCGGGTTCAATGTGGCAACCATGATTCCGGTCAAACGAACGCACAAACATGGTAATAAAGAACATGATCAACCCGAGAATTCCCGCCGCAAAATTCTCCCGTGCAATAAATCCAAGGCCAGCAATAAACAGACTTAATGACATCAGGAACGGAACAAAAGTGGAAGACGGCATGTGGATCGGACCAATCGGTTCTGCCGGTTTCATGCTTTTGTTGCCTGCCTGTTTTTCAATCCACCAGGCATCATATCCGCGGATCAATGGAGTCTGAACAAAATTATATGCCGGCGGCGGTGACGGAATGGTCCATTCCAGAGAACGGGCATTCCAGGGATCGTTTGGAACCTTCTCCTTTTTTACAAAGCTCAGGACAACGTTTGCGGCAAACGCCAATACGCCAATCGCCATTCCTATCGTGCCAATTGTGCTGATCAGGTTCAGGTTTTCCAACCCCACATTAGGCTGATATGTAAATACCCGGCGCGGCATGCCGAACAGTCCCAAGAAATGTTGCGGGAAGAAGGTCAGATGGAAACCGATTAAAAATGACCAGAAATGGATTTTTCCCAAGGTTTCGTTTAACAGTTTGCCAAACATTTTTGGCCACCAATAGTACGCTCCCGCGAACAGCCCCATGACAACACCGCCAACAAGCGTATAGTGGAAGTGGGCAACAAGGAAATAGCTGTCCTGATACTGAAAGTCAGCCGGTGGCAACGCCACCATTACCCCGGTCATTCCTCCTATGACAAAAGTGGGAATAAAGCCTAGAGCAAACAGCATCGCTGTTGTAAAACGGATCTCCCCGCCCCACATGGTAAACAGCCAGTTAAATACCTTGATGCCGGTCGGAACGGCAATGGTCATCGTTGCGACCGCAAAAATGGAGTTAGACACCGGTCCCAGTCCTACTGTAAACATATGGTGAACCCATACCATAAAACCCAGGAAAGAAATCAACACCGAGGCAAACACCATCGATGTATATCCATACAACCGTTTTTTGGAGAAGGTGCTGATCACTTCAGACATGATTCCAAATGCTGGCAGAATCACAATATACACTTCCGGGTGGCCGAAGATCCAGAACAGGTGCTGCCAGATAATGGAACTCCCGCCCATCGTGTAATCGAAAAAGTTCGCCCCGAACAAACGGTCAAACATCAGGAGCAGCAAACCGACTGCCAACGGCGGCATGGCAAACAGAAGCAACGCCGATGTGGCAAAAGTGGTCCAGGTAAAGAGCGGCATTCTCAAAAAGCTCATTCCGGGCGCCCTCATATTGATGATGGTCACCAGGAAGTTGATCGCACTGATCATTGTCCCGATCCCGGTGATCTGCAATCCAAGCACATAATAATCAATTCCCGGCCCCGGACTGTATTCATTAAGTGCAAGCGAAACATAGGAAGTCCATCCCGCATCGGGGGCATTCCCGAAAAACCATCCCAGATTTACCAGGATTGCTCCAAATGTGAACAGCCAAAAGCCCAATGCATTCAAAAACGGGAAAGCAACGTCACGGGCCCCGATTTGCAAAGGCACAACCACATTCATCAAACCAAAAATCAAAGGCATCGCAGCCAGGAAAATCATCGTGGTGCCATGCATGGTCATCAGTTCATTATAGGTATCCCCCACGATAAAATCATTTTGTGGTACAACCAACTGCATACGAATCAGAAGAGCTTCAATTCCACCAACCACAAAATAGAAAATCCCCGAAAAGAAATACAAGATACCGATCTTTTTATGGTCCACCGTGGTAAGCCAATCCCAAACAGTACTCTTTTCCAGCAAGCCTTTCAAGTCTTTGTTGTAGCCTCCGGTGAAGATTGCCACCAGAAAAAGAGCAAAGACGATCAGCACTAGCAATGTCCCCATGGTTTTCCCTCCTTTGTGGGCTTCATCATCAATAAACGTCCGGTTTACAGAAAATTAACCTGCATTCATACATTCTGAATGTTAAAAATTTATTTCCGGCTCATCAGGTAATCGACAAGCGCTTCCATTTCTTGCGGTTGCAGATAATCGATTTTGGGCATTAATGAGCCGGGTTTAACGTCTGTCGTATGCATCATCCACATTTTCAGATTTTTTTCGTTATTCTCCAGAATCCCGGCAATCGTTGTGCGGGTTCCGAACTTCGTCAAATCAGGCCCCTGGACGTTGGGATTGGTACCCGCATGACATCCCAGACAGTTTTGCCGGTACAATTCTTCCCCCTGTTTCTGGCTGGCTGTCTGTACAGGAGATGGTTTTTGCATTTGCGCAACCCATTTATTGAAATCTTCTTCTTCCTGCGCAACGACTTTAAAATCCATCAGAGCATGCCCTGCTCCACACAATTCGGCACATTTTCCCTGATAGACACCCGGTTTTTTGGCATCCAGAGGCATTGTATTGGTGCGTCCGGGAATTACATCCATTTTCCCTCCGAGTGCAGGAATCCAGAAAGAATGAATCACATCTTTGCCTTCCAGAATGAAATTTACCTGTTTCCCGACAGGAATATGTAACTCCTGTGAAGTTTTGATTCCCAGGTCAGGATATTCAAACTCCCACCAGTACTGGTAGCCGGTTACCTTGATCGTGATTGAATCTTCTGATGCCCTGGTATTTGCCATATCAAACGTGTATTTTACAGTCGGGATCGCCAAAATTGTAATCAATATGATCGGAATGGAAGTCCAGATTATTTCAACAATGGTATTGCCATGAACCTGCTTTGGCATCACGTCTTTGCCTTTCCGTTTTCTGTAACGGATCAGGACGTAAATATAGATCGAAATGACGACGGCAAATACCCCCATCATTATGAATAAGCTCAACTTGATCAGATCCAGCGACTTTTCTGCCGAAGTTCCCGATGGCGCAAGGACATTTAAACTCTCATTTCCGGCACATCCGCTGAGAGCAAGAGCCGCAAGCACGAACACGGTTAAGAAATGACGTATACCTTTTCGACTCACCACAATTTCAAACCTCACTTTCTGCTGGTAAATTTGACCCTGAAAACAAACGCGGATTACTATTTACAGTGCACAAGCAGATTATCTATATCAAGCTTTAAAAGCACTGCAACCATGTCATATGGCGGGGATCAAGTCACTGATCAATACGTCGGCAACCATGGCAAGCAAAATTGCGGTCAGATAGATCAGGGAATAGAAAAACATCTGATTGGCCCACTGTTTATCGTCCTTGACAAAGAAACCCCTGATCGACAAAGCGATGTAGATTCCGCCCAAAACCAGCGCAACTGCCAGATAGAACTGGCCCAGGGCTCCCGTATAAAACAGGATTAAAGATGACGGCAATAGAAGCGCGGTGAACAATAACGTTTGTTTTTTGGTTTCATGAAAGCCCTTGACAACCGGCAGCATCGGTATTCCGGCTGCCCTGTAATCTTCGGAACGCCGCATTGCCAACGCAAAAAAATGAGGTGGTTGCCACATAAACAAAACTAAAAACAGTGCCCATGCATTTAAATCCACAGAAGATGTGACGGCAACCCATCCCACCATTGGTGGCACTGCTCCTGACATTCCCCCGACAACAGTATTCAGGGTGCTGCTTCTTTTCAGCCAGATAGTGTAAATAAATATATATACGAACAATCCGGACAAAGCAATCAAGGCAGTCAGGTAGTTAACCCCTGCAGCCAGCACCATTAATCCGGACAAAGCCAATGTCAGGCCATACCGGAGAGCTATTGCCGGTTTGATCCGTCCATCTGCCACCGGGCGGTCTTTGGTGCGTTCCATCAGCGGATCGATATCCCGATCGATAAAATTGTTCAAAACACAACTGCCTGCAATCGTCAGTGCTGTTCCCAGCAATGTCAGAAACAGTTTCAGAAAATCCAGTTCCATCATTTCCGCTGCTACAAAATAACCCGCGAAAGTGGCAATCAGATTGCTTTTATTGATCCCTGGTTTTGTGATTTCTATATAGTCGCGCCAACCCGCCCTGGTTGTCAATCCGAAAGTCTCCGAACGAATCATTTGTTCCGCTGCAGTTTGCTCGGAAAGCGATGGTTTCACCACAAACCTCCTTTCCAGCCAGAAAACGATAATTTAATATTTGAAACTTTCTATCATTACTGAAGAAAACTATAGATTAGCGAAAAATGGGGAATGCTGCAATTCCCTCTTTTCGATTCAACGGTTTTAAAATTCACAAATATCAAAACTTATACTCTATTCCATCATCATTTTAGATGATCAAAAGATTTCATGCAAGGGCGGCAGAATGACATCCTTGTATAAGTAAACCAGTTAACGGCCAAAATTGTCCACTATTTCACCTTTTTTTTGCATGATATTTTCTTTTACTAACTTATTCAGCCCTGTATACATAAAAATGACACTTCTGTGAACTGTTTTTGAACAGAAGGTAATATTTTGGCACAAAAGGCAAAAAAAGGGTGACATTTGTGTTGTCAAATATCACCCTTCCAAATTATTTATCAAATTATGAAATGATGGGTTTGTTCTTTAGCCATTTGACCGCTTCAACGCAGGTTCCTGATTCTACCGGGATCTGCCTGAATTCATCCATCAACATATACACATGCTGCAATCCTGATGTTTCTCCAACCTGCCCGGTTTTCCCCTTGGCGACTTCCTCCAGGTTGACCAGGCCGGGACCTTCATCCTGAACCTGAATCCTTAATCCCCTGCGATTGTTACAATCAACGAATGAAATAGTGATCAACCCTTTTTCCGCATGCTGTACCACATTGCTTGCCAATTCAGATATAGACTGGACAATACGGGATTGATCCAGTTCATCAAACCCCAGTTCCTTTGCAATTTCCCTGGCTTCACTGCGGATATTTACAATCTCCCATTCATAATTTATCGAAAATGTTTTATACATTTTTCCCCTCCGCAATCTGGTATGCATCTAAAGAGCCGTTTGTATTTTTATCAAGGTTTTGCACACGAAACAGTTCTGCATAAGTGCCGTTTAACCGCATCAGTTCGTCATGCGTCCCCTGTTCTACCACACGCCCGTGATCAATGACAAAAATTTGGTCTGCGTGGGTAATCGTTGATAACCGATGCGCCACAATCAGTGTGGTTCGGCCTTTTGCCAAACGCTCCAAAGATTCCTGTACCAAATGTTCTGTTTGCAGATCAAGCGCCGATGTTGCTTCATCAAGGATCAAAATCGCCGGATCTTTCAAAAAGACCCGGGCCAGCGCCAAACGCTGCTTTTGTCCCCCTGACAGTTTAATGCCCCGTTCGCCGATTTCTGTTTCGTATCCCCTGGGAAGTTCCCGGATAAAGTCATGTGCATTGGCTGCTTTTGCGGCTTCCTGAATTTGCTCAAAAGTGGCATCTATTCTCCCCATATGGATATTTTCTTTCACATTTCCACTAAACAGAATATCCTCCTGCAACACCATGCCAATGTGTTTTCTCAAGCTTTCCAGGGTAAAATCCCGAATATCAACCCCGTCGATTCGGATCTCGCCTTCATTGATATCATAAAAACGGGGAATGAGAGAGATCAAAGACGATTTCCCTCCACCGCTGGAACCGACCAATGCGACAGTCTGTCCCGGTTCGATTTTCAGGTTGATCCGATCCAGAATATAGGGTTGCTGGTCATGATAACGAAAACACACCTGATTGAATTCGATCCGGCCATTGACATGATCGATGTCTTTGGCATTCGGACGGTTCTGGATGTCATAAGGTTCATCCATAAATTCAAAGACTCGATCCATCGATGCAAAAGCCTGGGTCAGCGTGGTGGAAGAGTTCACCAGCCTCCGGATCGGATTGTAAATCAAACCCATGTATCCGTAAAAAGCAGTCATCTCGCCAATGGTAAGCTGTCCTTTAATCACCAGATATCCCGATACGCCAATGACGATAATGGGAGCCAAATCGGTAATCGTATTGATCGCTGAAAAGGTTTTTGCCACCCACCGGGTGTGATTTAATGCTTTATCCAAAAAATGGTTGTTGCGTTTCTCAAATTGCCTCTGTTCAAACTCTTCCAGCTGAAAAGCGCGAATCACGGAGATGCCCTGAACCCGCTCATGCAAATGACCCTGTAATTCCGCCAGGGCTTGGGACCGCTCCCTGGTCGTCCGGCGCATATTTTGAAAAAAATACTTTACGGAAACGGCATATAACGGAAATATGGAAAGGGAAATCAATGTCATCCAAGGATCTAACCAAAGCATAAACCCAACCGCAATTATCAATGTTGTCATGTCCAGCCAGATATTCATCATCCCGGTAATGACAAATTCTTTCGTCTGTTCCACGTCATGAATCATGCGGGAAATGATTTGTCCAACCCTTTGGTTTTGATAATAGCGAAGAGATAGTTTTTCAATGTGATCAAACAACCTGTTGCGAATATCAAAAAGCACCTTATTTGCTGTCCATTGAGCAAAATATTGTCGAAAATATTCAACCGGAATCCTTACCACCGTAAACAGAAACAGTGTTCCCAGTAAAATCCATATCAATTTTTCCACTTTTTCCTTATAAGACATGGAAGACAACAGCAAATCATCAACCACATATTTCAAGAGCAACGGGAGCAGCAACGGGATTCCAAATTTTATTATTCCTACTACCATGGTGGCGGTAATCTGTTTCCAATATGGCTTTACAAATTGGAGATAACGCCTCATACTCTCCATGTTATTCAACCCCTGATTTTAAGAACTGTTACCTATTATATCAGGGATATTGAATAACGTGGCCGTTAATGTGCAAACCTCCTACTCACTATAAACGGAAAACTGGACCAAAAAGATTCATCCTGAACATCAACCGTTACCGTGTCAAACTCAACATGTCACAAAATCTATTGGGACCATCATTAATGTATTATTTTCATAAAATGGATGCATATGGAAATCAAGCATTTACTACAACCTTTGTTAAATTTACCTTGCTGAACTGTTCTTATTTTAACAATCACGAATAAAAAAGTTGTTGAGAAAAACCGAATATTTCTCGAATTACCTTGTTGATGGCAAAAGATTCATAAAGAATTCATATTATATTATAGCATTAAGAAAAGTTTGCATAAAAAGCACCAATTACCTGAACAGGCAATTGGTGCAAAGGGAAAATTCATTTGCAAATGTCAGTGGCGTGCTTTTTCTAATGCGGGCAACAATTTCGGATTCAGGATTTTGATATAGGTTCCTTTCATTCCCAAGGAACGGGATTCAACAACTCCGGCACTTTCCAGTTTTCTCAGTGCATTTACAATGACGGAGCGGGTAATTCCCACGCGATCCGCAATTTTACTTGCCACAAGCAATCCTTCCAAGCCGTCCAATTCGTTGAAAATATGTTCAGCAGCTTCCAGCTCACTGAAAGACAGGGAGTTGATTGCCAGTTGAACGACTGCACGGCTCCGTGCTTCTTCTTCAACTTGTCCGGCGCGTTCACGCAGGATTTCCATCCCGACGACTGTTGCACCATATTCAGCCAGAATCAGGTCGTCTTCCCCGAACTTATTGTTCAAACGGGACAGCACCAGTGTTCCCAAGTGATCACCACCGCCAATAATCGGGACAATCGTCGTATATCCTTCCTTGAAAATCTCTTTCATTTCAGTCGGATATGCGGTATAGGGACTGTCGATCCCCAGATTTTGCATCGGTTTATCCACTTCCATCAGCAATTTTGCATAATCTGTTGGAAATTCACGGTTTTTCATATATTGCTGCATCCGTTCATTTTCCACATCATGGTTAATTGCCATGCCTAACAGTTTTCCTTCCAGCCCGACAACATAGATGTTAGCGCTGATGATGTCACAAAGTGCTTCAGCCACTTCATCGAAATCTACCAGGTGATGACCTACATTTCTTTGTAAAATTTTGGAAATGCGGCGTGTTTTTGTTAATAGATCCATTTTTAACATGACCTCCTAAATGTTTCCTTTTGGCTTTTATGTTTATGGGCGTCTATAGACTGTCCTGAAGGACGGTTATTTTTTACGGGATTGAATTTTGGGGAAAGCAGATAAACACTTACCTATTATGCAACATTTAAGCAATTGCACCATTTTACTTCTGTGAACAATTTTTGACTTTTATACCTATTTCAAATTGTTTTCTTTTGACGACAAGAGATCTGATCTTTGTGAAGAAGGCCACAAGATCCACTCCACTTTGCCTTCTACCAGTTTAAAGGGAACGAGCCCTACAGTTTCGTAACGGCTGTCTCTGCTGGCAAATCGGTGTCGATTATCCCCCATAACAAATACAGTACCCGGTTTCACTTGGACAGGTCCATAATTCCCGTCTTCGATTTTGCTGTCAATGTATTCTTCTTTTAGTTTCTCACCATTTCGGTACAACCAACCATCTTTGATTTGTATTGTGTCACCTGCAACACCCATGACCCGCTTCACAAGATAGCGGCTTGGATCAGACGGGTCCCGGAATGTAATAACATCTCCCCTTTCAGGCTTATCCCACAAAAATACAAGCTTGTTAACAAGGAGATAATCTCCATCTCTGAGTGTTGGTTGCATCGAGGTACCATTTACAACTGATAATGCAATCCCGTACTGATTGACTGCCCAGGAGAATAGGATTGCATAGATGAGCAGTAACACCCATTTATACAATCGTTTTACCTGAAACATGCTCATTCACTCCATCATCTACCCTCATCTTCGTGTAAGGCATGGATGATACCATCAAGCAGCGTACTTTGGAGCGAATGGATCTTCAAACCATGATGTACTTTTGCGAAAAGAATATAAATGTGCAAAAGTACACAAAGACATAGAATTAACCTTTTTTAGAAAAAAGATGAATAAATAAATCAGATAATTTTTATTTGCCATCATCTTTTTCTACCACTTTTCCCCTGTTGTTTGCAAGTATCAAATGCCTAACTGTTAACAAAATGACGGATTTTTTCCAGATAATGTTATCTTTTCCCCGTTTTAAGTCCGCTTTTTATATGGTATCACCAATCTTGGATATTCAGTTGTTTTGAAGATCCTAATTTCTTTATTTCCAAAAATAATATAAAATAAAACATCTAAAACTCAGAATTTATTTTTTTCCCCAAAACGTAACAAAAGCATGGAGAAATTTTTATCCATGCTTTGACAGTACAGGGCACGTTTCACGGATCATCGGTTCTTAAATTTGTTTTTTAAAGTGATGCCAGTTGTTTCCCCAATTCGTTGGCACGCTCCTTTGCCTTGAAAACAGCCACTTTCATTGCCTCGGCCACTTGATATTCCTTCAGTGCCTTTAATCCGGCCATCGTTGTTCCTCCCGGAGAGGTTACCTCTTTCCGCAACTCGCTTGCGTCTTTTCCCGTTTTTAATAACATCTGGGCCGCTCCCAGCAGTGTCTGAACGGTTAACAGCCGTGCCGTCTGCGGGTGCAAACCGGCGGAAACTCCGGCCGACTCCAGAGCTTCAACCATGTAATAAATATATGCCGGTCCGCTTCCGGAAAGGCCGGTAACCGTATCCATCATTGATTCATTTACCAGAACGACTGAACCGATACTGGAAAAAATTTCACACGTCACATCTATTGCTCTGTTTGTTGCACGTTTGCCTCCGCTTATTGCCGTGGCCGACAGTCCGACAGCACAGGAAGTATTTGGCATGACCCGCACAACGGACACTCTGTTTTGTATATAATTTTCCAGCAATTCAGTCGATATTCCCGCTACAACGGATATAAATATTTGTCCATCCTGTAAACGGTTTCCCCATCTCTGAAGCACTTCGGTCACATCTTTTGGTTTCACCGCCAGAATAATAATATCTGCCCCGGCAATATATTCAGCTTTCTGCCTGCCCAGGATCAGTCCGTATTTCTGGCTGATCTCGCTTAAACGGCTCTGGTCCTTCCGGTTGATCAGAAATACATTTTCCGGATTTACCATGTTCTTTGACAAAAGCCCTTTTAAAATGGCTTCGGCCATCGATCCTGCCCCGATAAATCCGATTGTTTTGTTTTTCAGCAATAATAACCCTCCCTGTTTATTTTTAAAAATATAAAACCTCTCTCGCCATAAAGGACGAAAGAGGTTTGCTTCCGCGGTACCACCTTTGTTGGCACAAGCATATTGCACCCAACTCATTATCTGTAACGGGAAAATCCCGGCATGATTCATCATCAGCCGCTCGTAGGGGCGGGTTCAAACATCCAAACTGGCAAAACCTCCCAGCCTTCGGGTTTGCTCTCTGTACAGTCTGCAATGTTTTACTAGTCCCCTGTCATTGCGTTTGACATATATGACCACAAGATCCGGCAAGTTTTATGCCACTCTCATCAATCCCAAACTTTTAATTTATTATGAATAAAAAACAAAAACTTGTCAACAGATATTTAAAATTATTGGAGGATTTAATCTTTCAGGTTTTTTATAAAAATTAATTTTCCTTTATAAAATTGAATGGTGAACAACGCAAATTGTTATTTAATGAAAATTTTGAAATTATATATTAAAAAATAAGTTGTCAAGGTATTTTTTATTTGAAAGCGCATTCAAAATGTAGTAATCTTATTTTAAACAGATACCTCATCAATCGTTTCGGGATCATCCGAACTGTTCAGGGATTTGGACACAAAAAAATATCTGCCTTGCGGCAGAAAAGATTGTGAAGAGAAAGTTGATAAAAACAAATTCGCTTAAGAACCAATTTGATGCTGAAAAGAAGCAGCTGACAGCAAATCTTTCTCCAAACGAGTTGAGCAACAGTTGCTATAACCGAGATGTTGGTAAAAGGGGAGCAATTTCAATGTTCCCTCATCCACTGTGATCCAAATCCTTTTTACTCCTTTTTTCCAGAAACGTTGTTCCAATTCTTTAACCAACATGGTACCCACTTTCTTCTGCTGGTAGTCCGGATGAACGGCCAGGCAATAGAAGAAACCTGTCTGTCGGTCGATTGTGCCAACAATTGCACCGATTACCCGGTCATTTTGTTCTGCCACAATTACCAAATCACGATCATAACCCAATTGCTCTGAAAGAACTTGCAACGTTTCTTTTTCCGACTCGTGTGAAGCAGTCATCTGCCAGATTTTCGATACCTCATGTACATCTGATAATCGAAAAGAACGTAGACGCATTTTCTTTTCTCCTCCGCTTTGGATCCCTAAATCTCGGCTTATTTATTTTACCTCAAGAACTAATTTCTTTTCAATTGTTCTTTTATCCCCTTCAATTTTTTAACCGGGGTTTCAGGTCCTCAGCCACAAACCATACCCATGGAATAAAGAGCAAAATAGCTGCCCCCTGCCAAAATGTGGCGACAGACCCCACCCAGCGAAAAATAACTGCTCCTGTCAATACCATTCCCCAAACTGCCAGTGACCACCAATTGAAATGATGGGAAAAATTACGGGTACGAAACATGATCGCTGTATAGATCAGTCCGCTGATAGCCCAGCAGGAAGGAACAAACACACTTACGATTGGAATGAGCAGCTTTTCCCAGCTGTCCAGATAGTTGAATATGGAAGGATCGGTTGTCTCCCAGGCAACTTCCATCAAGGGAGGATAAACCAGCATCTGAACCAGCACATGAATCAATAAGGCTACACTGCCAATCAGATGGATAAACCACGCCCATTGGAGAATGACCCGAAAATGGCGATTCAGTGCAAATAACAAAATGGTAAAAACGGCGACTATGGACAGGATGGCAGATAAAATAAAAAGCCACGAAATCATGACCAGAATTTCATTTGCACGAAAGAATTCAAAGCGCATCAACCATGATCCGTCAGCCAATTGAAAGAGAACGAACAACAGGAAAATCACGGTCGTAAAATAAAGACATGCAGATCCACGAAATACCCATAAAAACCATTGTTTACGGATTCCCGCAGATAAATTTTCCATGCACTCATCCCCCATCAGGCCATCATGCAGACGACCAAAATTTTCCTTGTTTTTATTCTATCCCAATTCAGCTTGAGACAACCATTTCTTTTTCAGCTTTTATATGCCCAACCCGGGCAGAACTTTATATAATCGGGAATAAATAATCAGTACAATTGGTAAATTGCGGTCTTGATGACAAAATCAGGAAGCATTCCGGATGCGAAAATGAAGGCAAAACAGTGAAAAGAGCGATCCATTTGTATGTACATAAAGTTATTTCTGTTTTTTTATTAAAATGCTTAATTATTAAATGAAAAAATTCTTTTATAAAAATAACCTTAGACCAAATTTGCTTTAATCTAAGGTTATTTTTTCATTTTTAAGGATGCGATGATGTCTGTTTTGAAGACAATTCGTTTTTGCCTTCCTCATCCACAGGGACTTCTTTAAATGATTCAGGTGCCGGTTTCACATTCCGTTTTTTCACTTTGGCACCAGGTACCGTATAAACATTCACCGTCAGTTTTCCACCATTGACAAACACACGAATCAGAATGGGAGCGTCCAAATTGTTCTGAAAACGGAAATCCGGCCCACCCCACGATACGGTAGCATCCCTGCCTTTCGGAACATAATCGACATTGGCGCTGTGGTGAACAACACGCAACATTTTCAAACCGGCACGGTCTGTACTGTTGTACAAGGTAGAAGATAACTGGCAAATACCACCGCCGATTCCCTCTGTATATTCCCCTTCGACAATCACATGCGCTGTTTTGTAACCCCTTGCTGCTGTCCGCTCTCCCACCACTTTGTTAAAAGAAAATTTATCGCCGGGCAACATGACCAGATTGTGGATTTTCTTGGCAGCAAGACGAATATTGGTTGTCCGATTTACATTGCCAGGATTGAACAAGGTCGTATAGCTGCCAATCAATTTCAGGTGCACATTGCGCAGGTCTTTGCTGGTTACTTCCGGTTTCACTTCAACCATAGGAATGTTATATGGCTTATTAATGTAGGCATGCCAGTTTTTTAACCACTTTTTCATCTCTTCCGTATTCATGTCCTGTCCGTACTTGCCACGGATAATCGGATTATTCCAGTAATCGTTCTTGAAATGAGCGTTTTTGGGTTTGACCCTTACTTCATCCCGCACTTTGTCCAGCCAGGCGGTGATCTGATTCATATCCGCGCTTTTGGGATCCTTGCCATCATACCCCAGTTTCAACAAATCCAGTTCAAACTTCTTGTCTTCCAGGACAAGTACCAGCTTGGCCGGTTTCGGCTTTTCCTTTTTCACGTTCGAAACCGCGGAGACTTCCTTGCCAGACCCCTCAATTCCGTAAACACCAAATCCCAGAATGCTTACAATGGCCATAGTGATCACAATAATGCTTACCAAAATCTTTTTTGGACGGGGTGTATTTCTGATTTCATTCCGGATCGATTCCAAAATGCCCGTTTCCTTGGGCCGACTTGGAGCCACAGCTTCCGTCCTGTTCTCATTTTGCGGATGCTCTTTTTCCGATGGTTGGGCTTCTTTTATCTCTAAAGGAGATACGGCTTCAACCTGTACCTGCTCCGGCTTTTCTGTCGGTTTTTCCGCCCGAAACTCCTTTGGCAAGGCCTCTTCTTCTGGCAAGGCCTCTTCTTCGCGGATGATCTCTTTTTCCGGTTCGGCCTGAACTTTCGGCTCTGTTTCTTGTTCCGGTTCTGTCTCCATTTCGGACGTTTCAGGCGTCAGCCCTCCTTGGTTTTTCCTGTTTTCCTTCACAAGCACTCTCTCCCCCTTGCATAGCAGTCAACAAATCATCCAAATTATTCCAATTTAAATACTTTTTGATATACATTTGCCCAGGTTTTCTCTTCTTTCTGCCCGATCCCCATCCACTCCCAGGTTGCGGGAAGTGAGAATGACGGATGTTTTACATCTACCTGTACAACATCCACCTTCCAGTGACGATGGCTGAAAACATGTTTAAACTTTCCTTTTATTATATACTTCGAACCAGGTATCTGTTTTTGGTCACAGAAATTTTTTATCTTTTGTAATGGATCTTCACCCGGAGACAATTCAAAAGTAGGAAATCCCCACAGTCCGGCCAACAATCCCTGATCAGGCCTTTTCTCACCAATAAACTGTTCCCTGTAACGAAAAAACCCGATTACCACATCCTGCTGAACCGGCGGCTTTGCCTTTTTTTTCCTCGGCAACTGCTCCTCGATCCCCTGTTCGTATGCATCACATACCGAACGAACTGGACAAAATAAACATGTCGGTGAAGCTGGTGTACAAATCAGTGCCCCCAATTCCATTAATGCCTGGTTAAAATCGCCGGGGTTCTCTTCCGGAATCAGTTGCTCTGCAATGGACTCCATTTTTTTACGGGTCGAACTTGAATGGATATCGTCCGCCAGAGCGAACAGCCTTGAAAAAACACGCATGACGTTGCCGTCGACAGCAGGCACTTTCTTGCCGTAGGCAATGCTTAAAATGGCACCGGCAGTATAGGATCCAATCCCTTTTAACTTTAAAATCGATTTCCGGTCAGAAGGGATTTTTCCATCACCGTTAAAAACAATCTCTTTAGCTGCGGCGTGCAAATTTTTGGCCCGGGAATAGTACCCTAACCCTTCCCAAGCTTTGATAACCTGTTCCTCTGGGGCATTCGCCAAATCCTCAATGCTCGGAAACCGTTCAATAAAGCGCTGAAAATAAGGAATCACTGAATCAACACGGGTTTGTTGCAGCATAATTTCAGAAACCCAGATTTTATAAGGATCTTTATTTTGGCGCCAAGGTAAATTTCTTTTATTTTTGTTGTACCATGCCAACAGCTCTCTCTGAATCGTTTGCGCTTGATCCTGTTTCAGAAGCCGGGGCATTTCATTGGTATTGCTTTTTGGCAATCAGCGTCCTCCTTTTTGTTAAATATCAATTCATTAATACGGTATTAAAATAAAATGAATGCAATAAAGATAGCCTACTATTACCATCATACACGAGCCACCTCATGTTGGTATAATTGTTTTTTAACATTCCCTTAAATTAATTATTGACAAACCCTTTGATATGTAGGAGTGTTTATCTCAAGCGCATTTATTTATATAAAAAATAATGTATTTTATTTACTTTAATATCGATTTCATACAAATTTGTTAAAATATATTAGATATATCTCCTGGGAGGGAACTTACTTATGGATTCGGGAACCCATTTTGTGATGGGGATCGGTCTTTTTGGCTTATCCCAATTAGACCCGGCAGTTACAGCACACCCTGAAACAATGCAAGCGGTTCTGCTGGCTACCGTGATTGGTTCGGAAATTCCTGATACCGATACACTTTTCCGCTTAAAAGGAAATTCTGAGTATATCCGGCACCACCGTGGATTCAGTCACTCGTTGCCAATGATTTTGATCTGGCCCACCCTGATCACCTTGATTCTTTCCCTGGTTTTTCCGGGGGCCGATTTGCTTCACACATGGTTATGGACCCTTCTGGCCGTCTTCATCCATATTTTCATCGATTTGTTTAATGTATATGGTACACAGGCCCTGCGGCCAATTTCCCGGCGCTGGATTGCATTCAATATTCTCAGTATCTTTGACCCGTTTATCTTCTCGATCCATCTTGTCGGTTTTCTTTACTGGTGGCTCTGGCCGGAATATGCAGGAAAGATTTTTCTTATCATCTACCTCATCATCGCGGCCTATATCGCACTACGCACCTGGCAGAGAAACAGGCTGCTGAAAACAGCCAGGGAAATGTTCGGATTAACTGGCAGATATACAGTTACGCCGACAGTTCATTGGAATGTGTGGAACCTGATTATTGAAACACCGGAAACCGTAAAAATCGGTGAATTTCGCCAACATCAGATTTACTGGACAGGGAATATCCCGACCGGAGATTTGCTTCATCCCGCTGTAAAACAGTCGAAAAAAGCGGACTCCATCCGTGCATTCCTGACATTTACTTCCTATGGATACCCCAAAGTGCATCATCGTCCTTATGGTTATGAAGTTCGCTGGTTAGACGTACGTTATCATTATAAAAAGCATTTTCCCTTTGTGGCAATTGTGTTACTTGACCACGAATATAACATCTTTTACTCTTATGTTGGATGGATAAGCAGAGAACAGTTGGAAAAAAGAGTGGAACAATTGCTTTCATGATATTCGGGATGCTGGCCATAAGGAGAGGTTTTTTGGATGAATGAAACTGCTCAACTGGTAAACTCAAAACTTACAGAAGCGGGAGTAGCCGCCGTCGAGGTGAAAACATTGCTGGCAAAATTTATTGATGACCCCATCACCTATCTTGTTTTGCCGGCTGTACAAATTGCACTGATCGTTGCGCTGACTATTCTCGCTCTAAGATTTATAGATCGCATTGTCGATAAAATTTTTGATATCAGCCGGATTGATTCCAAAAAAGCACAAACACTTCGCAAACTGATCAAATCCATTGCCCGTTACTCAATCTATTTCATATCTATACTCACTGTTCTGATTAATCTTGGCTTTGATCCGCTGCCGGTCCTGGCAGGGGCCGGGATTTTGGGTCTGGCGATAGGATTCGGCGCCCAAAATCTGGTGCGCGATATTATCAGCGGCTTTTTCATCATATTTGAGGGACAACTGGAAGTTGGCGACTATGTGGAAATCAACAACCAAATCCGGGGAACGGTTGAAGAAGTTGGTTTGCGGATCACGAAGGTTCGGGAATTTAACCAGCGTTTGCATTATATCGCCAACGGAAATATCAATCAGGTTACAAACTACAACCGGGACCAAATGCGTGCCATTATTGACGTGACTGTCCCTTATGAATCAGACTTGTCCATTGTCAATTCTGCATTGGAAGAGGTTTGTTCTGAAATCGGCAAAAAATATGCCCCTTATCTGATCGAACAGCCGGAAGTCATGGGAATTACCATGATTGACAACAACGGGGTGAAATTTACACTTACCGCATTAAGCGTGCCTGAACAGTTTTGGGCTCTGGAGAGAGCCATGCGAAAAGAAGCCATTATGATCCTTCGCAAGTATGATGTTGACATTGCTTATCCACGCAGTGTGGTTTATTATGCAGAAGGTGGCCAGGAAGCCAGACCGGAAAAAGAAGGAATAGAAATATAAAGCCGGGAACAACAAGGTTCCCGGCTTTTTCTATCTTTTTACAACAGGGTCCGTTCAATGATCACGAGCAAGGCAATAACAAGCAGTCCTGTTCCCATCCACAGTGCTGTCGCTTTGAGATCACGGACCAAAACCCCATGGGGCCCCACTTCAGCCACACGTTTCTGTTTCTGACGAGTTCTCTTTTTTACCAATGATACCTTCTCCTTTTTTTAATCGGACTTTCCGTATTTATTCTGGTTGCCCAGCATATCCCATAAATAAAAAGTAACATAACTGGCATATGGTGACCAACTCTGTCCAAGTCTGCGGACAGTCTTTTCGTCCGGCCGTTCCTCCAGCGCATAAACCTGTTTTACTGCATTCCGCAACCCGATATCCTGAGCCGGAAGCAGATTTGGTCGCCCTAATCCAAATAACATGACACATTCAACGGTCCAACGGCCAATTCCCCGAATCGGCAACAGACGTTCCATCACTTCCTCATCCGTATAATGGTAAAGTTCATCCAGATCCAATTCCCCGCTTACGATCATCCGTGCAATATCAATGATATATTCTGCTTTGCGCCGGTTAAATTGCAAAGCCTGCAGTTGCTCATACTCCAGCCTGGCAACCTGTTCCGGAGTCGGGAAAACGGTCCAGCGTTCTCCTTCGAATTCCGCCACGTCTCCGGCCAGTTCAACCAACCGGTCTGTCAAAGTCGCCGCAAAAGAAACATTGAGTTGCTGCCCGATAATCGTCTTCAGCAAGCATTCGTGCAAATCGGCATCCAAAACAAAATGCATCCCTTTTCTTTCCTCAATGATTGGAGACAAAACCGGATCTTTCCCCAACTGCTCATAAAAAGGACGCAAGTCCACTTCTGCGGAAAACATGTGGGCAACTTTTTTGCGAAGCCCTTCTTTTTCTCCATCACAATAAGCCCCTTTTATTTTTACCTGCAGCGCAGATTCCTCTTTATCACAACTGATTTCCAACAGTAATGGCCCGTTTTGCCCGCGAATGGTGCGCCGGAAGATTCCATTTTCATATCGGTAGCTGCTTTTTTCAAAAGTGCGGAGACGTTTGGTCGTATGAAAAAAAGAATACGGATAGAAGAGCGGAAATGAAAACTTCATCTGTTTTTCTCCTTTCCCCTCCATTTTACCCGATCTGTTTCCAAAAAAAAGCCCCGGCAAATACGAAGAAATCCCATCTCCGTTTCATACAGCAGAAAGGCAGGATTTTCAGGGCCTGTTCAATGTGCTCCGGCATTTGCTTCCGGATAGCCCCATCAACTGGCATGCGCTTGCCTTTTTGGGAACCGGTCCATCTTATTATTCAGCCATCAGCGATCTCATCTATAATTGTTATATGGTAATATTCCAATTGACATTTCATGAAGGAGGTTCCGGGATTGGTACAACTTTTGCCATTTACGGAGCAGGACATCGAAAGATTAATCAGCTGGATCGATACTCCTGACTTGTTATTGCAATGGGCAGGCCCCGTTTTTACCTTTCCATTAGACCGAGTCCAAGTATTGAACCATTTGAATTCGGCAAATGACAAATTCCCAAAATCGCTTATCTTTAAGGCAATGGACGATCATCGAAACAAAACAGTCGGACATATCGAACTGAGTCGCATTGACCAGCTCAATCAAAGTGCCTCTCTGGCAAGAGTATTTATTGCTCCTGCATGCCGCGGGAATGGATACGGGCAGGAAATGGTAAAAAAGGCTTTGGAAATTGGATTTAACAAGCTCCAGTTGCATCGGATCGATCTTCGTGTATTCGATTTTAACAAACAAGCAATTAAATGCTATGAAAAATGCGGTTTTAAAAAAGAAGGATTGCTGAGAGACGCGCGAAAGTGTGGCAACGGCTATTGGTCTCTTTATCAAATGAGTATTCTGGAGCAGGAATGGTTCAAATAAACATTCTTCATTTTTGGACAAATGATAACGAACTGGTTGAAAAAAGAGAAATATTGTCTCATCCTTGCGTTTTGTATCGTGCCTTTTTTTCTTCATGATCCCAGGCAAGTGAAGTCGATCGTGGAAACCCCGTTTTATATGCCTATACAGGAGAAAAAAAGCAGGTGAGGAATTACTTTTTATCATCATCGGGAGGAATGTATGATTGTCAGAGACAAAATTAAAGAAAAAACCCCAAATCATTTTATTAAATAATTGGGTCAGCTGCTCAATTAATTGCCAATATTAAAAAAGACCATGTCCTGAATTGGTTATCTGATTATTGTCGTTATTTCTGCTTTCAACCGAAATATGAGCCAAGCTGTCCAACCGGCCGGCTATCCCGAGACATTGTTTCACCGTCTCAGATCTTACGATATCGGCCTCCCCGGGCAAAATATCCTTGATCTCGGAACAGGAACAGGATATCTGGCCGCCCTCTGGCCAGACAAAAAGCAAGAGTAACGGGATTGGACCCTTCCACCGAACTGTTGGAGGCAGCCAGACAACTGGACCAACAAGCAAGGTGTTAAATATGAAAAGAGATCGGACGGCTTTTATATGAGTGAAAGCGATTGGGAAAAATTTATTAAACATTGCAGTTAGTTTCGGGTGTAATTGTCTAAAAAACAGAATTCCCCATCCTTTCGTGGAATGGGGTTTTGGCTAATTTTCTTTATACCGTGTCTGTGAAAGCAGCCCTAAAGGCAATATGTGATTGGTCTGATCAACAGACAAATTCATCTCACTATTGTGACAGGGCAAGAAACGACTTCTTGTTTTTGTTCCGGATCTTTGCTGGCTGCAAACTGACTGCAGAAATTTTATTTTAAACTGAATCCCGTTTTATTCCACCATTTCTACACGTACATTTCTTTTTACGCCAAACTGCCGGGCTTCGTCAACATCTTCCATATAAATGTCAATGCGGTTTCCCTTTATGGCACCGCCTGTGTCCTGGGCGATCCGGTAGCCAATTCCTTCAATATACACACGGGAACCGATCGGAATCACTTCGGGGTCAACGGCAATGGTCACTCCCTCCACAACGGAGTTTCCACTGGCTGTAATGCCATATCCGGCATCACCCGGCTGTTTGCCCGTCGATTCGGGTCCGGCCGTATATGCGGTCAGCGTAAATACCCCAAGCTCGCGCCCTCTTTTCATCACCGGCATCACGGAGGATAACTGAACAGGATTTTTCCCGATCACCAGTTTTTGCCCTGTATAGATCACATCCGGATCTTTCAGCTGATTTAACCGGACAATTTCATTGACAGAAATCCCATATTTCTCAGCCAGTTCTGAAACCGTGTCCCCTGCCTGGACAACAACGGTGTGATTCCCATCCTTTTTTCCGCTTGCAGCTTCTGCGTGGGAAATGGCAAATGTGCTGCAAACTCCCGCCAAAGCCAGAATCCAGCAAAACCTTTGACTCCATTTCACTTCGTACCACTCCAAACATCAAAATGTTTCAATGGTACCATCCTGATCATATTTTTCTGATTTTATACACAGTTCCCTTTATTGAATAAAAACAATAAAGCCGGGCACCATCTTCTGCCACGGCTTTTACTCCATCTTGCGGAAGGCAAATAAACGAAAAATCCAATAAAGCATCTGGTAAGGAATAAAAAAAGAAATGGCTGAAATCAATTTGTGATCGGCAAAATCCCGAAACTGCCCGTCGCCGGGAGGATCACTCCAATCAGGCTTGTTCATGCAGCGGCGATAGTACTGGGTATGAATAATGATAATGCTAAGCATAAACAACAAGCCAATTTGTGGGGCGATAATCGGATAATCATACATGCCGTGACCGATCAGGGCAATGGTTTGTGACAGGAGCATTCCTGCCAACCGTTTTTCTTCCTTGCGGTTTGCTACTTTTCGCCAGCGTCTTGCCCGTTGCACAGTTACAACCAAAAGAGAAAGAAACAGGATTAATCCAATCGCTCCATACTCACTGGCAATCCCCAACAGGATATTGTGGGCATGAAAGACATAAAAACCGGCTTTCTTGACAAAAAGCTGGCCAAAATAGAGCGGCTGTACACCGAGCAGCCAATGTTCCCTGAAAATTTCAAGGGCGGTTGTCCACACTTCCAAACGCACGTCAATCGTAGCCTGCAATGTTTCTTTTCGCGGAATGATTTCCGGAAAACAGTATATGAGCAAAAAAATTGCCAACGTTATGGTAACAGTGCGTTTCCGATGTCCAGTCATCCACAGCTGGACAATCAGTCCAATTAACAGGCCGGCCCAGGCTCCCCGTGATCCGGTACACCAGATCGCTGTCACATAAATTCCAAACACAACGAAAGCCAGCAGTTTTTGCCATTTTTTTCTCAAAACGGATGCTGCATAAATGCTCATCAAGGCAAAGCAGATCAACAGGGCCGCGGTCAAGTTGGAATTTCCCGAAGTGCCAATACTGCGCACAGACCATTCTGATTGAAAACGGAATTCATTGTAAAATTGCAAAATGTAACCGATAAATGAGTCATTGATAACATCCCAATCCATCTGCTGGAAAAAGACAATCACCGCCACGTACAACCCACCCAGCCAAAAGGCGAGATAAATCTGCTGAACGTCTTGCCATGTCCATTTGGTAAAATGGCGAATCCAAACAGACAGCATGAAATAGAGTCCGAACATGCCAATGGTGATGACGGCAACAGGCACCCCGAAATACCATGAAGGATTGAAAAGCCAGCTGACGGCAGACACAATCATGAACCCGATGAAGGCCTTTTCAGGCCAATCAACAACTTTATTCGGATGCTTTTTCCATTGCCACAAAACGACAAACGATACACATAAAAGAGCAACAGGCGGCAGCAACGGCGTCAAAATGATCGACAAAAATATGAACTGTGCTAACCTTTTATTTACATTTATCACCTTCAAGAGTATAAACTCCTTTTGATCAAGTTTCCGTAAATTTCCGACATGAATCAACTTGAATATAACAGTTTTCCCTTTGTTCCCCTTTCCCTAAATTATTCATTTCAAATCGATGAAAACTTTCTTTATTGTAAACAAAAAAACCTGCTTTATTCCCATTCCATGGCTTAAATGAATCGTTATTTACTTCGATTTATCTATCTTAAGATTCCTCTTTATTTTACAAGAAAAGATCAGGTTCGTTTCAAACTGTTAAATTCAGTAACTCACTGCCATAATGACTAATATAACCAAACCATCCCGTTGGGTCAAATAGTAAAAAATTGACGAAAATTGCATGACAAAATTGATAAGCAATTTTATTTTCATTGACGATTGATAATCATTCTCATAGAATAAGGATAAGATGGCATGGATTCGGTCAAGTTGCTGAACTCAGGAGGTGTTTTTTTGCAAAAAGGCTTTTTGACGCGCCAATTGACACTTGCATATGGGTCTCAAACCATTATTGAAGAACTGAATCTGGAAATTCCCCATGGAAAGATTACAGTATTTGTCGGGAGTAACGGATGTGGAAAATCAACTCTTTTGCGATCACTTGCGCGCTTATTGAAACCAAACGGCGGCCAAATCATATTGAACGGAAAAGAAATCCACAAACGCCCATCACGGGAGATCGCAAGACAATTGGCCATTCTTCCCCAGGGACCTGAAACTCCTGAAGGTTTTACTGTCTTGCAACTGGTTAAGCAAGGGCGTTACCCTTACCAGTCCTGGATCACTCAATGGTCAAAAAAAGATGAGGAAAGGGTGCGCTGGGCATTGGAAATGACACAAATGACCCGATTTGCCAACCATCAGGTTGATTCTTTATCCGGCGGGCAGCGGCAAAGAGCCTGGATTGCCATGACACTGGCTCAGGACACAGAGGTCATTTTACTGGACGAGCCGACCACCTATCTTGACGTCACACACCAGATTGAAATTCTTGATCTTTTGTACCAGCTCAATCAGGAAAAAGGGCGAACCATTGTCATGGTTCTGCATGATCTTAATCTGGCCTGCCGATACGCACATCACATTGTCGCAATCCAAAACAGAACGGTATATGCCCAGGGCGTTCCCGAACAAATTGTCAATGAAAACATGGTTGAACATGTTTTTCGGCTAAAGTCAAAAGTTGTATCCGACCCGTTATTCGGGACACCCATGTGTATTCCTTTTGGAAAAGGACGTCATGCTTCCAGGTCTTTAACCGCGTTGGGAACTTGAATTTGGTTGAACCACAATTTTTTAGACAAAGTTTTCATTTTTTAAAACAGCGGGTTTTCTATTTTGAAAACCCGCTTTCTTTATGATTATTTTATGGAAACCATTTGATGGGACGTAATTTCCACTTTTTTTCTGTTGACCTGAATGACCCCATCACTCGTCAAACGAATGTGAGGCAGATGGGTTGACGATAAAAAGCAAAACGTAAACAGCGGATCCAGAAAGGAAAAACCGTATTTCTCCAGTTCCTGTACCAATGGTTCCAGTTGCGGAATCAAATCATCAATTGAATCATCTTTCATCAGGCCCAAGATAGGTAAATACAGATGATATTTCACTTTGCCATTCTGAATCCATACAATTCCGCCCCGCTCCTGTATCACCCGGTTAGCCGCTTTGGCCATCGACTGCGGATCCTTTCCCAATACCAATATATCCCGCGAACCTGTAAATGTTGTTGCCAATCCGTCAATCTCCCTGGCAAATCCCCGCACCAGTCCGGGCGTGATCCATTTCCCGTACCGGTCGATTAAAAAGACAAACAGTCGTTCATCATCTTTGGGCAAATAAATTTTCTCATCCCTTGATTCAACTTTTTCCTTTGATCTTTTTGTGATTACCGAATCGACCATATGAATCACGGGGAACCGCCTTGTCCCCTGATCGGGAATGACCAAATCTTCCGGTTTGACCTCAAATGTAGCAATATCCCAATCCATACCGGCATATACACAATCACGTGACATCTTTTTCTCCGGGAGATAAATCCCGTTTTCCGCAATTACTTCTCCATTGGCAATTACTCTAGCTGGTGACGGTTCTTCCAGTGATGTCAGGAAATTGATATCGGCCAACCTTCCCGGGGCTATTGCCCCCAGATGTTCGTCCAACCGGTAATATACAGCCGGATTGATGGTTACCATTTGATATGCATATACAGGAGGGCATCCACACTGAATCGCCAGACGGATCAGAAAATCATTAAACCCTTTCTTAAAATACAGCGGAGTAGCTCCATCCGTTGTCATCATCAACCGATGCCACGGGACATTTTTCCGCTGAACCAGTTCTTCCATGATCCGGGGAAGATCCGGGCGGATCGAACTGTGTCTTAAGGTAACCATATATCCGAGTTTTAACCTTTGCCAGACATCAGAAAAAGAAATGCTCTCATGATCTCCGGTCAGGCCTGCAGCAGCCAGTCTGGACAAGGTTCGGCAAGTTGCACCAGGTACATGCCCTTCCACGCGTTTGCCTTCATTGCGCGCAGCGGTGATCCAGGCAACCATCCTGTCATCTCCGTCAAGCAAAGCATGCCAATCTGTTAATTCTCCCGTCTGTACCACCCGATCGTAATGGATCATTTCCTCCACCCGTTCAAAATCAAAAAGCCGTTTTCTCTCACCTGGCAGGGTGGCCTGGGCATCGAGACGGGCCCACCAAAAAATTTTAACCGGAGATTCTTTCAATTGCTCCATCATATTTAATACCTGCGACAAGTCCTGCTGTTCGAAAAAGGCAATATTGTCACAAAGCAATGTTGTCGTTCCAAGTGCTCCTGCTTTTTCCGCAAGCGTTAACGGATGGTAGACCTGTGACGGATGCGCGTGAGGCTCAATATATCCGGGCACCAGAACTTGTCCCGTTGCATCCAGTGTTTTTATTTCTTCATCCAGTTTCAGTCCGCTTTTCTCGATAGGACCGACATAAACCACTCTCTTTCCCGCCAGAGCAATGTCTGCTTTCTCCAATTCACCGGTATATACATTTAGTATTGTTCCACCCAATATCAACATACTGGGAGTTTTTTTTCCCATCGCTACTTCAATAAGTAAATTTTGTTCCCTTTTTGAAGTTTTGATATACAATTTTTTTCTCTCCTTCAAATTTTTCTGCTTTCCAAGCGAACAACATTTTACCTATTGGTGGATTGCATAGTTCAAGGCTTATGCTGCAAAAATAAAATTAACGTACTGAAAGGAGGGGTTCATGTGCAAAAAAATGTGGGTACTGTAGACGCTCTGTTACGAATCACTTTTGGACTGGCAGGTTTGGCATATTGTGCAGCACAATCTCGCCATCGTTTTCCTTTATTCATGGCTTTAATTTCTGCCATGAAGGTGGCTGAGGGTATTACCCGGTTCTGTCCGATGCTTGCTATTTTCGGGATGAAATCCAGGGCCTATTCTAATGAATAAAAACCGCTCTCAATTAAAACTATACACCATCAAAATAAATAATTAAATGGAACGTTATATTTTTTAAAAAAAGGCCATTAAAATTTTAAATATTTATCCCCTTTTTTTCTTGTTAAAAGAGAAAAGGGGATAGAAACCTCAAAAATAACAGCCAGGACATAACCGGGAACTAAAAAACATAGAAGACAAATTCCTTGAATAAATTCCGACTCTTTTGTATAATAGTTTTCAACAAAATATAATTAAACAACATTTCGAAGTTTTGTTTGACATCATATGTGGAAGAAAACTAATAACGTCAATTGCTCAAAGTAAGCGTTTTCTATCCGCTTTAAGCTGCAGTCCTGCTGTCAAAAAACGTCTTATAAATAATAATCGATTGGCGTTTTAATGCTTTTTTGTACCGTAATCCAAGGAATTCAGTTAAATAACGGCTTGATTAAATTTCTCGAATGACGTAGAATCATGCTAAGATGTGCTCGTTTATTCTCCACCATTTTTTTACAAATCATTCTACACATATCTGCATCATTCGGCATAAATTGCATATTTCTTGTCAAAGCATTGAACAATAACGCAAATTTCGTCATTTTTTATCGAAGGCGGAAGGATTCGTTGTAACCTGATGTCGAAAAAAAGATAAAGCTCATTTTCGATCAGTGGTGGCATTACAAGAAAAAAGTGGTACAATAAGGTTATAATAATACGAACAAGTGATCGGTTTTTGAAAATTAAAACCGTTTGGGAGAGTGAGCTATATGTCTCTTAGCGAAATGGAAAAAGAAACTGTGATCCAATTTGATGAATCGACCAATTTAGCTACCGTATATACCGCCAGCTGGACGGTTGCCCGCTCCTTGAAAAAGGCAGGTTATCAACCCGTCAAAAAAAGCCAGGGTGGTTGGTGGTTCAAAATTCCGGTAAACGGGATCAGCATTCAAGGAGAAAAAGAAACAACCCAAATTGGATAACCATACGGCTTATTTACGACAACTGTTTCCGGTGATTCCGGTGAATGGTTGTTAAGTGTAACGAGCCTAAAAAAACATGGCTCGTTTTTTATTGATTCATGATAAAAAACTGCCGGTATATTACCAGCAGTTTTCTTTGCCTATTTCATTGCCTTGCTCGCAATATCCTTCCGATAATGGGCCTTTTCAAAAGTAATGGTTTCTATCCGCTGATAAGCTCGCCTTCGGGCTTCTGCAATATCCTCTCCCAAAGCGGTTACCCCCAAGACGCGTCCTCCCGCAGTCAGCCATTTTCCCTGCTTTTGGGAAGTTCCTGCATGAAATACCATCGAGTTATGTTCTTTGACAGTTAATCCCTGAATGGGAAAGCCTTTTTCATACGCTCCGGGATATCCTCCGGATGCCAAAATAACACATACGGCTGCCTGATCGCTCCATGAAATTTCCTGTTTTGAAAGTTCTCCGCGAATGACGGCCTCCATGATATCGACAAGGTCTGTTTCCAGCCGGGGAACAACAACCTGTGCTTCCGGATCCCCGAATCGGGCATTAAACTCAATTACTTTGGGACCCGATTGAGTGATCATCAGCCCCGCATACAGCACGCCTTTATACTCAATCCCTTCCTGCCTGAATGCTTTCATCATCGGGACCAGGATCGTTTGAACTGCTTTATCAATCACTTTTTCCGGAATTTGGGGAACAGGAGAATAGGTACCCATTCCACCCGTATTGGGTCCTTTGTCGCCGTCAAAAACAGGTTTATGATCCTGGGAAACAACCATGGGCTTGACGGTTTTTCCATCCATAAACGCCATCAGGGTGACTTCCTGTCCGGATAAAAATTCCTCAATGACCACTTCATTCCCCGCTTCGCCAAATACCTTGTCTTCCATTGCCTCGGCTACCGCTTTTTCCGCTTCTTCAACCGTATGGGCAACGACGACGCCTTTCCCCGCTGCCAGCCCATCCGCCTTGACCACGATGGGGCCACCTTTCTGGCGAATATATTTCCTGGCAGCTGCCGGATCTGTAAAAGCACAAAAATCGGCTGTTGGGATCTGGTACTTTTTCATCAATTCCTTGGCAAACCGCTTGCTTCCCTCAATTTTTGCCGCTGCCCTGTTAGGGCCGAATATGGGAAGTCCGGCATCGATAAAATGGTCAACAATACCGAGTAACAAGGGAACCTCCGGCCCGACAACTGTCAGATCGATCTGATTTTCCCTGGCAAAATGCACCAGTCTGTCCACATCGGTCGCTGCGATCTCCACACATTCGGCCAACTCCTGAATTCCTCCGTTTCCCGGTGCACAATAGATTTTTTCCACTTTGGGGCTTTGCGCCAATTTCCAGATAATTGCGTGTTCGCGGCCGCCACTTCCAACTACCAGCACTTTCATAGCTTGTCCTCTCCCTTAATATGAGCTTTATTGTCATTCACCTTTCGAAGCGCTTTGTCAGTTAAGCAAAGACAAGGCAAGGAAGCGATCAGGCTGCTTTTTGCCTTCCAGAATCGCTTCCTGCAACCCGCCTTTACCCAAGGCTTCGCACTTATGAAAATAACAGGCTTAATGTAAACAAACCAATTGTTACAATAATACAGATGAAGGACCATTCTTCATGATAGAAAAAACGTTTTTTGCTACGGAAAGCCCGATTGGTGGTAAACACCCCGCCAATAATCAATGCAGCCATAAAAAAGACTGCACTTGCCGCCTGCAGCTGCTTCTGCAAAACAGCCAAATCCATATCATAGATGATATATGAAACAAACACAGACAAGGCAAAGGCAATTCCAATCCACATAACGGACCATAACAGCAGACGCATCCGTTATCCCCCTCCTTCATGCACATTCCGCTCATGTTCATAAAATTAGTCTTAGTATACGCATGAAGACGGGATGCTGATACATGACGATCATGGCCCGTCCAGAATCAGACAGGATTAATGTTTAAAATGGCGAATTCCCGTAAAGATCATGGCAATTCCATGTTTGTTCGCTTCCTCAATCGATTCTTTATCCCGAATCGATCCGCCCGGCTGAATGATTGCTGTAACCCCGGCGGCTGCAGCCGTTTCTACCGTATCTCTCATGGGGAAGAAAGCGTCTGACGCCAGAACGGAACCTTTAGCCGCTTCACCTGCCTGTTCAATGGCAATTTTGGCTGATCCGACACGGTTCATCTGTCCGGCACCCACACCCATGGTACGGAAATCTTTTGCCAAAACGATTGCGTTCGATTTGACATGTTTCACCACTTTCCAGGCAAACAGCAACTGTTCCCATTCCTCCTCAGTCGGTGCCCGCTCGGTCACTACCTGACATTCTTCTTTATTGACGGATTTTTTATCTTCTTCCTGAACAAGCAATCCTCCGCCTACCGATTGCAATTTGAGAGCGTCCTGTTCCGGTGACGCACCATCCAGCGTCAACAGACGCAAATTCTTTTTGGCTTTCAGAATTTTGAGTGCTTCGTCTGTAAAGGAAGGTGCAATAATAATTTCCAGGAAAATTTTCTTCATCTCGGCAGCTGTTTTGGCATCAACCGGTCGGTTGACTGCAATAATTCCTCCAAAGATCGACACCGGGTCTGCCTCATATGCTTTCTGATAGGCTTCAAACAGGTCAGAACCAATTCCCACACCGCAAGGATTCATATGCTTTACTGCAACCACGGCCGGTTCTTCAAACTCCCGTACCAGCTCCAACGCTGCATTGGCATCATTGATATTGTTGTAGGACAATTCTTTTCCGTTCTTCTGTTCAGCGGTGGCCAAAGTGCCTTCTTCTCCAATCGCTTTTTTGTAAAAAGCTGCTTGCTGATGCGGATTTTCACCATAGCGAAGAGTTTTCTCCCTGATATACGGAATCGTGAACTGATCGGGAAACCTGTTTTCCAGCAGACGGTTGAAATAGTCCGCAATCATCGCATCGTAACAGGCTGTATGATTGAATACTTTTGTCGCAAGGTAACGGCGTGTCTCCATGCTTGTATTTCCGTGCTGTTTCAGTTCCTCGATGACGAGACCGTAATCTTTCGGATCGACCAGCACTGTTACGTCGCGATGGTTTTTGGCAGCCGAACGAAGCATGGAAGGACCGCCGATATCGATATTTTCAATCGCTTCTTCGATGGTGACATCAGGCTTTTTAATGGTCTGTTGAAACGGGTAAAGGTTAACAACAACGATATCAATCGGATTAATCCCGTTTTCCTCCAGCTGGCGCTGATGGGAAGACCGGTCGCGGATTGCCAGAAGACCTCCGTGTATTTTGGGATGCAATGTTTTGACCCGGCCATCCAGAATTTCCGGAAATCCGGTTACCTCGCTGATATTAGTCACCGGGACACCAGCTTCTTGCAAGGCCCGGTAGGTTCCGCCTGTTGAAATGATTTCGATTCCCAGTGATGCAAACGCACGGGCCAAATCAACAACTCCTGTCTTGTCCGAAACACTGATCAATGCACGTTGGTTCAAAGTCAATTTTTACCCTCCTCATGATGTTTCATCTCAACCCGTCGCAATCCAATTTCTCCTGCGATCCATTTCTGTACCGTTTCCGGATACAGGCGATGTTCCGCTTGATGGATTTTCTGTTCGAATATCTCCAGTGTATCGCCCCGTTCAATCTCTACGGGAACCTGTGCCAGAATGGGTCCGGTATCCATCCCCTGATCAACCAGATGGACCGTTACACCAGATACACATACCGGATGGACAAAAGCTTTTTCGATGGCGTTTTTCCCTGGAAAAGCCGGCAACAGGGAGGGATGAATGTTAATGATCTGATCGGGATATGCTTCAAGCAAGGTTGGGCCAATCAAACGCATATAGCCAGCCAGAACAATCCTTTTTATCTGATGGGCCTTCAGATGCTCCAGAATCCGTTTCTCATAAGCTCCCTTATCGGGATATTGTTTTGGACTCTCACTGAGAACGGGAATGTTCAACCGCTCGGCGCGCTTTAACACACCGGCCCCCGGCCGGTCACACACCAGCAGACTGATCGGATAAATCCATTTGTTTTGGCGGGAATGATTGACCAATACTTCGAAATTGCTACCATTACCGGAGGCAAAAACTGCAATTCCCATCACCGGTCGCCTCCTGCCCATTCTACTTGCCGGTTTCCGCTTGCCAGCCGTCCGACAGGATAAGCTGTTTCTCCCGATTCGCAAGCTGCCTGCATAACCGCCTCTGCCTCATCTTTTGGCACAATGAGCACCATTCCGATCCCCATATTAAAAGTCCGGAACATATCCTCGTCAGCAATGGCCCCTTCTTTTTGAATAATTGAAAAAATGGGAGGAACCTTCCAACTGGAGCGATCAATAACTGCGCACACCCCTTCCGGCAGAACGCGCGGAACATTTTCAGCCAGACCGCCTCCGGTAATATGAGCTGCCCCTTTCACCGTAAATTTCCGAAGCAGGGACAGAACCGTTTTCACATAAATACGGGTGGGTGTCAGCAATGTTTCCCCAAGGGAATGACTTAATTCCGCAATTTCCTCTTCAAGGGAATGGTTCCGGTCATGAAGCAGGACTTTGCGCACCAGGCTGAATCCATTGCTGTGCAGTCCGCTGGATGCCAAACCGATCAGGACATCTCCCGGAACCATATCTGTCCGTGGCAGCAAATTTTTCTTTTCCGCCACTCCTACTGAAAATCCGGCAATATCATACTCCCCGGCTGAATACATGCCGGGCATTTCTGCAGTTTCTCCGCCAATCAAGGCACAACCGGCTTGCTGACATCCATCGGCGATTCCTTTAACCACCTTTTCAGCCTGTTCCGGAGAAAGCTGCCCGGTTGCCAGATAGTCGAGGAAAAACAATGGTTCTGCTCCCTGCACAACAATATCGTTGACACACATGGCCACACAATCGATCCCAATCGTATCATGCCGGTCCATCATAAAGGCGATTTTCAGTTTGGTGCCAACTCCATCTGTGGCTGATACCAATACAGGCTCCCTGTAAGACTTCAGGGCAAATAACCCTCCAAAACCGCCAAGATCTCCCAACACTTCCGGGCGCACCGTACGTTTTACATGCTTCCTGATTCGTTCGACTGTCCTGTTGCCAGCGTCGATATCCACTCCTGCCGCTTTATAAGCCTGACTCATGGTCTACCCTCCAATGCCATTTCCTCTTCCACCGCTGTTGGATATTCTCCGTTAAAGCATGCCAGGCAAAAGCCTCCGTTTTTGTGTGGCAACAGCCGCCCTATCGCATCCAGCATCCCTTTTTCGCTGATAAAAGCCAGGGAATCGGCACCGATCTCTTCGCAGATTTCAGCAATGCTTTTATTGGCCGCAACCAGTTGCCGGCGATCCGGAGTGTCAATTCCGTAAAAACAGGGATATTTTACCGGAGGAGAACTGATCCGGACATGGACTTCTGTGGCACCGGCTTCCCGCAACATGCATACAATGCGTCGGCTAGTCGTACCGCGAACAATCGAGTCATCAACCATCACCACTCTTTTCCCGGAAACCACCCCCTGTACGGCACTTAATTTCATCCTGACACCCTGCTCCCGCAACGACTGGCTCGGCTGGATAAAAGTTCTTCCGACGTAACGATTTTTAATCAGGCCCAACTCATACGGAATGCCCGTCGCTTCCGCAAAACCAATGGCTGCCGATGTGCTGGAATCAGGAACTCCTGTCACTACGTCCGCATCTACAGGTACTTCCTGGGCCAGAATTCTTCCCATCCGCTTCCGGGCGGCATGGATATTGATTTGGCCGATTGTGCTGTCCGGACGCGCAAAGTATACATATTCGAAGGCACAAATCTTACGCTCCCTCGGTTCCGCAAACCGGGTCGACCTCATCCCGTTTTTGTCAAATATGATCATTTCCCCCGGATTGACCTCTCTGACAAATTGGGCCCTGATCATATCAAAGGCACAGGTTTCCGATGAAAAGACGCAGGCGTCACCGATTTTTCCCATGGAAAAAGGCCGAAGCCCATGAGGATCTTCTGCAATAATCAGTTTGTTGTTGGTCATAATGATGAGTGCATAAGCCCCCACCACCTGCTGCAACGCTTCCTTGACCGCCTCTTCCAGGGAAAGTGCTTTGGAGCGGGCAATCAAATGTGCAATCACTTCCGTATCCGTTGATGTCTGGAAAATGGAACCTTCCCGTTCCAGTTCAGCACGCAACCGTTTCGCATTGACCAGATTCCCATTGGTGGCAATGGCCAATTCTCCCTCTGCAAAGTTAAATACAAGAGGCTGTGTATTAATCAGACCGGTTTCGCCTGACGTGGAATAACGGACATGGCCAATTGCCGTATTTCCTTTCAGGCTTTTCAGATTTTGTAATCGGAACACCTCTGTGACCAGTCCCGTTCCCCGCTTGACAAAAAACTGATGTCCATTGGAAGCAACAATACCGGCACTTTCCTGCCCACGGTGCTGCAGTGCATGAAGCCCATAATAACAGTAGGTGGATGCATCAGGATGTCCGATGATGGCAAAAACACCACATTCTTCATTTAACTCATCGAAGTCAAAGATGGACTCATCGCGCATGGAATGGCATCCTCCCATCGTTTGCCAAGTAAGGCAATTTCCTGTTGAATGACACATTGATGATTGACATTCACGATTAACTGCCGGTCTTCGGTAACTTCCCCAATCCGGCTGCAAGGCACGCCTTGTTTTTCAGCAAGTTCTGTCACTTCGGCTGCGTTTTCTGCTGTTGTGGTTAACAGGATGCGTGACTGGCTTTCGCTAAATAAATGGACGGCGGGTGCCAATTGGGTTTCGAGGGAAACTTTCGCCCCTTTGTTTCCGGAAATACATGCTTCTGCAAGTGCCAACGCCAATCCGCCTTCAGACACATCATGCGCTGAAGTTATCCAGCCGGAACGAATGGCTTGAAGCACTGTTTTTTGGGTCCTTTGCTCTTTTTCAAGATCGCATACGGGTGGACGACCGCTGATGGAACCGGTAACGAGGTACTGTAATTCACTTCCTCCCAGTTCAGCAAAAGTTTCCCCGAGCAGCAATATGACATCCCCGGCTTTTTTAAATGCCTGTGTGGTAATATGATCCCGTTTCTGGATCAGTCCCACCATTCCCACCACTGGTGTCGGGTAAATCGGATTTCCTTTTGTTTCGTTGTACAAGCTGACATTTCCGCTAACAACCGGTGCTTGCAAGACCCGACAGGCTTCTGCCATTCCATCAATCGCTTTTGACAATTGCCAATACACTTCCGGTTTTTCAGGACTGCCAAAGTTCAGGCAATCTGTAATTCCCAGGGGTTCAGCCCCGGAACACACGATATTTCGAGCTGCTTCAGCAACAGCGATTTTCCCGCCCTGTTCAGGATCGAGATAGACATAGCGCCCGTTTCCATCTGTAGACATTGCCAACGCTTTGTCCGTTCCCCGAAGAACAATCACTGCAGCATCCGATCCCGGACAAACGGCCGTACTTGCTCGTACCATATGGTCATACTGACGGTAAACCCACTTTTTGCTGCCCATATTGACAGAAGAGACCAGATCGACGATGGCCTGATTAGAATCAATCTCTTTTAACGCTTTCTCCGGTGTTGCCTTCTGATTTTGCTCATAATAAGCAGGCACTTTTTCCTCACGGGTATATACCGGGACATTATCAACCAGTGTCTGAACAGGAATGTCAGCAACCAGTCTTCCCTTATGGTAAAGCCGATAACGGTCGCCTTCGTTTACCTGACCGATTACCGAGGATTGAAGTCCCCATTTGTCGCAAATCGAAATAACTTCCTGCTCCCGGCCTTTTTCCACAACTAACAGCATCCTTTCCTGCGATTCAGACAGCATGATCTCATAAGGAGTCATCCCCTCTTCACGTTGTGGGACAAGGTCAAGGTCAAGCTCCAGACCATGTTTTCCTTTGGCAGCCATTTCCGTGCTTGAACTGGTAAGTCCGGCTGCCCCCATATCCTGGATTCCAATCAGCATCTTTTTCTCAACCATTTCCAGACAGGCTTCCAGGAGCAGTTTTTCCATAAACGGATCACCCACCTGCACGGCTGGCCGCTTTTCTTCCGACGACTCATTCAGCTCTTCACTGGCAAAAGTAGCTCCATGAATTCCGTCACGCCCGGTACTAGATCCTACATAAATTACCGGGTTTCCTGGCCCGATTGCCACCCCTTTTTGCAACGATTCATGGTTTAAAACCCCGACACACATGGCGTTGACCAGAGGATTGCCGTCATAATGTTCGTCAAAGACCACTTCCCCGCCCACAGTCGGAATGCCGATGCAGTTTCCGTAATGCGCAATTCCTGCGACAACCTGTTCAAACAAATACTGTACCCTCGGTGTACGCAAGTTTCCGAACCGGAGAGAGTTCAACAGAGCAACTGGCCTTGCCCCCATCGAAAACACATCACGGATAATTCCGCCCACCCCTGTGGCAGCTCCCTGAAACGGCTCGATAGCTGAAGGATGGTTATGACTTTCAATTTTAAATACAACAGCCTGACCATCATCAATATCGATGACACCCGCACCTTCACCAGGCCCTTGCAAAACGTGGGGACCATCCGTGGGGAATTTTTTCAGCAAAGGTTTGGAATTTTTGTAACTACAGTGTTCTGACCACATGACACTGTAAATGCCGATTTCCGTCCAGTTGGGCAGGCGCCCCAAATGTCCGGTCACCTGTTCAAACTCTTCATCTGAAAGCCCCAAATCCCTGTACAGTTTTTGATCCCGAATCTCTTCCGGCGACGGTTCATTGCCCACCTTTTTCACCACTTGTTCCTCAAGCCGCACCGCCATTCCTCCTCCCGTATTGAAGCATGGATTCAAACAGACGCCTGCCATCTTCAGTTCCCATCCACTCATGGATCGCCCGTTCAGGATGGGGCATCATTCCCAGCACATTTCCCTCCCGGTTGCAAATGCCGGCAATCCGGTCTACAGAACCGTTGGGATTTTCATCCACATAGCGAAATACAATTTGCCCATTTGCTTTTAACCCGGAGAGTGTTTCCTGATCGCAATAATAATTGCCCTCCTGATGGGCAATCGGAATCCGGATTCTTTCTCCATCCTCATAGGTTCGGGTAAAAGGGGTTTTTGCATTTTCTACACACAAGGTCTGGATCTCGCAGCGGAACTTCAGATCTCTGTTTTTTAACATCGCCCCCGGCAGCAACCCGCATTCCAGCAGAATCTGGAAACCGTTGCAAATCCCGATCACCAGTTTTCCGCTGACTGCTGCTTCCCTGACTCCCTGCATCACCGGGGAAAATTGGGCGAGAGCGCCTGAACGCAAATAGTCTCCGTATGAAAATCCTCCTGGCAAAATTACGGCGTCATAGCGGGACAAATCGGATTCCTGGTGCCAGACAGGAGATACCGGTTCGCCCAATACATCTTCAATCGCATGGACGCAATCCATATCACAATTGGAACCTGGAAATACCGGTACTGCAAATCTCACTTAAGCCACCTCTTCCAGTTTAAAGGTGTAATCTTCCATGACCGGATTGGACAAAATCTTTTCGCAAATTTCCCGTACCCGCTGTTCGGCTTCACTCCGGTTTTCGCACGAAATCAGAACTTCCAACTGTTTGCCGATGCGAACTTCTTGCACCTCTTGATAACCAAGGGAGTGAAGGGAATTTTTTACGGCCACTCCTTGCGGATCGAGCACGCTTTCTCTCAAGGTCACGAATATTAAGGCTTTAAACATTCTTCTCACCCTCCAGACGGTTCCAAATTTCCTGATAAGATTCGATCACCCGACCAAGATCATGGCGGAAACGATCCTTATCCAATCGCTCCTTGGTATCTTTGTCCCAAAAACGGCAGGTATCTGGTGAAATTTCATCAGCCAGCAGGATTTCACCCTTTTCATCAATCCCGAACTCCAACTTGAAATCTACCAGAATAAGGTTTCGCTCCTCCAGCCATTGCGACAAGAACCGGTTTACCTTCAGTGCGGTCTTTTTCAAAGTTTTTAACTGCTCTTTTGTTGCCAAATCAAGTACAAGAACATGATCTTCCGTGACCAGCGGATCGCCCAATTCATCCTTTTTATAGTAAAATTCCACAATAGGCTCCGGAAGAATGATTCCTTCTTCAAACCCCAGCCGTTTGGCCAATGACCCTGCTGTGCGGTTACGCACCACAACTTCAAGTGGAATTATGCTCACTTTCCTGACCAGTTGTTCCAAAGCAGAAACCTCTTTAACAAAATGATTGGGAATTCCCTGCTCCGTCAACAAACGAAAGAAATAGGAACTGATGCGGTTATTGAGTTCACCTTTTCCCGCAATCTCAGCCTTTTTTACTCCATTGAAAGCTGTAGCCGAATCTTTGTACCTCACAAGAACCACTGAGGGCTCGTCCGTTGCATAAATCTGTTTGGCCTTTCCTTCATAGAGCATGGTTGTGGGATTCATTTTCAAGTGCTCCTTTCAAAAAAGTGAAGGTGAAGCCGGGAAATTCGGCTTCACTTTTTTAATTCAAGCCCAACCGGCTAAAGATGGTATCAACATGTTTCAAATGGTAACGGTAATCAAAGCAATCCTCTATTTCTTGCGGAGAAAGTGTTTCAAAAATCAGCTTGTCCTTTTCCACAAAAGACTTGAATGAACATTGTTTTTCCCAGGCCTGCATCGCCAATCGCTGAACGCGGTCATAAGCTTCCTCCCGCTTCAATCCTTTGTTAATCAAGGCAAGCAACACTCTTTGCGAATAAATCAGCCCGAAAGTGCGATCCATATTCCGTTTCATGTTTTCGGGAAAGACGGTCAGGTCACGGACGATATTGGCAAAGCGATTCAGCATGTAATTGAGCAGTATGGTGGCGTCAGGCAAAATGACCCTTTCCACCGAAGAGTGGGAAATGTCCCGTTCATGCCACAAAGATACATTTTCATAAGCCGAAATCATGTGCCCACGAATCACACGAGCCAACCCGCTAATGTTTTCACAGCCGACCGGATTTCGTTTGTGAGGCATGGCCGAGGAACCTTTTTGCCCCTTGCGGAAGGGCTCTTCCACTTCCCGTGTTTCGCTCTTTTGCAAACCGCGAATCTCTGTCGCAAATTTCTCAAGAGAGGTTGCAATCAAGGCGAGTGTGGACATATATTGGGCATGGCGGTCACGTTGCAGGACCTGTGTGGAAATAGGTGAAGGGTTTAATCCCAATTTTTCACAAACATATTTTTCTACGAAAGGGTCGATATTGGCATAAGTGCCGACGGCACCCGAAATTTTCCCGACGCGAACCGTCTCCATGGCTTGCAGGAATCGCTCCTTGTTTCGCCTCATTTCTTCCAGCCACAGTGCCAGTTTCAGTCCAAGCGTCATCGGTTCGGCATGGACTCCGTGCGTACGTCCCATCATGACGGTATATTTATGTTCTTTTGCTTTGTCCTGTAAAATGCCGATAAACCGGTCAAGATCTTTCAACAGGATTTTATTGGCTTGTTTAAGAAGATAAGAAAGTGCAGTATCTACGACATCCGTTGATGTTAAACCGTAATGAACCCATTTTGATTCAGGGCCCAACGTCTCTGAAACGGAACGGGTAAATGCCACTACGTCATGGCGTGTATCCTGTTCAATTTCATAGATGCGATCCACACGAATCCTGGCATTTTTACGAATCAGCTCGACATCCTCCCTCGGGATTACACCAAGTTCCGACCAGGCTTCACACGCAAGAATTTCAACTTCCAGCCATGCCTTGAATTTATTTTCCTCGGTCCAAATGGCACCCATTTCAGGTCTTGTATAACGTTCAATCATGATGTTTCCACCTTTTTTCGTTTAAAATAATCTCCATTATAAATAATCTTTTTTTCTTGCTCTGTCAAAGAAGTCCAGATCCCAATTTCTTCTGCCCACCCGACTGCTTGTGTGATCGAATCGGCCAGTACAGTTACGTGGCCCATTTTCCGTCCCGGTTTTGCTTCTTTTTTTCCATACCAGTGAACCTTTGCAAACCCCGGGAGTCTTGAACCTGAAAACAATTCATGGAATGCGGATGCATGTTTGCCCAGAATATTAACCATTACCGCCGGACTAATTTGCGTGGTCGGCCCGAGCGCCAATCCAGCCACAGCACGGATAAATTGTTCAAACTGGGATGTCAGGCAGGAATCAAACGTATAGTGCCCGGAATTGTGAGGACGGGGCGCCAGTTCATTAACAAACAACCGCCCATCAGGCATCAGAAACATTTCCACGGCAATCAATCCTACAATTTGCAATGATTCTGCAATCTGCTTTGCCCACTGTTCCGCCTGTTCGATCACTTGTCCGGATATGGGAGCCGGTGAGATAGACATATGCAAAATATGATTGCGATGCAGATTCAACGCCGGTGGAAATACGGCCATCTCTCCATAAACACTTCGTGCCACTACAACCGAAATCTCTTTTTCAAATGGAACAAATTTTTCCAGAACAAACTGCCTTCCCGCCTTAAACAACTCAGATGGCAACTGGCGCAAATCCACTTTGGACTGCAAAATCCACTGGCCTTTGCCATCATAACCGCCGGTTGTTGTTTTCAAGACCGTCGGAACGCCAAGCAGCCCCATTGCTTCCTCCAATCCGGAATAATCATTAACCTCCCGAAACGGAGCAACCGGAACGCCCGCTTCCTGAAGCGCTTTTTTTTCTTTCAAACGATGCTGTGTTGTTTTTAACAGCCGGCTTCCCTGGGGCAACGGTTTTATTTTTTCCAGGACTTCAACCACTTCCGGATGTATATTTTCAAACTCATAAACAATCAGATCACACTGGTCTGCAAATTGCCTGGCTGCACGCAGATCATCATAAGCTGCCACGATATGGCGGTCGGCTACCTGTGCGCCTGGACAATCAACACCGGGATCAAGCGTGACAAAACGGTATCCCATCTTGCGCCCTTCAATAATCATCATTCTTCCCAGTTGGCCTCCGCCCAGGATGCCGATTGTTTGCCCTGGAACAATCAACGCTTGCCGTTTTCTGTTTTTCTCCGGGATCAAGCAAGATCACTCTCCTTTAGCACTTTTTCCCGAATGCTTTCCCGCCTTTTCCAAATGGCAGCCCGAATCCCGGGATCATGTGCGCCAAGAATCTCGGCAGCCAGCAGTCCGGCATTTACAGCACCGGCATTTCCAATCGCCACCGTTGCAACCGGAACACCACCCGGCATCTGAACAATTGACAATAATGAATCAAGTCCATTCAAGGCAGATGTTTTTATGGGAACTCCAATCACAGGCAAAACCGTTTTGCTTGCAACCATGCCTGGCAAATGGGCTGCTCCTCCCGCCCCGGCAATAATAACCTTAATTCCGCGCTCCTCAGCTTCACTGGCATAACGAAACATCTCATCAGGGGTTCGGTGAGCTGACACAACCTTACTCTCATAACTGATTCCTAACTCATCAAGAATTTCACATGCTTTCTGCATTGTCGGCCAATCGGAAGTGCTTCCCATAATAACTCCCACTTTTACTTGATCCATGGTTTCTCCCCTTTCAGTAGATAAGCCTAAACAGTAGGTTTCCCAAATATGAGAATGAGAAATACTACTGTTTAGGCTCATCTTCAGTATTTTCCTAAACGAACAGTTTCTTTCTCATAGCCGGGAAATTTACGGTTTCCTGGTAGAGACGCTCAAGCCATATTCTTGAGTATATATGAGAAAAAGTTTATATTTACTTCACTTTCAGTGTACCAAGAAAACAAGGAAGCCGTCAACACAATAAACGAACGTTTATTATATATTATTTTTTGTTGTTCGTATTTTATCAAGATAAAACTTCGTAAATACGGAAATTGACGGTTTGATTCATGCGAAACCCGTAAAAGGTCCTATTATTTGAATTGATTGACATCCGTTTTGTTCCAGCATAAAAGCAAAATGATCCTCCATCGCTTCTGTCTGTCCTTGTTGACCCCAACGAAAACCGTTTCCTGAAATCTCCATACGATGTGTTTACCAGACAAAACAAAAATCCACCTCAAGCTTATGCTTAAGGTGGATTCGTTTCAGCCTGGCAACGACCTGCTCT
>NZ_JACEOL010000051.1 GCF_013868055.1 Thermoactinomyces mirandus | reverse complement strand
ATTATCAATTGTTCAAGGTAGTATATAAAGAAAAAGGAATGGTGTAACCCAACATGAGGGGTAAACAACTTCTTCGATTTCTCATGATCTTGTTGATTACTTTTGCAGGAATAAGCCTTTTGACTCAAGGGATAGTTCATGCGGACAGTAGTTTTGATGTTCCAACGGTCAATGATAAATTTGACCAATTTGAACAGAAGGTTCCGGTGCAGAAGGAACAGCCCGTTTCGTCTCCACCGGTCGAAGAAAAGGAAGGATTTCTGGATTTTATTACCGAACCATTTTCAAAAGCTTGGGATTGGACAACGGACAAAATCTCAGGAGCCTGGAAATGGACAAAAGAAAACGCAGCTGCTTTTTGGGACTGGTTTACCGAGATTTGCTCCAAAATAGCAGAGGTAGTGATTGATAGTTTGTCGGCAGCCTGGGAATGGGTGGTGAAATATAAAGAATATATAGCTTTTACGATAGTTTTATTGACCGGCATTATACTGTGCTTCTTTCCTCCTACGTCCGGGTTGGGAACTTACATATTATGGGGAATGGGCATTTCATTCCTGACAAGTATCATTCTCGACGGAGGCATCAATGAAAACACCTTCCTGGAAGCGGCGTTTGGCGGATTGCTTGGAATCTTTGGGCTTGGCATTGCCGGAAGTGTTTCAAAAGGACTGGCGACCGGATTTGGGCAAAGGCTGATTATGGGAGTCAAAAATTCCAAAATCTTGGGATCAGTACTTCGCGGAGGACAAAAACTGGCTTCCAGGTTACCAGCCCCGATCCAAAAAATATTTACCAAAACCGGATTTATAAGCTCAGTGGAAGGGACAGGAACCACCATAGCAGACGATCTCCTGCATGGTCGGAAGATCAATTGGAAAAACGCGATATTGGCAGGTTTTTTTGGAGCCGGAGCTGTCGGATTCGTTCATTTTGCCCAGCCAGTAGTAAATAAGGCCTTTGGATCACTGGAACCGTTTCTGGTCAGAACACCGATTGTAAAGAACCTGATCACCAAAGTTGACGATTGTATTGCTGTTCGGCAAACAGGAGGATACCACGCCTTCTTCCTGGCGGTAAATCCAAATTGTATTGATACAGGCATAACGGATGTTCTAAAAAGTGATTTGAAAAAATGGAGAGAAAAGGTGAGAACTGATTTAGATACTATTGCTGTTGCCAGAACAGATATTGAAGGTTTGGAAAATGAAGTGTTTGAAGGTGCTTCTCCAGGAGTGATAACAGCAGCACCAAAAGAAGCAGGGTTGAAGCCTTTGGATGAAGAAATACCTGATAGACCAATTAAGGCACCGTTTGAAGGTAAAAGGAATCAAAGGTTTACTAGACATGCAGAAGAAATGGTTATTAATAAGTTTGTTTATGCAGTTGATAAAAAGTATCAAGATCCTCAGCTTGTAAAAGGAAAACTATATATTCATCAGTCTAATACTGGCGGAGTATGTCCAAACTGTAAGGCTGGATTCGGACGAAATCCTAATACAGTTAAAGGTGTATTATATCAACTCAGTAAGCGATATCCCAACCTTGAGATTATTGTATCATCTGAAATTAAAAAGGGGCAAAAAGTAACCAAGAGTCACTTTTTTATAGTAAAAGATGGTAAACAATATGAATACCCTAAAGATCGGAGGCAATAGATTATGGATTGGTTTAAGAAAGTGAATCTGGATGCGAAAGCTGCTTATTATCTAACTTTATCGGAAAAAATATTGCACATACTAACTGACTATGATTGGTATTCTACAATTATCAGATCCACCGATATGTGTTGGGAATGGATAGAAGAAAAGAAGTATAATGGATTAGATATGTATTTGGAGATAGCCGATGAAGATGAAGGATTATTGGTTGTTACTACTTTGATAGACCCTTTTTCAGAAAATTCCCAGGCGGAATCAGCTTTTTGGTGTGTTCTTGATGCAGTATCTTATACGATAAGACAGGCATATATATTTGATGATACAGAAAACGAAGTTCCACAATCTATTGAGCCTGTAAATGATGAATATATTCAGAGAGAGTTTATGGAAAGTATAAGAAAAGTAGACGGATATCAGGAAGAATGGGCGGAACAGTTAAAGAAATATCTCCTGGAAAACTATCCGGCAGGCAGTGACAAAAAGATCAAGAGAGAAGAATTGTTGAAGCAGATCGCATAAAACGGCTCATTTCCTTATCAGCCTGTTACACCAAAGCAGTAAAAGAAAATGAAAATATCCATTTCATATGCATTCTGAAGGGTTTATGGTCATTTCCAAAGTGAAGTCAAATCCCGTTACCTTTAACTGGCAACGGGATTTTTTAATCCATAAAAATATATTTTTTGCATAAATTGCTCCTGTTTTCGCTGTTCTTTTATTGGCTTCGTTTTTTATATTTTTCTTTATCAACTGCTGGATGCCAGATGTATGTTTGAAAAGCCTTTGTTTGTATTACGATGATATCA
>NZ_JACEOL010000050.1 GCF_013868055.1 Thermoactinomyces mirandus | reverse complement strand
TGGGATTATCCCCGGGAGAGTAGGTCGTTGCCAGGCTGATATATTAACAACATGTTTTGTTGTTCCGATTGGCTAATTCATTTTTTAATAAATTGAATTTTAAAAGAATATTACATCTGTAAAAAATCAAAACAGAATAATGTTGACATTAACCTTTGATCTGTGTATTATATTATTTGTCAGCGCTACAATGAGTAGTGACAAAGTAAGTAGCTAACTTTTGGTCCTGTGGAGAGATGTCCGAGTTGGCCGAAGGAGCACGATTGGAAATCGTGTAGGCGGGCAAAACCCGTCTCGAGGGTTCGAATCCCTCTCTCTCCGCCATTGAAGAGGCTCGGTAGCTCAGTCGGTAGAGCAGAGGACTGAAAATCCTCGTGTCGGCGGTTCGATTCCGTCCCGAGCCACCAGCTGGCTGGTGTGGCTCAAATGGTAGAGCAACTGACTTGTAATCAGTAGGTTGGGGGTTCAAGTCCCTCCACCAGCACCATTATAGGGGCGTAGTTTAATGGCAGAACAGAGGTCTCCAAAACCTCCAGTGTGGGTTCGATTCCTACCGCCCCTGCCATTTAAGCAAGGATTGATTCAATCAGACGTATGGTTTCTTTTGCACGTTGAATCCATTTCTGGCTCATTGGTTCATCTGATGCAGGGACTGGTTCAGAGAACTGGTTGACCAAGGAACCGAAAAGGCCGGGTTCTCCGGTATGATCATTGGTTGTCAGGAATTCATGTTTTATGACAAATGGTCTTCCTCTTTTACGACAGCCTGATCTGATTCCAGTTCGCCGGAGATTGCATGCAAGGGAATTCGCAAATAGTAACGGTAACCATCGTTTGATTCCCAATCTAAAGCCTTGTCAAGGTAGCCATGGTCATAACTGTAACCACCTCCCAGGTGAAATCCTGTTTTCGCCAATAATTGTCTGAGCGATCCGTAAGTGATTTGCAAACCTTCGATTTTTGAAGGGATTTCGGTCATAAGTTTCACTCCTTTGTAAATGTATTTTTTGATGATCAGGTTTTTTCATACAATATGGCGGCATAGCCAAGTGGTAAGGCAGAGGTCTGCAAAACCTTTACCCCCGGTTCGAATCCGGGTGCCGCCTCCACCATTGCCATGCGGACGTGGCGGAATTGGCAGACGCGCAAGATTCAGGTTCTTGTGGTCATTACGACCGTGGGGGTTCAAGTCCCTTCGTCCGCACCATATATATTTTATCGGAAGAAAGAGCGCCTGACCCAGAGAGGTTGGGGGCTCTTTTCTCTGGTTATAACAAAAAATAGCCAATTCTTTATGAATCAGCTATTTTGGGCTGCAGGACGGCTTCTGGCAGCAGTTCCAGTTGATCTGTCATCTGATTTTGTGGAATCAGTTTTTGAATAATTTTTTTGGGATGATGTTTTGGAATTCGGTTGGGTTCCTTATATTTGCAAGGATCTAATTTCTCAAGAAAGCCGGGGTGTCTCCATTTAAAGCAACTTTTCCTTTTTTCCTGTTTTTCGTTGTCTGGTGGGTTTTTTTCTTTTTCAAATACTGGCAACTCTTCGGAAGGTTCAACAATGGCGACAATATCAGATAGATTGGCTTTGGAAGGAGATTTATTTGAAGAGAGCGATGATCCTGTTGGACTGTTCACGTTTTCGGATGTTTCAGCTGCTTTTTCAACATTGGTTGCTTCGGACTGTGAGGATTTGTCTGTTATTGCAAACTGGTCTGAGGTATTGGTATCTTCAGAGGTATCTGCCCTTTCTTGTGAAAGTGCCTGTTGCTTGTCAGTTTTGCCAGCCTGGTTGTCCTCCATGCCAATCACATAATAGGAAAAAGTCATGATGAAAATGGCTAGACCGGCACTTGTAAACCCCATCGCTTTTCGTTTGATCTGCAGAGTAAACTCCTCAATCGAAAACTCTTCTTTGTGTTTGTTCCCTCCATGATATGTACCCTTCACCAAATGAGTCCTCCCTTTATGAAAACTCGTTATTATGCTACTCCATTTTCCAATTTTTGAACAGTCAACTAAAGTCCTATTTTAATATGGTATATAAAAAGGTTTATTTTGGATAAGATTTCAATATTTATCTGTAGATATAAGCGATGAGGAGGGGAAGACAACCCGCACCCCATCTTTCCGTTTCAGGGCTGATTTTAACCAGCCCGCAAGGAAGCGGCATGGACGCCAAGGAGAGTTGGCAACTCCTTTATTACTTTCACAGTTACATCCGCTTTTCCTGTCAGCAAATGCCTCTGTTTTTCGGGAACAATAAGTTTTGTCCCACTTTCCTAAAAGGCTTTCCCGAGTCCCGGAGGTTTGTTTAAATTTGGCCAGTCTGTTAAAAAGTCTTGTCAATGATTCCTCCGCCCAGGCATTTCTCGCCATCGTACATGACAAATGATTGTCCGGGGGTTACGGCACGTTGCGGTTTCCGGAATTTTACATGCAGATTGCCATCCGCCTGGGGGGTTACCATAACAGGCTGGTCCTGTTGACGATAACGGAATTTGGCTGTACATTGGAAGGACTCGGCAGGCAATTCTCCTTTACCCAGCCAGTTAACATCTGTCGCAACCAGACCATTGGAAAACAGTGCTTCATGGTCATGGCCTTGCACAACATAAAGGATATTGTTTTCGAGATCTTTTTTCGCAACAAACCAGGGCTCTCCGGTTCCGCCGCCGCCAATGCCAAGACCCTGGCGCTGCCCCAGTGTATAATACATCAATCCGTCATGCACTCCGACTTCTTTGCCGTCAAGCGTACAGATCTTGCCTGGCCGGGCAGGCAGATATTGGCTTAAAAACTCGCGAAAATTCCGTTCGCCGATAAAGCAGATGCCCGTACTGTCTTTCTTTTTGGCGGTGGCTAATCCGACTTTTTCTGCCAGGGCACGGACCTCTTTTTTCTGCATGTGCCCAATGGGGAACATCGCTTGTGCCAGTTGTCTTTTTTCCACTGCATATAGAAAGTAAGTCTGGTCTTTATTGGGATCTGCTCCGCGAACCAGATATTTTGTGCCCTGCTCTTCTTTTATTTGAGCATAATGTCCGGTAGCAATCAAATCAGCTTCCAGTTGTTTGGCCCTTTCAAGGAATTTCCCGAACTTGATTTCCCGATTGCACATCACATCCGGATTCGGGGTTCTTCCTTTGCGGTATTCATCCAGAAAATATTGGAAAACTTTCTGATAATAATCTTTTTCAAAGTTCACCGAATAATAAGGGATTCCGATTTGTGAACAAACCCGCCGCACATCTTCATAATCTTCCGTAGCGGTACAATGGCCAAATTCATCGGTGTCATCCCAGTTTTTCATAAACAGGCCAATGACATCATATCCCTGCTCTTTGAGCAGCCATGCTGTTACGGAAGAGTCAACGCCGCCGGACATTCCTACAACGACTCGTGTTTTTTTTGTCATAATGAATCCGTCCTATGTTAAAAATTGAGATATAATGCTATATTTTACCCGATAGCCTTATTATAGCGAATATATTCCACGACAACAAATCAATCAGGAAAGAACTGGTGAAAGGATGTTATACACAAGAAAGAACCCTGGCATGATAGAACTGTTAAAACCGGAACAGGTCCTGGTCATTGCCTTTATCATTATGATCGCGATCGGAACAGTTCTTCTGTCCTTGCCGGTTGCAACAGGAAATGGCCAGCCCCTTCCTTTTTTGGATGCCTTGTTCACATCAACTTCTGCGGTCTGTGTGACTGGACTGGTGGTTGCAGATACAGCGACAACCTTCAGTACATTTGGCGAAATGGTTATCATCTTGCTTGTTCAAATAGGCGGTTTGGGCATTACGACCGTTACTACGTTTTTTGCACTAATGCTGGGGAAAAAAATCGGGGTAAAGGAACGGCTCATTTTGCGTCAGGCATTCAATATGCTGGATATGCAGGGAGTAGTAAATCTTGTCTTGAAAGTGATCGTAATAACCCTGATCATTGAAACGTTGGGATTTGTTTGTTTAAGTTTTATTTTTGTACCAGATTGGGGTTGGAAAACAGGCTTATATTTTGCATTTTATCATTCCATATCAGCATATAATAATGGCGGGTTTGATTTGTTTGGACATGTAGAGGAGTTCAGCAGTTTAACGCAATACATTGATAATCCTTGGATTATCCTGGTTATCAGTGCCCTGCTTCTGCTGGGAAGCATCGGGTTTATTGTTGTATTGGAGATGATCAACTATCCCCGGAGGCGACGTTTAAGCTTACATACGAAAGTGGTCCTGACCATGACCGGTTTACTGATTGTAATAGGTACCATCGTGATCCTCCTGATTGAATGGGACAATCCGGCTACACTGGGGCTGTTATCCATTAAGGATAAGCTGGTGGTTTCCTTTTTTCATGCGGTTACTCCAAGATCAGGGGGCTTTACTTTAGTCTCGATCGAGCAAATGCATCCGGTAACTCAATTTTTTACCATTTTGCTGATGTTTGTGGGAGCAGCTCCCAACTCTACAGGCGGGGGAATTAAAGTAACCACCTTTGCTATCATTTTGCTGGCCGTATGGGCCATGATGAGGGGAAACCGGCATGTTGTGGCTTACCGGCGCCGGATTCCCGTTGATCAGGTTTATAAGGCTTTAACGGTTACGGTTACTTTCATGGCCTTGGTAATCATCTTAACAATGCTTTTGATGATCACAGAACATACAGATATTTTGAAGGCGATGTTTGAAGCTGTTTCCTCATTTGGTACGGTCGGTTTGTCGATGGGACTGACCCCGGAATTGGGAGGCATCGGGAAAATAACAGTGATTATTGCCATGTTTGCCGGACGTCTCGGTCCGATTACTCTGGCTGTCGCCATTGCAAGAAACATTGATCCGCCGCCGTTCAGCTATCCGGAAGAGAGACCCTTGATCGGCTGAAAATCTTACCGATATTGTCGAATGCCCGGATGGTTTGAGTATTGCGAAATATACGGGCTTCCTTTAAGCTAATAACAAAATGGGTGTTTCTTCCCAGATGGTTTAGATAGATCATGAACAGATTAAAGGAGGGCTTATGCGTATTTGCAAAAGTCGTTTCCTGCTTGTCGGCTTCCTGTTGGCCGCAGGAGTGATGCTGAGCGGATGTGCGGCGGTGATTCAGCAAATCCAGCAAACCACTGGAAGCAAGATTGAGGAAGTGGACCGTCTGTCACTCCAGAAACAAAAGCAGGTCGAACAAGAAGAAGAGCCTGATGCTGAAACAGAGAAGAGTTTGTCTAAAAGCCCGGCTCCCCATATCAAACTGGAAGAAATATTGAATGACGCAGGGCAAGGAGAGTATGCGGGAGAAAAGTATGACCGAAACGAAGTGATCAATGCATTGAAGCAAATGCCAAAAGGATTGTCGGATGACAAGGCATATGCTTACCTGTTGGGGCTGGTAGGGGAAAACTACAAACAGGATGTTGAGGTATTTGACATATTGGACAGTTATTCCTATGAAGATAAAGCGGAATCCTGGCGGAAAGTAAAAAAGCCTTGGCTTGAAATAAAAAACCAGACAGCATCCGGGAACGGACAAACAAAGCAGCCGCCCAAACTGATGAATTATGTGGTTTTGCTTGACGCGAGCGGGAGTATGGACGGAAAATTGGAAGAGCAAAAGAAAATGGATGCGGTAAAAACCTCATTGACTTCACTTGCGGCCCATTTTGCCAAGAAGGATGTTCAATTCCAGTTGCGCGTGTATGGGTTTGAAGGAAGTCCCAGGAAAAAGGACCGTGCTCTGTCGTGCAACAGCACGAAAAAAATCTATGCTTCTTTCCAATTTGACAAACAGGATTTTACAAAGACCCTTGAGCAAGTAAAACCGACTGGATATAATCCGCTTGCGCTTGCATTGTTTAAAGCGAAAGCAGACCTTAAGAAAGATGCACCTGCAAAATCGGAAAACCATATTATCGTTATTACAGACGGCTATGACAATTGTGACGGGAACCCTGAAAAAATGGCCCAGCTCTTGCATTTGTCCGATTCAGTCGCAAATGTACATGTGATCGGACTGGACGTCGGGATGGATACGGAAGAACAATTAAGGAAAATTGCCGATTATGCCGGCGGTGATTATGCGACGGTTGAAACAGAACAGGAACTGGGAAGGGTTTTGATCAGTGAACTGAACCGTCTCAAACAAAAAAACCAGCCATGGGCCATCCGTGCGCTGGATGCCGTGAATAAGGCGCATCATTACGATGAGCATCGATTGGATCAGATTTATATTGATATGCATACAAAAGTGGATCAGGAATCGGAGCGTTTGAATGAAACCAATCATTATATAAAAAGTGATCGTAAAATTGACCAGCGTACCTTTAATCAGATCAATTCCTGGATTCAGTTGAGAAATAAACAACTGAAAAACTATGCCAACAAACGTTTCGGTGAAATAGGCATACATCTGGACGAAAAATATCAGGAGCAGGTTTCCGGTTTGCTTAAAGATTGGGAAGAAGCTGGAGGCAGCCAGAAACAGATACAGGAAAAAAAGGAGCAGCTGATGAAAGAAAATTCGGCATCTCAATATCATCGCAACATGCAGATTCAAATGCAGGGAAAACAGTGATGATTGATGATGAATTGCAGGTGATGAATATGGCCAAACCAGCTTTTGAATTCCTTTATGATGAAGAGATCGATTTGTTGCGGCCCGTTTTGCATGTGGACTATGAACGCCTGAATGCCGAAGAACAGCAGGAATTTGAATGGGGCCTTCAACAAATTTCTGCGCAAATTCCTGATCGCATCCAACAGTTTGAACAGGACTATATGAATTTGTATGAAAAACTGAAGACAACAGAGGACGATGAATCCTTCTTCCGGATCAATGAGGAAATGAATGAGGTATCCAAAAAAATCAGTGAATTGAACCTTCTTTATTTGCATATAGAAGGAACCCACTTGCATGCCAATGTTGACGACTAGACGACCAGGAACCGCAGTCAAGACACCTTTACGGGTGTCTTTTTTATATGCAAAAATTTTATAAAAACCCTTTCAACTGAACGAATATTGCTGCGTGAAACTGGATAAATCTTTTTTGAGAACGGAATCAGGAAAATAATCCAAAATATGTTTTTCAATTCGGTTTTGTGGATGTGTTAAAATATGAAACCGGGGCTTGGAGCGGGATTATTCATTTAAATATCTTGTCTCGGCATAAAAATAAAGTTGCTTACGAAAACGATTGTTAAGGCTGATAAGATATCAAATATTTATTGTAAAGTTTTCGTTAAGATTTTTTTAATTGGTAATAAATAATTCGTTAAATGTGTATATCAGGTATTTAAAAAATCCTTTTTTAAGAATATGATATTTTTTGGTTTATAAATGGTTTATTAGGAGGAAAATAACGTGCTCTTTAATCGGTCAAAAGACAGGATCTTTTATCAGACGATGGTAGATGCTACGTCCAATATTGTAGAGGCAGTTCAACTGTTCCGTGAAAATGTGGAAACTCTGGAGGAAAAAGAAAAGTTTGCCGAGCAGTTGAAAGAGCTGGAACATAAGGGGGATGATTATACACATTTAATTATTAAAGAGCTTAACAAAACATTTGTCACCCCTCTTGATCACGAAGACATCCTTAAGCTGGTCAATTACCTTGATGATGTTTTGGACGGCATCGAAGCGTGTACAGCCCGTTTTGTCTACATGCATGTAAATAAGACAACCCCTTATCTGATCAAGTTTGGTGAGGTACTGGAAAAGTCGGCCCGTTATTTGCAAGAGGCATTTTTGGCCCTGGAAAAACGTGATTTTTCTTCGATTCACCGAATTGCAATCGAAATCAATTCACTTGAAAATGAAGGCGATAAATTGATGAGGGAAAGTATCAGTTCTTTATTTGAAGAAACGACAGACCCGATCGAACTGATAAAAATGAAAGAGATTTATCAAAAACTGGAAGGCGTTACCGATACATTTGAAGATGTAATGGACGTTATGGAAAGCGTGGTTATGAAGTATGCTTGATCCTTTTTGGATATTGGTTGCGGTAGTTGTACTGGCGCTGGTGTTTGACTTTACCAACGGATGGCATGATACGGCAAACGCGATTGCCACTGTTGTGGGCACCCGGACATTGCCGCCATGGGCGGCTATCCTGATGGCTGCGGTATTGAATTTGGCCGGTGCGTTTTTCTCCACTGCTGTTGCCAAAGCAATAGGAGAAGATATTGTTGATCCGTCAAATATTACCCTGGTCTTATTGATTTCAGCCTTGCTTGCAGTTATTTCCTGGAATATTATTACTGTCCTGCTAGGTCTCCCCACCAGCTCATCCCATGCTTTGATCGGAAGCTTGATCGGAGCCACGATTGCATTCAAAGGTGCCGCTGTACTTAAAGTTGATGGAATTATGGTGATTCTTTTGGCCATGTTAATTTCACCTGTGTTGGGGGCTTTGTTTTCCGGAAGCTTAATCAAATTTATTCGTTCTCTTTTCAGGAATATTCCCCGTTCCCGGGTAAAAAGGGTTTTTAAATATTTGCAGATTGCGTCTTCGGCGTTTATGGCATTCAGCCATGGGGCATCCGATGCGCAAAAATCGATGGGGGTTATCGCCATGGCTCTGGTTGCCTATGGTGCACACAGCGAACTGACTGTTCCGGCCTGGGTGAAAATTGCCGCTGGTACGGCGATGGCTTTGGGAACAGCCATGGGGGGGCGCAAAATTATTCATACGATTGGTTCCCGATTAAGTCGTTTGGAAACACCTCAAGGCTTTGCCGCTGAGACCGGAGCAGCCATTTTGCTGACAACGGTGGCGAAAATCGGAGTTCCTGTAAGTACTACGCATACGATTACCGGTTCCATTATCGGTGTAGGAGCTGCCGAGCGATTGCGCAGTGTAAGGTGGAGTGTGGCTGGCAAAATTGTTTATGCCTGGATCCTGACCCTTCCGGGAACGGCTGTCATGAGCTATATTTTTTATCAGGTATTAAGGGTGCTGGAAGGTTGATCTGGTGGTTGCAAGGATCAATTTCCGGATTGCCTTAAATAACATATTTCTACTGCAGACTTGTGTTAACACAAGTCTTTTTTATTCAGAAACTCCATGCCTGATCATAAAAAGCAGTACAAATTGAAAAAATATAAAAAGAATGCTGTTCAATTTACTGCTTTTAGACAAACATGGTATATTAAAGACAAGTAAGGTTAAGCCAGTAAATCCCAGAAAAAGGTTGTCGTTCCAGCATGGGTACTGCTGGTTGATTCATCAATACATAACAGAAGGGAGAAAAAGATGATTTCAAAAAAGCAGCAGGAAACCGTAATGACACCGCTGTTTTGGCATAAGGAAGCGTTGAAGCGGAAAGATGAACTCTTGAAGGAGCTAAAAAACTTACTGTCCATTGAAAGTATTTTGGATGAATCGACAGCCTCCGCCGAAGCGCCATTTGGTCAAAAAATTGCCGAAGCGCTTGGCTATGTGTTGGAGTTGGGAAAAAGGGAAGGCTTCCAGACGAAAAATGTGGATGGGTATGCAGGCCATATTGAATATGGAGAAGGTGAGGAAATTATCGGCGTTTTGTCCCATATTGATGTAGTTCCTCCAGGTGATGGCTGGACCACTCCTCCATTTTCGCCGGAAATTCGGGATGGCAAGTTATATGCCAGAGGTGCCCTCGATGACAAGGGACCGACGATAGCTGCATATTTTGCTCTTAAAATTGTGAAAGAACTTGGGCTTCCCCTGTCCAAACGCGTTCGCCTGATTGTGGGAGCGGATGAAGAGTCCCGCTGGCGTTGCATGGCCCATTACTTTGAAAAGGAAACCATGCCTGTCATGGGGTTTAGCCCCGACGCGGATTTTCCGATCATCAGTGCTGAAAAAGGTTTTTTTGATATAAAGGCCGTTGGTTTTAATGACAAGAAGGAGACGCCCGACGACGGCTGGTCCCTGGTTCAGTTCAAATCCGGTGAGCGTGTAAACATGGTACCGGACTATGCCGAGGTGAAATTGAGCGTGGAAGGCGATGTGTTTGAACTGAAAGGGAAAGTTCAGGATTATTTGTTAACTCACCAGATTCAGGGATACGCTGAGGAAAGGGATGAAGGCGTTGCGATTGTGATGAAAGGAAAAGCCCATCATGGCATGGACCCGGACAAAGGTGTCAATGCGGCACTTGCCATGGCCCGATTCCTGGCCCGACTTCCCCTGGATCAGGAGGGTGCCACTTATATAAGCATGATTAATGATTTGCTGGTAGACAGTTTTTTTGGGGAAAAACTGGGGATTTCCATGGAAGATGAGTTCATGGGGCGTTTGACCGTCAACGCAGGCGTATTTGATTATGAACAGGATGGAAAACGGCTGGTTCGCCTCAATATCCGTTATCCCAAAGGCGGAGACGCTGAAGAAATCTTGCAGGCTGTGGAAAAGAAATTGTCCCGATATCATCTGAAAATTGTGGAAGTCGATCATAAACCGATCCATTATGTTGATAAAGAGCATACCTTAATTAATACCTTATCCAGGGTATATGAGGAACAGACCGGGGAAAAGGCCGAACTGCTAGCCATTGGCGGAGTCACCTATGCCCGTGTTCTGGATACGGGAGTTGCCTTTGGCCCGCTGTTTCCGGAGAGTGTGGAGACTGCGCACCAGCGTGATGAATTTATCGATATCAATGAATTGTTGAAAACGACAGCCATTTATGCCCAGGCCATTTATGAGCTGGCAAAATAGAACGCCCCTCACCAAGTGGTCAAGCCCCAAAAAAGTAGACGCAAAAAAACACCCGGATTATGCTGCATGCTGACGCCTGTATTCTAACAGGCGCCAGCTTATTTAATTTCAGTTGAAGTCTCTCCTCATTGTAAAAATGGTTATACTGTTGAATCAGGATTTGAGCCTGTTCAGCATCTTGGATATGATGGTATTGGAGAGTTTCTGTCTTTAAGTGGGAGAAGAAACTCTCAATCGGGGCATTGTCCAAGCAATTGCCTCGTCTTGACATGCTGGGTCGGAGGCCAAACTGAGCCAGCAT
>NZ_JACEOL010000049.1 GCF_013868055.1 Thermoactinomyces mirandus | reverse complement strand
AACCGGGAGAAGTAGCCAGCCGCTTGCTGGAACATGCCTCTGTGCGGGAGGCTGTGGTGATTTCCCGGCAAAACCGGTCAGGGGAACCTGAATTATGTGCCTATTTTGTCGCGTCAGGTCCGTATACTGTTGATGAGCTGCGTCAATTCATGAGTGAAAAATTGCCCGATTATATGATCCCGGTCCACTTTGTCGAGCTGGGAAAACTGCCTTTGACAGCCAATGGAAAAGTTGACAAAAAGGCGTTACCGGCTCCAGCGAATGTTGGCACAAGGGAAAAACGCCATACTTTGCCTGCCAATCCGACTGAAGAAAAATTGGCAGCAATCTGGAAAGAGGTGCTGGGACAGGATCAGATTGGAACAGATGAAAGCTTTTTTGATCGAGGGGGTAATTCCCTTAAGGGAATGATTCTTTCTTCCAAAATACACAAGTACATGCACGTTGATCTGCCATTAAGGGAGATTTTTGCCTGTCCGACCATTCGTCAACAGGCTGCCTGGATTCAGCAGAAAGACGAAAGGCAATATGAACAGATTCCCGTGGCACCCAAACAAGAATATTATCCGGTGTCTTCCGCCCAAAAACGGCTTTATGTCGTCGGACAGCTTGAAGGAACGGGTACGAGCTATAATATGCCTTATGTCTTTCACATCCACGGAGATTTATCTGTTCCGTCCCTGGAAAAAGCTCTGCAGGCCTTGGTTGAGCGGCATGAATCTTTGCGAACTTCGTTCCATTTGATTGACGGGGAATTGAAGCAAAAAATTCATTCTGAAGCAGAGCTTTACCTTGAGCGCTATCACACCCGGAACCGTTTGGAAGTCAACCGATTGATCGAGCAGTTTATTCGTCCGTTCGATCTGGAACAAGCCCCGCTGATCCGGGCCGGCCTGATTGAAGACAGTGAAAACCGGGAATATGTCCTGCTGATTGATCTGCACCACATCATTTCTGATGGCGTGTCGATGAATCTGTTGTTCCAGGATTTGATGAAGTTGATCAAGGGAGAAGATCTTCCGTCCCTTGCCTTGCAATACAAGGATTACGCGGTCTGGCAGCAAAGTGAAAGAGAAACGGATTTGTGGAAACAGCACGAACAGTTTTGGACAGATGAATTGTCGGGTGAACTGCCTGTACTGGATTTGCCGACCGATTATTCGCGTCCCGCTGTGCAACAGTTTGACGGGGAACATATTCCGTTTGAAATCGATCCCGGTCTGACCAGACAATTGAAAAAGCTGGTTGAAGAGCAAAATGTCACACTGTACATGGTATTGCTGGCAGCCTACAATGTTCTGCTGGCAAAATATACAGGGAAAGAAGATATTATTGTTGGCTCTCCGATAGCAGGCAGATCACATGTGGATCTTCAATCTGTGGTAGGCATGTTTGCCAATACCCTGGCTGTCCGAAATCGTCCGCAACCCGAATTGCTGTTTACTGACTTCCTCAAACAGGTGAAAGAACGCGTCCTGAGTATGTATGAACATCAGGATTATCCGTTTGAAGAACTGGTGAAGAAACTGGATACCGGACGGGATTTGAGCCGCAACCCGCTCTTTGACACCATGTTTGCCATGCAAAACATAGAGTTGCCGGCTTTTGAACTTCCAGGCCTGAAAATTCGCCAGGGAGAGTTTTCATGGAAAAAAGCCAAGTTTGACATGAGCTGGATGATGGCCGAACAAGAATCAAAAGAATCCTTGAACGGAGTCGTGGAATACAGTACACACCTGTTCAGGCCCGGGACCGTACAGAGGATGATTCACCACTTTATTCATATTTTGCGGCAGATCGTACACCAGCCCAATATCAGATTGCGGGAAATGGAACTGGCTACCCCGGAAGAAAAGCAGAAGCTGTTGCAAACATTTAAAGGA
>NZ_JACEOL010000048.1 GCF_013868055.1 Thermoactinomyces mirandus | reverse complement strand
CTTTTGTCAACAGCCTCAACCACCCGCTATGCGGGTGGATGACAATTTGGTTATACCAATAACCTCTCCCTAAGTTAGAATATAGTTGTTCAGGCTATATTGTAACGAAAGGAAGAGGAAAACAATGGCAAACAAAGCAAATAGCTTATCCCACACGAAGTGGTTGTGTAAGTATCATATCATCTTTTCCCCAAAGTATAGACGAAAAATCGTATACAATCAATATCGGAAAAAGTTTGCAAGAAATCATCAAACGGTTGTGTGCGTATAAAGGGATAGAAATAATAGAAGGCCATATGATGCCAGATCATGTACATCTTTTGTTGAGTATTCCACCAAAAATGAGTGTGTCAAGTTTCATGGGGTATTTGAAAGGAAAAAGTGCGTTAATGATGTTTGATAAACGTGCAAATTTAAGATATAAATTTGGGAATCGTCATTTCTGGTCAGAAGGGTATTATGTGAGTACCGCGGGTTTAAATGAAGCAACAATTCGGAAATATACTCGGGAACAGGAAAAACGGGATATAGCACTAGATAAGTTAAGTGTACGAGAATACGAAGACCCTTTTAAGGGTAGCAGAGTAGTACAAACATTTCCCTTTAGGGATAGCAAAAGTGGCAATGGCAATATAGCTTGAACGAAAGTGAAAGCTAGCGCCTTTAGACGCTAGCCGGTAACAAGGCCTTGCAGGCCTGAGCAAACCACCCGTTTTCACGGGTGGTTATGATTTAGAGAAAAGAACGCCGCAGGATGGATATGGCACCCAGTGCAATCTGTGCAAAATCCGGACGGAAGAAGTCGAAATCAACCCATTCTTGACCGGGAGAACCTGACAGCCAAGGTTGCTGTACAGTTGATCGATTCTGTCTTTGGCAAAAGAATTTATAATCTCCCCGTTTAGCAATGACATTTACGGTTTGGAAATTCCGCTTTACAAATCTTTCGCCATCCAATCAGAAAATTCATTTTATAGTCGGAAAATCAAGTGTCTGTTTCCTGTATAATTGGATATAGTTATTTATCATGATGCTACACCTTAAAGGAGTGACAGTTAAAAATTACAAGGAAACAAAGGCTTTGTTGCTCTTTGCTATTTATTTGACAAAAGTGTTTGATTGGAAAGTTTGGATATCAATTTATTGCTATGCACTGCTGTTTCTTTCATTTAACCGATTTTCCATGAATTGGTTGTCTCTTTTACAAAGGGATTTGACTCAAGTTTTCCTGATCTGTAGCAACCAACATGATACCAGCTCCATTTTCAAAAGCAAGGATGAGGATGCGGTTTTTCGTAGCAAAGATTTATATCTGCTGCAGACAGGATAAAACTCTAAAAATTGCTTTCCTGATTGAATCTACTAAATACGGCTATCAAGTCATGTTTTTACAGATCTCCGAGTGCATGGCAAAATTGATATCCAAATTTGGGTTCATGCCTGATGTAATGTTATATTAAATGGTGTTAATCAATCTGTTACCTCTGAACGGTGGATCAAACAGGTAAAAGGGTTATAAAAAAGAAAAAGAAATGTTTTGTTCAATATTTTTAAGTTGCTTATGAAAAAATAAGAAAAAGCTTCTGGGAGGAAATGTATGTTTTACTAATACCAGATAATATAAGAACTGATGGACATAATTGGAGGGGCCTAATGCAGTCTTTGGCTGAAATAAAAGAGTATCTAAGTGATGTTGTAGATATTTTGATTGTTAGTTATGTGATATATCATTTACTCAAACTTTTGCGGGGTACCCGTGCTGTTCAGCTTTTAAAAGGGATTACTGTATTGCTGGTCATTTGGGTGATCAGCAATGAGTTTGAACTGAGAACCTTGGAATTCCTCATTGAGAACTTCTTTTCTGTCGGATTGATTGCCGTGATTGTAATTTTCCAGCCAGAGTTACGAAGAGCTTTGGAACAATTGGGAAGAGGGTATTTTATTGGCCGAAGCAGCCAGGTGGAAGACCAGATCGCTACCAAAATCGTGGGAGAAGTGACAAAAGCTGCTTCACAGATGGCCAGGCAAAGAGTTGGCGCATTGATTGTGATTGAAAAAGATACAGGCCTTTCAGACTATATTGAGACAGGAACCATTCTGGAAGCCAAGCTGAGTGCAGAACTGCTCAAAAACATTTTTATCCCCAAAGCCCCCCTGCACGACGGTGCCGTGATTATTCGCAAGGAACGACTGATGGCTGCCGGATGTTATCTGCCTTTAAGTGAAAATCCTTATATCAGCAAGGATTTGGGTACAAGACACCGCGCGGGCATTGGTTTGAGTGAGATTTCCGACGCCGTTGTGGTGATCGTGTCTGAGGAAACCGGGCAAATATCGGTTGCTTTTCAGGGAGAACTGCAACGGAATTTGAGTGAAGAACAGCTTGTCTCTACACTGTATGAATTGCTGAAGCCACCGGAGAAATTTTCTTCCGTTTTTTGGGTGCGCAAGGAAAAGGAAGGGAAGCCGAAAGATGGATAAATGGTTGGAAAAAGATTTGGTGTTACGCATGATTTCCCTGTTATTGGCGGTTCTGTTATGGATTACCGTAACGGAACATTCCTTTTCTTCCTTTTCAACCAAGGGAAGCACAATCATTCATGATGTGTCTGTCCAGGTTAAATATGACAAGGAACAATTTGAACTTCTTAGCCAGCCATCCAAGGTGGAGCTAAAATTATACGGAGACAAACAAGCACTGAATAATGTTCCCGGGACCTATCGTGTTTTCGTTGATGCTCAGGAAGTGGGGGCTGGCGAACACCGCCTGCCTGTCCAGGTGGAGGGTTTGCCATTTGGTGTAAAAGGAGAAGTTGAGCCGAAACGTGTAAAAGTCGAGCTGGCACAAAAAGTGCAGAAAGAAATGCCCGTTCAAGTGGATATCATTGGTAATGTGCCAGAAGGGTTGCATATCGACAAACCGGTCGTTACTCCTTCCAAGGTGCTGGTTCGCGGGACGGAGCCAAACCTGGATCAGGTAAAAACTGTAAAGGCAGTTGTTTACCTGTCTGATCATACGAAATCAATGGAGACAGTGGTCCGGCTCCAGGCATATAGTGAAAAAGGGCCAATCCATAAGGTGAAAATTACTCCGGATGTGGCATCTGTCAAAGTGCCGATCAGTATTCCACACAAAAAAGTTCCCATTTCCATTGAGGTGAAGCAGTTGCCGGCAAAGGGGTACGCGGTGGAAAGGATTCATGCCCGGCAGGATCAGGTGACGGTTTACGGGCCAAAAGAGTATATTGAAAATATTCAATACTATATCGGTCCGCAACTGGATCTGAAAGATGCACGGAAAGATATGACCATTTCTGTGCCTGTTCCGTTGCATAATGGTGCACTCAGGGTTGAACCCAAAGAAATAGAGATTTATGTTAAAATAGTTTCTGCTGAGCAAAAGAGACTGGACAATGTTCCACTTACAGTGACCGGTCGAAAAGAAAAACAAAAAGTCGATATTTTATCACCATCCGGCGGAAACATGAATATCACTCTTTCAGGGGCACCCAGAAACTTATTGGGGATCAATCAATCCGACATAAAAGTGCTGATCGATGTTTCAGGCCTGTCGGAAGGTGTTCATGAGGTGCCGATCCGGTTTATCTTGCCCAACTTTATTCAAGTTGTCGGGCAGACGAATCCCAAAGCAAAGATAGGGATTCGTTGATCACAGATGGTTCTTTATGAGGAGGAGAAAATCATGGGTAAATTTTTTGGAACTGATGGAGTACGAGGAATAGCGAATCAAGAATTAACACCAGAATTAGCCTTCCGCCTCGGCCGTTACGGAGCCTATGTACTGACCAGAGAGAAAAAACGCCCGAAAATTGTAGTGGGTCGAGATACACGTTTGTCGGGGGAAATGTTGGAGTCTGCTCTGATCGCAGGAATGCTTTCCATCGGATGTGATGTATATAAATTAGGTATTATCACCACACCGGGTGTGGCTTTTTTGACGCGCCATCTCCATGCAGATGCCGGAGTAATGATTTCTGCGTCACATAATCCTTTTGAAGATAATGGAATTAAATTTTTTGGCGCAGATGGATATAAATTATCAGATGAAACAGAAGCGGAAATTGAATCGTTATTAATTAGTGAGCAGCATCATCTGCCGCGTCCAACAGGAAAAGAAACCGGACGGATCATGCGTGATCATGATGCTGTGCAAGCTTATCTGGATCATTTAAAACAAACTATTGATACCGATCTGTGTGGTATGCATATTGTTGTCGATTGCGCCAATGGAGCAGCCTATGAACTGGCTCCTTTGCTGCTGCGTGATCTGGGAGCCGACGTAACAACCATCAATGCACATCCGGACGGTATAAATATCAATGTCAATTGCGGTTCGACCCATCCTGAGTGTTTGCAGGAAGAGGTCATCAAAAAACAGGCACATCTCGGCCTGGCATTTGATGGGGATGCAGACCGCCTGATCGCCGTTGACGAAAAAGGAAATGTTATAGACGGGGATTATATTATGCTGATCTGCGGGTCCTATATGAAGGAAAACAATACCCTGAAGGGAAATACCATCGTTACGACGGTGATGAGCAATATCGGTTTCTTTAAGGCAGCCGAAAAGTTGGGGATCGAAACCAGGAAAACCAGAGTTGGCGACCGTTACGTCATGGAAAGTATGAGAAAAGGGAAATTCAATCTTGGCGGTGAGCAGTCAGGCCATATTATTTTCCTGGATCATAACACGACAGGAGATGGCATGTTGACGGCTGTCCAGCTTTTACGGGTCGTAAAAGAAAAAGGCCAAACCCTGTCCGGTTTGGCGGAACAAATGACCAAGTATCCGCAATTGCTTGTAAATGTTCGTGTGAAGGAAAAGGAGGGCTGGGAACAAAACCATGCCATTCAGTCTGCGATCCAGTCTGTTGAAGCAGCTTTGGGAAGCGACGGACGGGTGTTGGTGCGTCCTTCAGGAACAGAATCACTGATTCGTGTCATGGCTGAAGGTCCTGACGAAGAATTGTTAAAAAAATATGTGGATCAAATCGCGGGAGAAGTACGCAATCAGTTGGCATAACAAAGTGCGGTATCTTTTTTGATACCGCACTTTACAAGTAAAGTATAATTGCATACCATAAGAACATGAATATCTACTGGATTTACAATGTTAAGGAGGTGATTGGAAAAAAGAAGGCTTTGTGGAAACCAGCAACTTTGTCGTAAAGCGCCTGAACTGCATGAGAGCGGAGAGAATTGCAGTTGACGAGGAGGAGGAGTATCGAGTAATCGGCGGATACCTCCCGGCTTCGCGCCAAAGCCGAAGAGTCGCGGCACAAAACAATGGGGTGACTCGTTGTACAAAGGCTGCGATTGACGCATTTATTGGTTGTGGACAGAAAAACAGATAAAAAAACTAACGAAATGATAACAGGTAAAGAGAAGGTGACGGCGGGATCTGGAACGGAAACAGGAGATTCCGGGATATGCACCTGTTTGGATTGTTGTCATTTCCTATAAACCAGGGGGTAAATATATATGTGCGGTATTGTTGGTTACATTGGCTCTAAACAGGCTCAGAATCTGTTAATCGAGGGTTTGGGCAAATTAGAGTATCGGGGGTACGATTCTGCCGGCTTGGCCGTTTACAACGGGGAAACGATCGGAATTCAAAAAACCGAAGGTCGATTGTCCCGCCTTGGAGAAAGATTGAATGTCCAATCCTTGCCCGGTTCGTTGGGGATCGGACATACCCGTTGGGCTACTCACGGGAAACCGTCAGATCAAAACTCACATCCTCACACCGATCAAACCGGACGTTTTGCCATTGTGCATAATGGCATTATTGAAAACTATATTGAACTGAAAGAAGAATTGACGGCGAAAGGGCATGTTTTTGAGTCGGAAACCGATTCGGAAGTCGTAGCCAAACTGCTGGCCGATTTGTGGGACGGAGATCTGGTTTCTACGGTGCAAAAAGCAGTGGCACGCCTGTCCGGCGCTTATGCCCTGGGAATTATCAGCGAGTTTGAATCGGATAAATTGGTGGCAGTCCGTCAGGCTAGCCCGTTAATCGTTGGAGTGGGCGAAGGAGAGAATTTCATCGCTTCCGATATTCCAGCCATTCTGAAACATACCCGCAATGTCTACATCTTGGAAGATGGAGAGATGGCCATCTTAAAAGCGGATCAGGTTACCTTGATGAAAGTGGATGGCACGCCTGTTAAACGGGATGTATTCAGGGTGGAATGGGATATCAATACGGCTGAAAAAGGCGGATATGACCATTTCATGTTGAAAGAAATCCATGAACAGCCTAAAGCGATTCGCGATACCCTGGCAGGACGCCTGAAAGAACACAATGTCGACTTGTCACATGAAATCGCCTTGAGCGATGAAGAAATCAAAAGCATCGACCGGATCCATTTTATTGCTTGTGGTACAGCATACCATGCAGGCCTGGTTGGAAAATATGTCATGGAAGAGTTCACCCGGATTCCGGTCGAATGTGATGTTGCTTCCGAATACCGTTACCGCAATCCGATCATCACGGACAAAACACTGGTTATCCTGGTGAGCCAGTCCGGCGAAACAGCCGACACCCTCGCTGCATTGCGGGAAGCCAGGAAGCATGGCGCAAAAGTGCTTGCCATTACCAATGTAGTCGGTTCAAGCATTGCCCGTGAAGCGGATAATGTCATTATTACATGGGCTGGACCCGAAATTGCAGTAGCGTCCACCAAAGCTTATACTTCCCAGTTGATCGCCATTTATTTGCTTGGTGTCTATTTTGCGCAAATTCGCGGCAGCAAAACAAAAGCGGAGCTTGAGGAAGTTGTGCATCATCTGCAGGAATTGCCTGAGAAAGCAGAAATTGTGCTCGGTGAAGAAAAAGCCATTGGACAATTTGCACGGAGCATTGCGTCCAATGAACATCTTTTCTTCCTGGGACGCGGATTGGATTATGCTGTTGCCATGGAAGGTTCCCTGAAGCTGAAAGAAGTCTCCTATATCCATTCGGAAGCCTATGCCGCAGGGGAACTGAAACACGGTACCTTGGCCCTGATTGAAGAGGGGGTTCCCGTCATTGCCCTGGCCACACAAAAGTCGGTTTATGAAAAAATGGTCAGCAACATTCAGGAAGTCAAGGCAAGAGGCGCCAATGTCCTTGGCCTTGCCCAGGAAGGCAATACCGAACTGATCAAGTCGGTCAATGAAGTGATCCATATTCCGGCAACCCTCGACTTGCTGGCACCGGTATTGACCGTGATCCCAACCCAGCTGTTTGCTTATTATGCTTGCCAGGAACGGGGATATGATGTGGACAAACCACGCAATCTGGCGAAAAGCGTAACTGTGGAATAAAAAGTTGTACTTTCTCTTTTTGGTTGTAGCTTTGAAATAAAGTCGTAGCATTTATAAAAAAGATGTACCGTTTTACCCCTTTGGATATGATTATCTAAAGGGGTGTTTTTATATCTGAAATTCCGATATTTGTGAACAGTTTTCCCTGTACCTCAAGAAGAAACGATTTTAATTGCAGAGGAACTAGGTATTAATTATCATAAAAGACCATAAAACAGGAGAGCCTATTCTGATGACTACATGCACTGTTAATAAAGGAAAAAGAGACATTTAAAGATACTCGCACTATCAAAATGAAAGGAATGAAATATGGAAAAAGAAGGAATAAGGTTAATAATTTGCGTGCACAATATAATTTTTGCTTTACACTGTTTCTGGTAATGTGAAAATCTTCGTTTTATTAAACTTATTCTTACGGGGGATGAAAGAAGTATTAGTTGATCTTAAGGTTATTATGATTTTATGTCATAGTAATCCGTTATACCAGCTTGTATAAGTCAACCTGTCATACTAAAATTGCGTATGCGTAAATAAGCTTCAAACTTCTTTTGAACGGGCAATTATGTTGCCTTGTTATGCGAAAATACCGATGCTGTCCTGCATTTGGCTCATATGAAGAAAGGGAGTATAACTGTCGCTGAAGGGAAGAAAGTAACTACAGGTCAAGTCCTCGGGAAAGTGGGCAATTCCCGAAATACGAGTAACCCCACTTGCATATTCATGCCGGGAAGGATGGCAAAGGCGTCGTCCCAATTATTTATCATGGCCGCTTTCTTGTGAGGAATAGTCTGGTGCGTTAATACCAACTTTATATAATTGGACAAAATGCTTACACTACTGTTAATGAGTGTAGATGAATAAACATAGCAAATTGAAATGGAGTATATAATATGCGTAAAATACTAGGCATTATTTTTCTAATATCAATTATTCTATTGTACTTGTGAAATCTCCCTCAATCCGCTCAGGCTTGCTGGACCGCTTGATACGGAAGAAATTGACAACTTTGTTGCGAACTATATCGAACAGAATGGGCTGCCTGGTGCTTCGATCGTGATCGTAAAGGACGGTAAGGTATTATATCAAAAAGGATATGGACATGATTCTGACGGAAAACCGCTGACAGAAAAGTCATTAATGAGACTTGCTTCCGTTTCCAAAATCATTTACGGCATTTGCCGTATTACAACTGGTTGATGCAGGGAAAATCCAACTGAATGACCCGGTAGTGAAACATCTACCAGAAGTTAAACTTGACGATCCCGGATGGAGCCAAGTTACAATACGCCAATTATTGAGCCATACATCAGGGATTCCGAATCCAACGATTGTGCCTCCGGCGAATAACTTGAAAGCAGGTGTCGACCGTTTACACGACTGGAAACTGCAACCGAATCCTGGAGAGAAATATGCTTACAGCAATGCGAACTATTGGATTTTGGCCCGATTGGTGGAGGAAACAAGTGAAATGGAATTCTCTCAATATCTTAAACAAAAGTTATTCTCTCCACTAGGGATGAATGATTCGCTCACGGCTGTAAACTCTGGAGATTCTGTACAAGGACGCCTAAAGGCTATATAACGGCATATGGGACTGCAATGCCCTGGACCGAACTTGAACAAATGTTCCTGGGGGCAGGAGGAGTTGTAACAACAGCATCAGATATGGGCAAATGGCTTGCCATGCACACGAACGACGGAAAAAATGAATCTGGGGAACAATTATTATCCAAAGAATTGTTGGAAGAGTCCTATTCTCCGCAACCTGGAAGCGAAAAATACGGACTTGGATGGTCTTTAAACTCTTCAAGCGTTAAACCGGCACGTATTTCACATAGCGGTTCGTTATCAACTTATCAAGCCCAACAGATATCGTACCAGGCATTGGATACGCAGTAGCTGTTTTACTCAACAGTTTTACCCCTACTTTGGAACATGCTTATGAGATCAGTTCAGGAATCATCCAGATAACTGAAGGAAATAAACCGGAAATAACAGCACCTGTGCCTACAATAATCGATCTGTCCCTTGGTTTGATTATTGGTGCCAGTCGTGGGGATCGGATGGCTATTCTTTGTTGTTCCAACACTAAAGGATAACAGTTCTACGACGATAGATGCTTTTGGTATTTGGCCCGCCTCGATGTTCTTGTTGGCGATTGTTTTCATCATTGGATTGGTTCTTACAGTTATGCGCATCTATTATCGAATAAAGTTAAATAAATAAAGATAAAAGAGCAATATCCAATTGTGGATTTGAAATAAAAAGATGTAATATTTAACTCCTTTAGTCATAATTGCCTAAAGGGGTGTTTTTTATGTCCAAATGAAAAAGAACATGGAAAGTTGAGAAGAAAAGGTTTAAAGGAAAAAGACGTTTGGAATTGTTTCTGATATAAACCATAGTGGACTGAAAGATTACCTGCTTTACGATTATATTGGTGGAGAGAAGGTCGGTAATCGGGAGTTAAAAATGTTTTCTGGATGAACATGCCTTTGCCTGTTATTTTTTAAAATTAGTGTTAAAAAGGATTAATTTTTGATAAAATGATAATGTACATGGAGGAGGAGATTGAATATGTATGAGGTAGCGGTAATTGGTGCAGGTCCTGCCGGTGCCAGTGCGGCTCTTTTTACAGCAAGGGCTGGGAAAAAAACAGTCCTTTTGGATAATGGCAAAAATATAATGAAAAAGGCCTTAATGCTAAACCATTACGGGGTTGAAGAAATTTCCGGCCCGGATATGCTGGAAAAAGGTATTGCCCAGGCAAAAGGGTTTGGTGCTGAGTTTATTGAAACAGAGGTCACAGCACTGGTTAAAACGGATCATGGTTTTAAAATTGAAACAGGTAATGGTTCTGTTGAAGCCAAAAATGTCATTATTGCTACAGGCATGCAGACTTCTTTGGGAGAAAGTGCCGGTTTGACCACAAAACCTGGTACAGAACCAAGAGTCAAGACGATTTTTGCTGTTAATGCTGATGGAAAAACAAATGTTGAAGGGTTATGGGCAGCTGGTGTTTGCGCCGGTGTAAGCATGCATACGATTATTACTGCCGGAGATGGCGCGAAAGTAGCTGTTAACCTGATCAGCGAGCTTGATGGCAAGCGTTATGTAGATCACGATGTACTGAAATAATGTAACGGGAACTGCGCAGTAGAAAGCATCATCCGAAAAACAGGCGATTTTCCCTGTAAGTCAGATGATGTATAGATCACATCGAAATAGTACTCCATTGGAAACAGAAGAGATCAAGTTATCTCACTATTGCCATTGGATTTTGTTTTTGTAAGAGATTCCTTAGTTGAAAGCTTCCGTTTTATTTCAATACGATTCCTGATGCTCACGTCTGTGATTGATAAGATACCGGAATGTTTTTACCGGACATTTGGAGAAGTACTGGCTTCACTTATCCACATTCTTGTAAAACAGGCGGCTGAAGCAGGAATTGCAGTGCAAACATCAGAAGAAGCGAAACAGGTTTAAACAATTGAACGGAAGTGAAGATGACGGATCTTTCTAACCGGTTCGGAAGAATATCCCTGGTTGTCCAGAAGGGATCAAAAGCCCCGTTTTCCATTTATGGTATGGAAAAACGGGGCTTTTCATTACCTTATTCTTATTCAAACGCACCTGTATACAGTTGATAGTATTTTCCCTTTTCCGAGATTAACTGATCGTGGTCTCCCCGTTCAATGATTCGGCCCTGGTCAAGGACCATGATGGCTTCGGAGTTCTGGATTGTGGAAAGCCTGTGGGCAATCACAAAAACGGTTCGTCCGCGCATTAATGCATCCATGCCCTTTTGCACTATGAACTCGGTTCGGGTATCAATACTGGAAGTGGCTTCATCCAGAATCATGACCGGAGGATTTGCAACTGCTGCTCTGGCAATGTTCAGAAGTTGCCTTTGCCCTTGCGATAACCCGGAACCGTCTCCTTGTATAACGGTATCATAGCCCTGCGGAAGTATGGAAATGAATTCATCCGCCTTGGCCAGTTTTGCTGCAGCATAAACTTCTTCGTCAGAAGCATCCAGTTTGCCATATCGGATATTCTCCATTACCGTACCTGTAAACAGATTGGTATCCTGCAGGACAATGCCTAGAGAGCGGCGCAAATCACTTTTTCGGATCTTTTGAATATCAATCCCGTCATAAAGGATTTTTCCGCTATCAATTTCATAAAAACGGTTGATCAGGTTGGTAATCGTTGTTTTGCCGGCACCCGTTTCACCGACAAAAGCCACTTTTTGTCCTGGTTCGGCATAAAGGGTGATGTCGTGTAGAACGGTTTTTTCCTTGTTATAACTGAAATTGACATTGTAGAAACGTACATCGCCTCTTAATCGGATATATGTGAAGGTTTTGTCCTCATTGGGGATTTTCCATGCCCAGATTCCTGTTGGTTCAGAAGTTTCAACCAACCAGTTATCTTCATATTTGGCATTTACAAGAGTAACGTACCCATGATCTGTTTCCTTTTTTTCATCCATCAGGTCGAAAATTCGCTTTGCCCCGGCAAGGGCCATAACAATGGCGTTCAGCTGTTGGGATACATGGCTGACAGGCATGCTCAATGTTCTGCTCAATTGCAAAAAGCTGGCAATTGCCCCAAGCGTTATACCGTCGATCCCGCCAACGGCAAGAGCCCCGCCGGCAATGGCAATCAATACATACTGGATATTTCCAATGTTGGCCATAACCGGCATAAGGATATTGGCAAATCGGTTAGCTTCAGTTGCATTGTGACATAACTCATCGTTCAGTAAATCGAATTGTTTTTTTGCCTCTTCTTCATGATTAAATACCTTTATCACCTTTTGGCCAGTAATCATTTCTTCAATAAAACCATTTATCTTGCCGAGTGATTTTTGCTGTCTTATAAAATAGTTTTTACTTTTTCTGGCGATTTTGCCCGTAACGAAGTACATGAACACCAAGGTAAGGATAACTACAAACGTCAAATGCAAGCTGGTCGCGACCATGGCACAGAAAACGGCCGTAATGGTAGTTACCGAAGAGAACAGCTGTGGTATGGTTTGGGCCAGCATTTGCCTGAGAGTGTCTGTATCATTGGTAAAGTGACTCATGAGATCGCCGTGGGAATGGGTATCAAAATATTCGATCGGAAGTTCTTGCATGTGATCAAACATTTCATCACGGATCTTTTTTAATACTCCTTGGGCAATGACAACCATAAGCTGGCTATAGACCAATGTGGATATGACGCCAAGAAGATAAATGCCGGACATAATAAGAATTGCCTTCAAAAGACCGTCGAAAACAGGATTCTCCACAGCGAGCAGCGGAAGAATATAGTCATCGATCAGGATTTCCAGAAACAGCGAACCAGCCACATTGGCTGCTGAACTTAGTAAAATGCCAATCAGGACCATGGCAAATGGAAGTTTGTAATCCTTTGTAATATAGGAAAAAAGCCGCTTGAGTGTTTTTAGATCTGCTTTAGGTTTAGGAGGGACTCTTTTGCCAGGGGTATTTTCATTTGATGGCATGGATGTTTCCCCCTTTTTGCTGAGAATAGAATACTTCCTGATAAATTGTATTGGATTCCAGCAGCTCCTTATGGGTGCCAATTGCGTTGATTTTTCCATTTTCCATAACGACGATCTTATCGGCATCCATGACAGAAGAGATGCGTTGGGCAATGATAATCTTTGTCGTATCAGGAATTTCCTCACTGATTGCTTTACGGATCAATGCATCCGTTTTTGTATCAACTGCACTGGTTGAATCATCAAAAATGATGATTTTTGGTTTCTTCAATAATGCCCGGGCAATCGTCAATCGTTGTTTTTGTCCGCCGGAGACATTCGTTCCGCCCTGTTCAATATAGGTGTCGTATCCATCGGGAAAAGCTGTAATAAAGTCATGAGCCTGCGCCATTTTACAAACACGGATCAGTTCCTCGTCCGTAGCATTTTTGTTTCCCCAACGCAGATTTTCTTTAATCGTTCCGGAAAATAACAAGTTTTTTTGTAAAACCATGGCCACCTCATCCCGCAGTGTTTGAAGATCATATTTCCGAACATCAACACCGCCAACAAGGACTGCCCCTTTTGTTGCGTCGTAAAGCCGTGGGATCAGTTGGACCAGAGTTGTTTTGGCGCTTCCGGTGCCACCGAGGATTCCAACCGTTTCCCCTGATTGAATATGAAGGTTTATATCTTTCAGACAAAGATTTTCCGGGTCATTTGTATAGCTGAAACTGACGTTTTGAAACTGGATCTCCCCGTTTTTCACTTTTTGAATCGGATTCTCCCCGTTTTTCAGTTCGGTTTCTTCATCCAGAACTTCAACAATCCGTTCGGCTGAAGCCCGTGAAATTGTAATCATAACGAAAACCATCGACACCAGCATCAGGCTGATCAGAATTTGGCTTGCGTAGGAAATAAGACTGACAAGTTGTCCGGTTGTCATCGTGTCTGAAACAATCATCTTTGCTCCGAACCATGAAATGAGAAGGATACCGGTATAAATAGAAAACTGCATCAACGGACCGTTGAAAGCCAGAATTTTTTCTGCCCTGGAAAAATCCTTGAAAATGGCCCGGGAAACGGAATGAAACTTGTTTTTTTCATAGTTTTCGCGAACAAAGGATTTCACAACCCGGATTCCTCTTAAATTTTCCTGTACGACTTTGTTTAACTTGTCGTAGGTTTTGAACACACGTTTAAAGATCGGGTGGGCATTCCTGATAATCAGGTAAAGCCCCACTCCTAAAAATGGGATAATCCCCAGAAAAACGAGAGAAAGCCTTGAATTTACAGTAAAAGCCATAAAAAGAGAAAAGATCAGCATAATTGGGGCACGCACTGCAATTCGGATAATCATTTGAAAGGCATTTTGTATATTGGTTACATCGGTTGTCATACGGGTTACAAGACTGGCGGTTGAAAATCGGTCAATATTGGAAAAGGAGAAGTCTTGTACGGCATAATACATTTTTTGGCGAAGATTTCTTGCAAATCCACTTGATGCTTTTGCAGCGGAATATCCAGCCAGGATTCCGAATGTCAACGACAAAACGGCACATAAAAATAGCGCAATGCCCAATTTTGTAATTACACTCATATCTCCAGGCTGTATGCCATCGTCGATCATATAAGCCATTAGAAGGGGGATAATGACTTCCATCACAGCTTCCAGAATAACAAAGACCGGAGCAAGAATGGAGTCTCTTTTATATTGTCCTACACACATTGACAACTTCCTGATCATATTCATCCTCCATCGGAAAACATTATTGCTAGCTGCCTTATTGTAAGAATTCAACAACATGATGAGCTATCGTAAACAATAAACAGTCTAAAGATCCCGTTTATTTTTCAAGATTTTTTTTGATTTTATTCAGTGTTGTATAAAAGGAGTTGATCTCATCTTCGCTTAAATCCTTGCGCAATTTCTTTTCAACTTCAATAATTGCTTGAGTAATGATCTTGTGTATTTTGATTGCTTTAGGGGTTAGTTTCAGTTTTTTTAGTCTTGCGTCATGTTCTGCATGCTCTCTTGTGATCAGTCCGTTTCGTTCCATCAGTTGCAAAACGCCTGTTACGGATGAACGCCGGATATTAAACTCATTTTCCAGGTCACGTTGATATACGTCCCGGGTTTGGGAATGGACAAAGATATATCTGATAATGATTCCCTGCAATCCTGTCAAGCCTTTTACTCTGGTTTTTATAACATGGTCATTAATGCATCGCTTAATTAAATGGGACAGTACCTTGATTTCAAATCCGATTCCTTTTGTTGGACGCATCCAACCAACTCCCTGCCAATTTGTTAGGATGCTAACATTTTAGTCGTTTTGCTTATTTCAAGTCAAGGTTATATTGATTTTAAATTTTTTCATATAATTGTATTTTACGAATAATTAAAAATCCAAATAAAATGTTGAATTGATTGATTTTTGGTAAAGTGGAATTTGAAGGGAAGATTGACATGTATGAAGTGGCGGTTATTGGAGCAGGTCCTGCCGGCGAAGCGCAGCCTTTTTCACGGCAAAAACAGGGAAGAAAACAGTGATTTTGACAACAGCCAAAGTATAACAAAAAAGCATTGATGCTAATTATGGGGTAGAAGAAATTACCGGTCCGGATATGATTGATTTACTGAAACAAATGTTACAGCCCTGACCAAAACGGATGATGGTTTTAAAATGAGTCAGAAAGTGGTTGGTTGAAGCGAAAAACAACATTATTTTTACAGGCATAAAGACAACCTTGGCAGAGAATGTTGGTTTGAAAAGACGTCGATGCGGACGGAAGGACAAATGTCGAAGCGGGCTGTCGGTATTTGTGCTGATGATGGCGCGAAAGTAGCCGTTAACCCGATCAGTGACCTGAATGACAACGATATGCAGACCACGATATATTAAAATCGGTGGCAAATTATCAATGAAAAATAAACAGGGGACAGAGCTTGTCGATCAAAAGGAGCATCATCAGAAGGATGCTCCTTTTTCTCTAAAAAAATGGGGAAATCCCAGGTTGCCGGAAACAAAACCGTGCCGATAACCAAAAATGCTATTGGGAAAACAAACCTTTCCACGTTTAAGTAACCCGCCTTTAGTTAATCCATAAATACTTTGGCAGTTTACATAATATTATAGTATATATAAAAATTTAATTTAACAGTATTCCCTCTGGCCTGCATTTCTTGAAGTTTCGCACGGCTGGAAGGAAATCTACGGGCAAGAGAGCCGCCAAACGTGTCTGGACTATATCAACGCATTGGACCGATATGAAACCCAACAGTATTAAATCTGTTGTGAGTGATAGCAAAGGGAAGTAACAATGAGCATCCGGCCCAATCAGAAGATCGTCGTTAGTGTTGTCTATGTGACAGCAATGTTTATGGCAGCATTGGACGGGACCATCATCAATGTGTCATTGCCGGCTATCGGGCATGAATTCCGGGTCCCGCCTTCCGCCACTGGTGCTGTGAATATTGGGTATTTAATGAGTCTGGTTGTATTTCTTCCAGTTGCAGGATGGCTCGGTGACCGGTGGGGAACCAAACGGTCTTTTTGATTGCACTGAGCTTGTTCACAGGTGCGGATTTGCCGATAGCCTTGTCACATTGAATGTGTTTCGAATTATACAGGGAGCCGGGGGAGGAATGCTTGCGCCCGTGGAATGGCAATTGTATGCAGCAATGCCGGGGAGGTCGGTTCGACAGATGCACCGAAGGAAAGAACGATAACTTATTTAAATAAAGAATATACTGTCCCTGCAAAAGTCACAAGAATTGCGACAGCCAGTATGGAATCGATGGAAGATGCAGCGGTATTGGGAGTAAAACCGGTAGGGGCTATTACAATTGCGGGCAAACTGCCGGAGTATGTGGCCAAAGAATTGGAAGATGCAAAGTCGATTGGTGAAAAAATGCAGCCGACTATGAAACACTTCTTGGCTTGAAACCGGATGTGATCCTGGGAAGTACCAAATTTCGACCGGATGTGGCAGAATCGTTGAATAAAGTGGCACCGATGATACCGGTTTCCCATGTGGCAGCCAAATGGAAAATCTGCAAAGCAATCCGGTCTGGAATAGTATTCAGGCTGTAAAAAACAAAAAGGTATTTATCAATGTTGTGGATCCCCTGGCTCAAGGTGGTACGGCTTGGAGCAAGACTGCTTTCCTGAAAGCAGCAGAGCAACATTTATCCAATTAAATGGGTAAGGTGCGTTGAATAATATGGGGAAAACAAATTCAATATCAACAGTTATTTTAAGCATGGCACCCATCTTCATTTTATTGACCATTATGCTCTCGATTTTGTACGGTGCAAAAAATATTGACTTTTCAACCGTTTGGAATGCACTTTTTTATTATGATTCCGGCAATGCCGATCATAATATTATTATCACTTCCCGCTTGCCAAGGATATTATGCACACTTCTTGCCGGTGCACTTCTGGCTATATCGGGAGCGTTTATGCAGGGGATGACAAGAAACTATCTCGCATTCCCTTCAATTATGGGAGTAACAGACGGATCTTTTTGTCATTACAATTTGCATGATATTTGTTCCGGATCTGTCTTCCTTGCAGATGATTCTGTGCTCCATGGCTGATTCGGGGCATTGCTCCGCAATGGATTATCACCGGTCCGGCTGGCCATAATTGGAACGGTGATCGGAACCTTTTTAAGCAGTGTATCTGCGGCGATGGCATCGTATTTTCAGGTCTCCCAAAATATCAGTTTCTGGTACAACGCGAAATTGCACGAGGTTGTCCCTGAAGTATTGAAGCTGTCAATACCGTTTGAAGCAGTCGGGATCATTCTGGCTCTGTTTATTTCAAAATCGGTCACCATTCTTTCTTTGGGAGAAGAAGTTTCCATCAATTTGGGTCAACGGACGAACCTTGTAAAAGGTGCCGCCATCATAGCTGTTGTCTGTTTGACAGGTACCGCGGTTGCCTTGGCAGGGAAAATTGGTTTTGTTGGTCTTATTATTCCTCATATTACGCGGTTTCTAACAGGTGCCGATTATCGATGGATTATTCCGTGCGCCGGTGTGATTGGCGGGATTTTTCTGGCATTGTGTGATGTATTAAGCAGATTTGTGAATTATCCATTTGAAATGCCTATAGGAGTTATTACTTCCTTGATCGGAATTCCTTTTTTTCTGTATTTGATAAGAAGAAAAGGAGGAGAAAACCGTGTATAGGGAATCATGGCTGCATTACGGAATGGTACTTCTGGTGAATGCAGGTCTCATTATTGCCGCCATCCATATCAGCTTGACCATTGGGGTCTTTGATATAAGCATTGCGGATGTGTTTCGGACAATTTTCCGGAATACGATTTGGTCATCTTTGATTTCAGGTTGCCGGTTTAGTGGGATTAGGTCTTTGAATTGCCGGGGCTGTTATCCAAGGTATATTGTGTTTTGTGAACTGAACCTGAACATTAAGACAGGAAAAATCACGACGATCATCGGTCCGAATGGATGTGCAAATCCACTTTATTGAAAACAATGGGACGAATTATAAAACAGAAGAACGGAAAAGTATATTTACTGGGAAAAGATTTGCACAACATTCCTACAAAGCAGATTGCAAAACATCTTGCCTTACTGACGCAAAATCCTGTTGCACCGGCGGAATTAAAGGTGGAAGAGCTTGTTTCTTACGGAAGATATCCGCATCGGAAGAACGGGTATAATTTATCAAAAAAAGATATGGAAATCATCGAATGGGCTGTGGATATAACAAAAACCATTTCTTTCCGAAAACGTGAGATCGGGTGCCTGTCGGGCGGACAAAGGCAAAAAGTGTGGCTGGCAATGGCTTTGGCGCAAGAAACAGAAGTGTTGTTGCTGGATGAGCCAACCACCTATCTCGATATGGCCCACCAGCTGGAAGTATTGCAGATCGTGGAGAGATTGAATAAAGAAAAAAACTGTACGGTTGTAATGGTATTGCACGATATTAATCATGCGGCCCGATTTTCACATGAAATTGTCGCAATGAAACAAGGGAAGATTGTAAAGACCGGAGCACCTTCATAAATCATGACAAAGGTAGTATTGAAAAGTTTTTCATATTGATGCGAGAATCATGATTGATTCTTATTGCGGTACCCCCGTATGTTTCGGATATGACACCGTATCGCAGGAAGAGTCTGGGGGTGTTCGCGTGGCAAAATGAAAGGAATCATTGTTAAACGGAGGAGAAGCTTACGATGGGAGATAGCTTGGCCAGAACAAATATTCTCATTCCAGGGGCAGAACAATGGACGCTCCATTCTGAAATCGGGAATCGTCCGTATCGAATTTTTGTGGCGAAACCCAGGGAACCGGCTCCGCCTTCAGGATACCCGGTTATTTATGTACTGGACGGAAATGCTTTTTTTCAGACATTCCAGGAAATTATAAGATTACAATCCCAAAGACCTGATAAAACAGGAATTGCTCCGGCAATGATTGTCGGGATCGGTTATCCAGCAGAAGAAGATTTCGCTTCTGTGTATCGATTTTATGATTTTACCCCCCCATCCTCCTCTGTTGACTTGCCACCAAGACCTAATAGAAAACTCTGGCCCAAATCAGGAGGAGCTGAGCTTTTTTTGAATTTTATTGGAGAAGAACTGAAACCGGTACTGAACAGACGGTTTCATCTGGATAGAGGGCGCCAAACCATTTTCGGGCATTCTTTAGGCGGTTTGTTTGCGTTGTATGTCTTGTTTACAAAAACAGATGCATTTCAAACCTATTTTGTGAGCAGTCCTTCCATTTGGTGGAATAATCAATGTATTTTAGAAAAAGAGCAACAAGTTATATCCCGATTAAGTGAAAAAGAAGTGGATGCGGAGTTTTCCTGTCAGTAGGATCATTGGAAAAAGACCATATGGTCAGGGATGTAAAAGAACTGTCAAATCGATTGTCGAACTTGAAAAACTCCGGATTGCAGATAGAGTTTAATGAGGTGAACGGGGAAAACCATATTTATGTTGTTACCTGCAACCTTAAGCCGTGCCTTGCGATTTGTATTCAGCCGTTGAATACAGTCGTAACGGGGCTTCATTTAATTCAACTTATGAAAGTTTTCCCGTGTGTCTAAAAACCATCATTGATTTTTGTCCAGGGTTAACGGGCAGCCAAATTTTATAAGCTTGGCTTTTTTTTATTTATTCCTGCGATATGATCGTCGCCGGTAATGGGGAAACGGGTAACAGGAGTTAAAGAGAACGGTCTGGAAAGGAATCAATCGGAAAAAAGCAAGGAATCAAATTATATTGATAATGATAATCATTATTATATAAAATATGAATAAGAATTGATTACCCGTCATCTGATTAAAAAGTTTGCGAATTATTGGTATTCTTTACAGGAGTTGATTCCATGGAAAAATTTTTAAATAAACATCAATTTGCGATTTCCTGAAGTTACTTGTTATATTTTTAATGTTTTGGGAATTTTATAACAATGTAATTTGCGGGTTCCCTAATGAAATGTGGCCTGTTATCTGATTGCTGAAAAACTGCATGATACAGATCAAAAGGGAAAGTCTAAATCCGTCTGGATAAATAACTCTGTCTGCGAATCACTCATCTTTCATTTGGAATGAGTGTTTTTTTATTATTGAAGCAATAAGGACAGGATAAAAAGGATACCTGTTAACGGGTTTTGGATGAGAGGGAGAGATAAACAGATGTCTGATTGCTTTGTTATGATATTTTATCGGTTATTAAAAGATGCCAATGAAATAAAAAAACGCATGCTTATATTTACAATATAATAAATTCTCTTAATATGATATACTATAATGAAAGTTATAAATTAATATCAGAAAACCTAATAAAGAGTGTTTTTCTGCCTGGGTAATTCATAAAATGATTGAAGGAACAATCCCTGTCGCGTTTTTCCCGGTTTTCTGCCAACCAGATGTCGATCTTTGGAACCAGTTTGCTGACATTTAAAAAACAGGGGGAATTTGCATGTCTGACCCGAGCTCCTTTCAACTGCCACAGGAATTTTTGATTGTAGGTGCCGCTGTGCAAACCGGCCTTTTTGATGAAATAAAAAACAATCCTTGTACTTTGGAAGAATTGACGGCCAAACTGAACCTGGATCAAAGAGCTTTGTGGATAGTTGTCGAAGCTTTGAAAGCATTGAATTACCTCACATCTGATGGGGAAAAGATCAAGTTGACCGCAGAGGCGGACAATCTCTTTTTTAACCCGGATCATGAACGATATATGGGTTATTCATTCATGCACACTTATCACCTGATCAAGGCATGGACCGAACTTCCGGAAGTGATGAAAAGCGGGAAGCCGGTTTCAAAAAAGGATGTTCCGGATCATACCAGGCACTTTATCCGGGCGATGAGTCATAATGCCCAAAGATCTGCTGAACAGGTTGCAGATTATTGTTTGGAAGGTTTGCCGGCAAAGCCCAGAGTGCTTGATGTAGGCGGAGGCCCGTTAACCTATGCGAGGGCCTTTGCCCGCAAGGGAGCCATCGTCACGGTAATGGACCTGCCTGAAGTGGTAGATATGATGCAACCCGAACTGGAACCGTCCTTGCCCATCCAAATGGTTAAAGGAGATTTTACCAGAGGTTTGCCATCAGGATCCTTCGACCTCATTTATCTCGGAAATATTTGTCACATTTATGGGGAACAGGAGAACAGAAAACTGTTTCTTGATGTAGCAGAAAAACTGGTTCCGAAAGGACAGCTGGTCATCAATGATATGATTCGGGGGACCGGAGCCTGGCCGGCATTATTTGGAGTTAACATGCTTATCAATACAGAAACCGGGGGAACCTGGACTTACGAACAATACAAAACCTGGCTGGCCGATGCCGGTTTATCCGCTGCTCCCTGGAAAGAAGCAGGCGGAAGGCAATTGATCAAGGCGACAAAGCAATAATTAAGATGAAATCAACAGCAATACCGCCTTTCCTCTTGCAAGGAGAGGCGGTTCTTCTTTCATGTTGTTCATTTTCCACCCATAGGCCATTTTTCTCTGCAACACAAAGACGTGGTTGATCGATTCATCTGGCTAAAAGTGATGGTTCGCTGTTCGAAAGAATAATTTTGAGGGTAAAAAATGAACAGACGGGAGATGCAGACCCCGAAGTACGCATAGCAGAAAGATCAGGACAAGGGAGGGAAAACGTATTATTTTTGGTTGTTTGACATGATAAAACTTTTTGATCCTATACTACAGGGGTATGATCTATGGAGATATCTTTGATCAGACACGGAAAGCCACAGATTACAGAGAATCAGCGAATAACATTGAGCGATTTTAAAAAATGGGTTGAAAAGTATGATCATACCGGAGTTTTCGAGGAATCTTTTTATCCAGCCAAAACCCTGGAGAAAATACAAGCAGCCAATATCGTGATCACAAGCAATTTAAAAAGATCCATTGAATCAGCGAAGTTGTTAAATCCCAACCTGGATCCCACCATGGACCCATTGTTTCGGGAAACAGAGTTTCCCGCTCCTTCGAAACCATTGCGGAGCATAAAATTAAAACCGTGTATTTGGATAGTCCTGTTAAATTTATTATGGATCAGCGGATATTCAAATGGCTGCGAGTCTTTCTGTGATGCCAGGAAAAGGGCGAAAAAAGCTGCAAAGTTATTGGTTGATTATGCTGAGAAATGTAATTCTGTAGTATTGGTCGGTCATGGATTTTTTAATCTGTTAATCGCCAGGGAATTGAAAAAAATGGGTTGGAAAGGGAAAAAAATAACCAGTTTCAAGCATTGGATCTGTACTACATATTCTTGCCCGGGTGATTCGTCAATTGAATAGGTTATATTTAATTACGACATGTGATAATTTTTGCTGATCCGTCACTTTTTGTAAAGAAGCAGGCGGAAGGCAAATGATCAAAGTCGACAAAGCAACAGGTCAGGTGAAACCAAATATAAATAAAGATGATAAAAACTCCTGGGTTTTTCAATCTTTGCGAGGCTGTTTTCTGGTTATGTTATTACATGTTTTTCTGTTAAGAAAAAAAGGAGCTGGAAAAGCTGCAGCCGTATGGAAACGGGGATATGATAAAAGAAGAAAATAGCCGTTTGAATAGAATGGAACCTACGAAATCATGAATGGAAAACAAGAGTTTGTTGCGACACCCCGGGACTGCCGGTTATTATATGCCAGGTATATCAGAAGAAAAGGTGGAGCAATTTTTGGACAGCACTGACGAAGAACTGTCCGTATGCCAGGAAGAATAAGTAATCTGTTTTTTACGGTTTGCTGAATTGACAAAACCTTAATTTATGTTTATGATGACAGGGTAAATAAATAGTGCGGAAGGGTGAACCAATTACATGAAGTACTAATCCTATCGAAAAAGCCAATTGATTGAAGAGTGTTTACGGCAGAGACGATCTGCTTGTTTTGTGTTGCCTTCAATCGGAGCTTTTCAGAATAGGATTGGTCTTTATGGTTGGGAGCATAAAGAAAATGGTTTCTTTTGGTCTGCACCTGTACCTGAGCCTCCTGTTCTGATTGTGGATAGGAGGCTTTTATTGTCTCCAAAACATGATAAAAACGGGGATGATGACATGTTATTGGAAGCGCGCGATTTAAAGCTGTATATAAAAGACCGTTTGTTAATTGATGCAGAGCATTTGCGCATTGATGAAAATGACCGGATCGGTTTGGTGGGCAGAAATGGCAGTGGAAAAACCACTTTGCTGATGACTTTGGCTGAAAGAAAAATCCCTGATGGAGGAACGGTTATTGCCCACACCACTGTTGAGTTATTACCGCAACTGAAACCGACCGTAACGGCAAAAAGCGGAGGAGAACTGTCACAGGAATATATTGTCGCTGTCATTTCCAGAGAACCGGAGCTGTTGCTTTTGGATGAACCCACGACCAATTTGGATACCGATCATATCGAATGGCTGGAAAAACTGCTCTTGCATTGGCAAGGGGCGTTTGTAATTGTCTCCCATGACCGCGCTTTTCTGGACGCACTGTGTACAACCATTTGGGAGATTGATGAAGGACACGTAAAGATATATAAAGGAAACTATTCAGATTACATTAGACAAAAAGAATTGGAAGTTGAGCGTCAGAAACTGGCGTATGAAAAATATGAGCAAAAGAAAAGGCAGCTTGAAGAAGCATTAAAGTTGAAAGAAAAAAAGGCGAACAGGGCCACCAAAGTTCCAAGAAAAGCAAGCAGATCGGAAACAAAAATTACCGGGGCAAAACCCTATTTTGCCAAGAAACAAAAGAAACTGCAAAAAGCAGCAAAAGCGATTGAGACAAGGCTGGAGAAACTGGAGAAAGTGGAAAAAATCAAAGAGGCTCCCCCCCTCAGAATGAACCTGGTTCATCAGGAAACATTCAGGAACCGGATTGTTTTGCGGGTAAAAGATGTTTCGGGCAAGGTTGGTGACCGGATTCTTTGGGAGAAAACCAGCTTTTTTGTTCGGGGTGGCGATAAGTTGGCGATCATCGGGCCGAATGGCTGCGGAAAAACCACATTGGTGAAAAAAATTATTCACCAGGATGAAGGAATTACTGTTTCGCCATCGATGAAAAGCGGTTATTTCAGTCAGAATCTGAATATATTGGACAATGGAAAATCAATTCTGGAAAATGTCCAATCCTCATCCAGGCAGGATGAAACGCTGATTCGCACAGTGCTGGCAAGACTGCATTTCTTCAGGGAAGATGTGTACAAACGTGTGGGGGTTTTAAGTGGCGGAGAAAGGGTAAAAGTGGCTTTGGCCAAACTGTTTGTCAGTAACATCAATACATTGATCCTGGATGAACCGACAAATTTTCTTGATATTGAAGCTGTGGAAGCGTTGGAGTCTCTTTTGCAACAGTATGAAGGAACCGTCATTTTTGTGACTCATGACCGTCGTTTTGTGCAAAATACGGCGACCCGGATCCTTGTTTTCGAGCATAGGAAAATACGGCTTTTTGATGGAACTTATGATCAGTACAGGAGATATAAACCACAGCAAAAGCAAAATGACACGGAAGACAGGCGGCTGGTCCTGGAAACCAGAATATCGGAAGTGCTTGGCCGGTTAAGTATGGAGCCATCTGCAGAACTGGAACAGGAATTTCAGCAACTCCTGGCTGAAAAAAGAAAATTGGAAATGGACCAATGAATAGAAGAAGTTTTTTTCAAGTGAAAGTGTAAAAATAAAATACACGGGTTTTCATGGAATTGTTAGCAGAAAAGGTTGTGAAAAATAGATGAATCCAGCAGACCATTTGATGGGAAATTGGAAAAAGAACATTATTTTTTTTCTAACCAGTCAGACGATCTCCCTGTTTGGCTCGTCAATCGTGCAGTATGCCATATTTTGGTACATTACGCTTGCTACACAATCCGGTGCAATGATGACAATCTATATTATCTGCGGTTTTATTCCAACCTTTATTCTGTCGCCGCTATCCGGGGTATGGGCGGATCGCTATAACCGTAAGCTGCTGATCATTTTATCCGATGCCATGATTGCATTAGTGACACTGATGCTCGCTGTTGTGTTTCTGATGGGCTATGATGCCATTTGGCTGCTCTTTGTAATATCCGCTGTTCGTGCGGTTGGAACAGGAATACAAACTCCGGCAGTCGGGGCTGTTTTGCCACAAATCGTGCCCAAAAAAATGCTCACGAAAGTGAATGGGATCAACGGGAGTCTTCAATCGTTGATTACGTTGCTTTCTCCCATGGTTAGTGCGGCACTGTTGACGACAGCTTCGATCGAGATGATTTTCTTCGTTGATGTGATCACGGCAGTCGTTGCCATATTGATCCTGCTTGTGTTTTTCCATGTTCAGGTGCATGAGAAGGCATCCAAAAAACAGATAACAAGCTATTTTAATGATATGAAGCAAGGATTGTCATATATCAGAACCCATGGCTTCCTGAAAAGATTCTTTTTATTTTTTGCTATCTTCTTTGTGTTAATCGCACCTGCCGCTTTCCTGACGCCATTGCAGGTTTCAAGAAGTTTCGGCAGTGAGGTCTGGCGGTTGACTGCGATCGAAGTTGCTTATTCCGTCGGAATGATCCTGGGTGGAGGAATTATTGCTTCCTGGAGAGGATTTGCAAATAAAGTCCATACGATGGTATTTTCAAGTCTGGTTATGGGAGCTTGTACTTTTGCGCTTGGCACGATTCCTGTCTTTTGGATTTATCTGTTATTCATGGCAGTATTCGGGGTGGTGATGCCCATCTTCAATACGCCAGCAACGGTGTTGTTGCAGGAGAAGGTAGAAGAAAATTATTTAGGAAGGATATTTGGGGTATTTGGTATGATTTCGACTTCGATGATGCCGATAGGAATGCTTGTGTTTGGCCCGATCGCAGATGTGATCAAAATTGAATGGCTTCTGGTCGGAACCGGGTTTCTCATATTTGTACTGGGAATTTTCCTGGGGCGGAGCAAAGTGCTGCTGAAAGCAGGAAGCCCGGCATAAAAGAACTGGCCCGGGTTTTAAAGTAAAATGCCATGGCTTTGAACATGTTTGCTTTTGACATATTGCGGACGTGTCTTTATAATCATTACTGTATTTATCGATCATAAGGAGGATTATTAAAAAATGTATTCTGCCAGACTTCGTTTCCCAACTTTGAACAGGTAATTGAATATGTTCAAAGGCTCTGTTTGTGAACAGAGTAAACGGGACAAGTCTGCCCATTTTTAATAATCTCCATCCAATAAAAATGGAATGAAAAAGCATATGGCTCAGGTTACAGGGAGCATTTACTGGAAACGGGTGTCTTCGTGCCGGTTAAAAGTAAAAAGGTACCATGGAAGGAAAAACGGTGAAACGGTCAGCGGTGCCGGGAAACTTTATGTGCTTTTGCCGGTGTCACGATCCCCGAATATGGCTTTAATGATATGCTTTTCTACTATTGGGGGGGCGGATTGCTGCCTTTCTTTTTTTGGCAATTGGGAGGCATTTCTGGTAATGGCCATAAAGGCTTTTGCCGTCAAATGAATAGAATGGGTCTTTTTCCCTTTACTCTGAATCACAGGCAGATGTCTGTGATTTTTTTTGAGAGGAAGAGATCAAGTGAGCAGAAAAATTCATAAGAATAACGGGAAAAAAACAAGTCGCGGGCGACCTCCCAATTTCTCCGGGCAGCATTTCCTGAAAAACAGAAAGGTGCTTTGCGAAATGGTGGAAAGAGCCAAAGTAAGCGCTGCGGATACCGTATTGGACCTGGGAGCAGGAAAAGGTGCCTTGACCACTCTCCTGATGCAAAAAGCGGGCAAGGTGTGGGCGGTAGAATATGATGCCCGGCTTGTTGAACTTCTTAAGAAAAAAACGGCCGGTAGTTTGAATACAAAAATAATCCATGGCGATATCATGCAATTCTGCCTGCCGAAAGGGAAATTTGTCGTTGTCTCCAATATTCCGTATGCCATAACCACACCGATCATGAAGAAACTTTTAAGCAATCCTTGCAGCGGGATGCAAAGAGGGATTATTGTCATGGAGAAGGGAGCGGCCAGACGCTTTACTTCCAGGATAATTAAAGATGCTTATGTACTGGCCTGGAGAATGTGGTTTGATATTCACTATATCAGGGATATTTCGCGAAACTATTTTTCACCCCGTCCAAGTGTGGATTCAGCCATGATTCAGATCACAAGAAAAAAAGATTCACTCATACCGTACAAAGATTACCGTTTTTTTCTGGGGTTGGCTGAGTATGCACTCCAAAACCCGAAAGCCCCGCTCGATTATGCGCTCAAGGGACTGTTTACACCGCCTCAGATCAGGTGTCTGAAGAAAGATATAAACGTAAGTGCCGATATCCCGGTTGGAGAAATCCATGAAGAACAGTGGAAAGGGATTTTTAAGGCAATGGTCCGGTTTGTTCCATATCCATGTTGGCCAAAAGCAAAAAAAGGAAATGAAACGCATTGAATTTAGGCTGGTTATAAATAAAAAGAATCCATGCGGATGTAAGCATGGATTCTTTTTGTATCCTGAAAAATACTACCAGAATTTTTGACGTCTGTTATTTTTTCAATTCATATCACATCGTTTTCACACTCTTGTATATGCTTAACTGCCCTGTTTGGTAGTTTTATCCAGTTCCGAGGGCAGGAGTTTAAGGAAGGCAATCATTAAACCAAGCCCCTTGCGAACCTCCGGGTCCTTAAGGCTGTGAACAATCTGTCTCAACGATGGTGCCTGATCCGTTGATTTCATATTTTGCTCTGCCTTGGCAAAGGCATTGGTCATCCCTTGTACCATTTCAAGCCCGCCCTGCTGAAGGAGATCATCAGCCAATTCAATACCGGAAATTGCTTTTTCAGTCAAATCCGTAACCATGGTATTGGTTATGGAAGCTTTCAAACTGGATGCCATCTCACCGAGTTCGATTAACGTTTTCAGGGTATCTGTCTGTTCCAGGGTTTGCAGCATGTCCAGGGTGTTTTCAAGACTTTTGCCCGTTTCCGGAAGCTTCCGGAGTAAAGAGATGGTTTCCGGCTGTAAAATGTCATCCAGCAGTTCAATCGCGGAAACAGCTTTTCGGGCCAATTCCACAACCATTTCATCCGTCATGGAGTCCAGTGCCACGGAAATCAGTTCTTTGCCTTCTTTCGCGTTCATCTCCGGTTTTTCTATGGCAGGGATTCCCATGGAATTCTCACCTCCTCACATTATGCCACGCACATTGAGCCAATAAATTTCATTGTATACGCCTTTAAACCAGTGCAGCAATTCAGAGGTTGTTGCTGGTTGCGGCGGATGTGTGTAATCAAAAGTAATCATGCTGGCATCGTGAAGGCTGTTTTCAAGGAAACAGGCTACCTTGCCGTTATAGTGTGCTGTTTCGGAAATACCGTTAATTCGGCTGATCAGGTTTGGTACGAGTGTTTCACTCTGGTAATGTGCCGTGGAACCTGCCTTGCTGATCGGGAGATTGGTTGCATCACCGATTACGTATATATTATCGGAACCTTCCATTTTCAATGTGTAACGATCTGTGGGGATAAAGCCGGTTTCATCCCCGATCCCGGAATTCAGGATAACCGGAGCTCCTTTGTGGGCCGGCACAGAGATCAACAGGTCAAAAGCGTGTTCTTCTCCATCCATCGTAATGGCGACTTTGCGTTCCGGATCAATTTTTTCCAGATTAAAAAATGTTTCAGCAATAATGTTCCGTTTTTCAAAGGCAGGTTCTGCCCATCTGGCAATGGGTTCCAATGAATGGATCCGGTTAATGGGATACGTGTATACGATCTTTACCCGATCCCGGATGCCGCGTCTGGCAAAATAATCTTCCATCATTAAAGTGATTTCTAACGGAGCGGCAGGACACTTGTGAGGTACGTCCACGGTAAGAAGAATGGTGCCCCCTTCAAATGATGCCAAAGCATCACGTAATTTTATTGCTCCTTCCAATGTATAGAAATCGTGTGCAGCCTCTTTCAAACCGGGAATCGAGTCAAAATCGGGATAGGAACCGGTTGCGACCACCAGATAATCATATGGATAGGAAGCTTTGTCTGATACCAGTTTGTTTGCTTCCGAGTCAATCCGGACCACATCATCAAAAACAAGATTGACGTTGCGATGAACCAGTTCTTTTTCCTTCCGAACAAAATGCTCTGGCATCTTTTCGTTAAATGCAATATATAAATAGCCTGGCTGGTAAATATGTTTTTCGGCATTTGAAACTAACGTGACCTCTACTTCCTTATTCCCGATGGGGGCGCTTAATTGACGGGCAAGCTTGTTGGCAACCATTGTGCCAGCAGTTCCTCCACCAAGCACTACAATTCGTTTAGTCATCGGTAACCCCCCTTTTTGGCGGAACATTTTGTTTTATCGTGTGCTCCATTCAATGTTTTTTGCGAATTGCGATTTTCCAATAGTCATTAACTTTTTTTCTGTAAACCAATTCGTGTTTCATTTTTTTGACCCAGACCGGGATATCTTTGGCAGAACCTTCGTCATTGGAAAGAATTTCGATTACATCTCCGACTTGGGCAGATTTAATGGTTTTTACCAGTTCCATCAACGGGCCCGGGCAATAGGAACCGCGTGCATCTACCGATTCGGTTACGGTTGGTTCACTCATGTCCTTTTCCTCCTTATAGTGATTGTCTTCCCATCAAACGGTAATTACTTTGGCATTTTGCGCCATGTTTAAAAATGTGGTAATCCCAATCACATCGTCGACAATATCAATCAGATCTTCTTTTCTCCAGCCCATTACATCCATCGCCAATGCACAGCAGTAAATATTCAGGTCTCCCATTTCCTTTCCGGTTTCAAGAAGTTTTGGAAACAGTGTCACATCTTTTTCGATCATGGCTTTTCCAACGTCGCCTGTCTTGAAGTTTTTTTCGGAAACGTTTTCTTTAAGAAACGCTTTTAATGAGTTCATGGTAAGAAAAAAATTGACGGTCGTGCCGGTCATTGCCGCCATGGAGCCAATCAAAGCGGCGGCATGGATTTTTTCCAATTCCTCTGACATGACGATAATAGCAAAAGAAGGATTTTTGTTTTCTTCCATAATATGGCCTCCTTATCCGGAAAAACAGGTCAAATCTCCTTCACGTTTTTATTATACCCCCACGGGTATAAAGGAAATATTGACATTGATGTGAAAAATATAGATATTTTGTGGAAAAATATAATTTTCTTATGAAGTAATTATATGAAATTATTGGTTATCACACCAGCAATCATATCGATTGAATGGAGTTGGAAACCGAAAAGCCACAATCACGCTGGGTAAAACTTTTTGCAAAGATGCAGTGACATAAATAAAAATTAATCCATCAAAATACAACATAAAACAAAGAGAACAAAATAAATTATTTTTGATTTTTTCCGTTTTATATTGATTTCCTGCATAAATTCAATTAAACTTATATATGGGGAAACAAATGTAGGCAGGTTCATGCGAAAGGATGAAACCGCTGACATTTCGCCCCATCATTCATAGAAAGGTTGGATGAAAATGATCCGAAAAGCATTTGTCATGACCGTTTATCCTGACATGCATGAGGAGTACGAAAAGCGACACACGGAAATCTGGCCAGAACTGGTTCAGGCATTGCACGATCATGGAGTAAGGAATTATTCAATCTTTCTCGATAAAGAGACAGACAAGTTATTTGCTTATGTGGAAATTGAAGATGAAGAAAAATGGGAAAAATTGTCTTCTGCTGAAATCAATCAAAAGTGGTGGGTTTACATGACTCCCGTTATGGAGACCAATCCGGATCACAGTCCTGTCACGAAAGATTTGAAAATGGTATTTCATATGGATTAACCATTTATATCAAAAGGAGATCAAACGTTATGGAAAAAAAGAAATATTTTGCCGCAAAAAATGTTTCCGGCAAGAAAGCAACCGTAGCTGTATCGATGGCTAACTATATTGAAGCGGGTTCCATTATTGCTGCTGCCAGCAGTTTGACCTTGTGGCAGGAATACCTCGGGATTAGCAATATCGGAATCGGTCTGCTTAGCGCGTTAAGTGCCAATGCTTTTGGAGCCGCGCTTGGTGCCACTATTGGCGGTCCTTTAACCGACAAATTCGGTCGCAAAATTATTTTTAATTATGATTTGCTGTTCTATATGATCGGTGTTTTATTTATCACATTTTCGGTTAATTTTCCCATGCTGTTAATTGGTACGGTTATTACGGGCATGGCCGTAGGTGCCGGAGTTCCGGTATCCTGGACCTATATAGCTGAAGAAGCACCGGGCAACAGGCGCGCATTTCGCGTTGGTGCAACCCAATTGGCCTGGTCAATCGGACCTGCGATAACTTTTGTTCTTGCCGTGCTTTTGGCACCACTTGGCCTTTTAGGCTCGCGAATCATCTTTTTCCACCTGTTTGTTGTCGCATTTTTTACCTGGTATTTGAGGCGCGGACTGCCTGAATCGGAAATCTGGAAAAAACAAAATGAGGTGCAGAAGAAAGACAGTGCTGTCAGCAAAGTAAAAATGAGTTCACTGAAAGAGTTATTTTCTCTTAAAGTAAACCGCCAGGCCCTGTTTCTGTTAATCGGGATTTATCTGTTCTGGAACCTGACAGCGGGAGCCATGGGTTACTTTATGCCATATATCTATGAAAATGTGGGTGGATTGAGTCAGGCCCAGGCTAACCTCCTGCAGGCATTTCTTTGGACCCTTACTGTGTTGACGACCTATTTCGGATTTATGAGACTGGGAGACAAAATCAGCAGGAGATTTTTATTTGGCATTGGTGCCTTGATGGGGGTTGTTGCCTGGATCATCCTGACATTTATGCCGATGACATGGCCAACATTGATTATATTCGTAACACTTTGGGGGTCTGCGGCGGGGATCGGCGCACAGGCCTTTTACGCATTGTGGACCAGTGAATTGTTTCTTACCAGGTATCGGGCCAGTGCACAGGGAATGATGTATTTTATTGTACGCAGCGGAATTGCGATATGGTCATTTATCCTGCCAACATTAATGGCAACGCTTGGATTTAAAGTAGCAGGGATTGTCATGATTACGTTCCTTGCCATCCATATGGTTATTGGCATCGCTTATGCTCCCGATACAAGCGGAAAAACATTGGAACAAATTGAAAAGGAACGGTACGGAGGCACGGATTTGCCTGATGGAAAACAAGTTGGCCAGACATCTGCCTGCAACCGGAATTGATCCTGGTGAAACGGGCCTGGTGCCAATATTGGGGGAAATGCAATGAAAAAGACATGCAACTTGGCTGTCGATCTTGGTGCATCAAGCGGAAGGATTATTGCAGGATATACTCAGGACGGGAGGTTGCATCTGAAAGAGGTTTATCGCTTTGAAAACAGGATTGTACACAAAAATAACCATTTCTGCTGGGATATTGGCAAATTGTTTGCGGAAATGAAAAAAGGGATTCACCAGTCACGAGAATACGGATTTAAACCGGTAAGTATTGGTGTTGATTCATGGGCGGTTGATTTTGTATTACTTGATGAAGAAGACAACCTGTTAACCGATGCGGTTGCTTACCGTGACCAGCGTACCGATGGAATGATGGAAGAAGTATTCAACATCATCCGTAAAGAAGAATTATACTTTGAAACTGGTATCCAGTTCCAGAAATTTAATACCATTTATCAATTGTATTATCTTAAAAAGCACCGCCCGGATATTCTGAAAAAGGCCAAAACTTTTCTGATGATCCCTGATTATCTGCATTTTTTGCTGACCGGAAAAAAAGTGAATGAATATACCAATGCCACCACTACCCAACTGGTAAACGCTAATACAAAAAAATGGGATAAAAAAATCCTTGACAAACTTGAAATACCGAGTGAAATGTTTCAGCAAATCCGGATGCCCAAGTCCTGTTTGGGCAAGCTCAGACCGGAACTTGCGGAAGAATTCGGTTTCGATATGGAAGTTATTTTGCCGGCAACCCATGACACCGGTTCTGCAGTTGTTTCCGTTCCTGAAACAGATGATACGATTTATATCAGTTCCGGAACATGGTCGTTGATTGGCATTGAGACGGGTTTTCCAATATGTTCGGCCAAAGCGCTTGACTGCAATTTTACCAACGAAGGCGGGCTGGATTACCGTTTCCGTTTTCTGAAAAATATTATGGGCCTTTGGATGATCCAGGAAGTTAAACGCAACTTGAATCATCGTTATTCATATGCTGATTTTGCCAAGCTGGCAAGCATGGAAAGACATTTTCACGCGATTGTTCCGGTAAATGATGACAGGTTTTTGAAGCCGGAAAATATGATCGAGGAAATCAGGAATGCCTGCCTTGAAAATAACCAGCCTGTTCCGGAAAATCCCGGCCAGATCGCAAAAACTGTTTTTGAAAGTCTTGCTTTCAGCTATCAACAGGCGGTAGAAGAAATCGAACAGATTTTTCATAAAAGATTCCGCAAAATTAATGTGATTGGCGGTGGCTCCCAAAACGAACTGCTGAACCAGCTGATTGCCGATAAGACAAAAAAGGAGATTGTTGCCGGCCCGGTCGAAGCTACGGCTATCGGAAATATTGCCGTACAGCTGATCGCCCAAGGGAAAATAGGCAGTCTGGACAAGGCGCGAAAAATAATCCGGAATTCGTTTGATATGAATACGTATACAAAGACCGAATGAGGAGGAACAGTGATGGGGGCACGGGAAAATTATGAAATTGCCAGGAAATCCTATGAAAACTGGGGTATTGACGTTGAAAAGGCCATTGAGCAACTGGAGAATGTCTCAATTTCCATTCATTGCTGGCAGGGAGACGATATAGAAGGATTTGAAGTAACGAAGCGGGAATTGTCGGGCGGTATCGATGTGACTGGCAATTATCCCGGCAAAGCGGGAACTCCTGAAGAATTGAGGGCCGACCTGGAAAAGGCATTGTCTTTGATCCCGGGTAAACACCGTGTTAATTTACATGCCATTTATGCCGAAACAGACGGGGAAGCTGTGGAAAGAGACCAAATCGAACCAGGACATTTTAAAAACTGGGTTGATTGGGCGAAGAGACTGGAAATCGGCCTTGATTTTAATCCCACCCTGTTCGCCCATGAGAAGGCAAGTGATGGACTGACGCTGGCTCATCCGGACAAAGAAATCAGGGATTTTTGGATCAGGCACTGTATTCAATGCCGCAGGATTGGTGAGTATTTTGGTAAAGAACTGGGAACCCCGGCACTGACGAATATCTGGATTCCGGACGGATATAAGGATATTCCAAGCGACCGGTTAACCCCCAGAAAAAGATTGAAAGAGTCTCTTGACCAAATTTTTGCTGTCAATATTGACGAAAAATATAATATTGATTCTGTGGAAAGCAAATTGTTTGGCATCGGATCGGAAGCTTATGTGGTTGGGTCGCATGAATTTTATCTGGCGTATGCTTTGACAAACGATAAGGTATGTTTATTGGATACCGGTCATTTCCACCCGACGGAAGCAGTATCCAACAAGATTTCTTCCATACTTCTTTTCAGTGACAAATTGGCATTGCATATTTCCAGGCCTGTCAGGTGGGATAGTGACCATGTTGTCATATTTGATGATGAATTGCGGGAAATTGCACTGGAGATTGTTCGTAATGATGCGCTTACCAAAGTACGGATCGGCCTTGATTTCTTTGATGCCAGTATTAACCGGATCGCCGCATGGGTTATTGGTACGAGGAACCTGTTGAAAGCACTTTTGTATGCTTTGCTCATGCCAAACAAATATTTGAAAAAGCTGCAGGAAAAAGGCAATTTTACGGACAGACTCGCATTGATGGAAGAATTCAAAACTTATCCGTTTGGAGCGATTTGGGATTATTATTGTGAAAAAAACCATGTTCCAACGGGAGAGTCCTGGCTGGATGAAGTAAAAATCTATGAAAAAGAAGTATTGTCCAAGAGAAACTAATTGATATTTTCTCAGGAAGCAAGTTTGTAATGACTTGCTTCCTGTTTCCTCTTGGTTAAAAAAGCCAAAAACAATAAAAAACCAAATATATTATTTGTTTATGTTGTTTTGTTTTTGATATGGCGGTATGATGGTAGTGGCAAAAAACATTTAATTTGATAGGGAACGAGGGATTATAATGACCAGCTTAAACATGAAGGAGATCCACCCTTTTTTGGAAGCGCCATATACCAAAAAAATGATGCAGATCACATACGATATGTGGAAATTAGGCTGGGATGAGAGAAATGGGGGCAATATCAGCTGTCTTTTGACAGAGGAGGAAGTTTCTCCCTACCTGAATACAGACCGGGTTTCGCGCAATATTCCGCTTGATTTTCCGGTCAAAGAATTGGCCAATAAATATTTTTTGGTTACGGGGTCCGGAAAGTATTTTAAAAATATAAAAGAAAACCCGGAAGAGTGCCTGGGGCTGATCCGGGTAAGTGAAAACGGAAAAAGCATTGATCTGTTGTGGGGTTTATCCGGAAATGGCAAACCAACCAGTGAACTTCCATCACACTTTATGAGTCATATTGTCCGCCTGGAACAGAATCCGTCCCATCGCATCATCATGCATACCCACGCGACCCATGTGATTGCCATGACGTTTAATCATGAACTGGATGAACACAGTTTTACAAAAACACTTTGGAAAATGTCGACGGAATGTATTATTGTATTTCCGGAAGGGATCGGAATTCTCCCGTGGATGATTCCTGGAACCGATTCAATCGGTAAGGAAACAGCCCGCAAAATGAAAGATCATCGATTGGTAATCTGGCCGCACCATGGCATTTTTGGTGCAGGAGATTCTTTTGATGAAGCGTTTGGATTGATTGAAACAGTGGAAAAAGCAGCGCAAATATATATGCTTGTTTCTGCTCATCAAGGCGGTGTGAAACAAATCATTACAGACCGGGAACTATGGGATCTGGCAAAAGCATTCGGTGTCAAACCTGCAGCGTGGTTTAAGCCGGAAGAATAGATACAACAAATCATTTCCATGGAAAAGAAAGAGGGAAACAAATGCTTGTTGGTGAAAGACAACGGATGATCGTGGATCTGGTCAATGAGCAAAAGAGTGTCCGGGTCAGCGAATTAAGCAAAATATTTTCAGTCACAGAAGAAACGATTCGCAGGGACCTGGAAAAACTTGAAAAAGAGAAAAAACTGATCAGAAGTCATGGTGGAGCGATCAGTATTCAAACTCCGGACTCGGTTGAAATCCCTTATACGAAAAGGGAAGCAACCAATGTCCTGGAAAAAAAGCAAATTGCGCTTGAAGCGGTGAAACACGTGGAAACAGGCGACAAAATCATACTGGATGCCAGCACAACCGCCTGGTATATGGCTAAAACCCTGCCTGATATACCGCTTACTGTTCTGACCAACTCGATCAAAGTGGCCATGGAGCTGAGCAAAAAAAGCAGAATTACGGTTATTTCCACCGGCGGTACCCTTCTTTCCAGGTCTCTGTCGTATGTCGGTCCGTTGGCGGAGTCCTCACTGGATGCTTATTACGTGGACAAAGCGTTTATTTCCTGTAAAGGACTCCACCTGGAGCGGGGGATCAGTGAGTCGGATGAACAGCAATCCCGTGTCAAGCAGAAGATGATGAAAATTGCCGATACCGTTTTTTTGCTTATGGACTTCAGTAAATTTGGTGTGCAATCATTTTCGCGCATGGGCGGCTTGGATCAAATCGACAGGATTATTACCGATCATCAGGTAGATCGCCAGATTGTTCAGCAATTGGAGGAAAGAGGTCTCGATATAACGATTTCCTGAGGCAAAGGCCCGGTTTGCCCGATCAGGAAACAGCAAGCCCGAATATTTCCTTAATTCCCTCCTTGCTGATATATGATATAATAATAAATTTACTGGAATACAGAGTTTTAAATACGAGCTTGACAAGTGTATAAAATGTAGCTGTGAAAGAAGCTTGTCCAGGAACGGGGACAGCTTTTTTCATGCTTTGTGAGTATTTCCTGCAATGCGTAAATAAGCGGGTTTCGGCTGAAAAATCGGTGCATGCGATAAACCGTATGCAATATTCCGGCATCCGTTCAACGTGTGCTACCATAAGGGCTGCCTTATTGCATGCCTTAACTTCTTTGGCAATCAGTTTTACACTTCGTAGCCTCTGGTTGTCTTTTTCAACCAGCCAGTTTATTTTTTGTTGGTGGTGCGATACGGCAATGCTTCGATCCAATCATACCGTTTAAACCGGAAAGATAAAAAAACGGAAAGCCACGTTCTAATGGTACCAGCTATTCCACACATTACTCAAACAGCAGCTTTAATCCGTACCAGGCAAAGAAAATACCATAAGCACACAGGATCAGTCCGGAAACAACATGAAATTTCCGAATAAATTCCGGCTTGAGATAGCGGCGGCACCAGCTGACAGACAGCGACAGGACCAGGTTCCACATTCCGCAGCCAATCAACAAATATAAGACTGCTGTTATAAAAAATGAGAGTGGCAGATGCTGGATCGTACTGTATACACCCAGCCAGGACAAAAAGTCAATGGGATTGGTCAAACCCAGAACAAATCCCTTGCCAAGAAGAATAAAAGGGCCAATCAGTTGGGAGATCGACAGATCGGCTTTCAGATTTGTCATTCCCAGGTAAATCAGATAGCATCCGCTTGTGATGGCAATAACGGATAAATACTCCGGATTGCTGAACCAGTTGGAAAATCCGTAAAAAATAATTCCGATCATCAGTAAATTGGAAATAACGTCACCCAGGCCGACCAGCCAGGAATAAAAAAAACCGTTGGCGGCACCCTGGCGAATCATTTCGATATTTACAGGGCAAATGGGAGTAGACAATGCAAAGCCCAACAGGAAATAGCCCAGCCATGTTTCCATAGACGGTGCTCCTTTACGTTTACTCATCATTAAACTTATGCTTGTCTGGCCAAAAAACAACTGAAAGTTGCCGGGGCTTATGAAAATCATCTCCGAGAATGATTTCATATATTTACGATTATTAAAATCGGTAAGAATTGAAAAAATTTCCGTTGTAAGCATAGAACTTTTTATTTATACTAAAAATATCTTTAAAAAGTGCATAATACCCTCATCGATTTCTCTCGGTGAGGTAGAGGCTGCGTCTTTTATGAGTACTTTGCACGAGATTGGGAGTTTTTTTATGACTGCAGGGGAAAGGAAAAGTCGCCGAAGTTTGTCCGCATAACTCCAGGCGGGCAGGCTGGGGCTGGTGCCGAACAGGGCCAGCACTGTCACGTTTGTATCCCCCATACAAGCGTGGTGCGCTATCTTGCAGGGGTTTGGTGTGGGTGAGATCATACCGTCCCATTAAAGAAGTGGCGGTATTTTTTATTTTCCCTGCCTTACCTCGGCGTACAGGAAGGGAAAGGTGTCTTCATATGACAGAGGTAGATGAAAATCAAAAATTGAAAAGAGGCTTGAAAACCAGGCATTTGTCTATGATTGCAATTGGGGGATCGATAGGGACAGGAGTGTTTTTGGCCAGTGGTTCAGCGATCCATCAGGCAGGTCCGGGCGGAGCATTGGTTGCCTATATTGCGATAGGGATTATGGTTTATTTCCTGATGACCAGTTTGGGAGAGCTGGCATCCCATATGCCGGTGGCCGGGTCGTTCAGTACGTATGCCAGCCGGTTTGTGGATCCGGCGCTTGGGTTTGCGCTGGGCTGGAATTACTGGTATAACTGGGCAATCACCATTGCAGTCGAACTGTCAGCAGGCGCATTGATTATGAAATACTGGTTTCCGGATGTGCCGGGAATTGTCTGGAGTGCCAGCTTTCTGGCATTGATGTTTGGATTAAATGTCTTGTCCGTCAGAGGATACGGAGAATCAGAATATTGGTTCTCTTTTATCAAAGTATCCACGGTCATTATTTTTCTTGTTGTCGGATTCATGATGATTTTCGGAATTATGGGAGGGGAGCCGATTGGATTCCGGAACTTTACGGTGGATGAAGCTCCTTTCCCTGGAGGATTTATGGGAATCATTGGAGTATTTATGATTGCAGGTTTTTCGTTTCAGGGAACTGAATTGATCGGTGTCGCGGCAGGTGAGAGTGAAAATCCGCGCAAAAACGTGCCACGGGCTGTTCGCCAGGTTTTTTGGAGAATATTGCTTTTCTATACATTGACCATTCTGGTAATCGGGCTGATCCTGCCTTATACCCATCCTAATTTGGTGGGCGGAGACGTTGACCAGATTGCCAAAAGCCCGTTTACGATGGTTTTTGAGCGGGCCGGTTTGGCATTTGCTGCTTCCGTGATGAACGCGGTGATTCTTACGTCGGTATTGTCAGCGGGAAATTCCGGAATGTATGCATCGACGAGGATGTTATGGCAACTGGCTGTAGAAGGAAAAGCCCCGAAAATCTTCAGCAAGTTGAATAAAGGCGGGGTTCCGATTTATTCCCTGCTCTTGACAACAGTTGTTGGCATGGTTGCATTTCTCGCTTCATTGGTAGGAGATGGCACTATCTATGCATGGCTCTTGAATGCTTCCGGTTTGTCAGGATTTTTGGTCTGGCTGGGAATCGCAATCAGTCATTACCGTTTTCGCCGTGCTTTCATCCGTCAGGGCAGGAGCCTGGAAGAATTGGGTTATCAGGCAAAATGGTTTCCGTTTGGACCGCTGTTTGCCTTTGCCCTGTGTACGGTTGTTATTTCAGGGCAGAATTATCAGGCGTTTTTGGGTGATTCCATCGACTGGTATGGTTTGCTCGTATCTTATATCGGTTTGCCGTTGTTTATCCTGTTGTGGCTGGGTTACAAATGGAAAAACAAAACGAAAGTGATTCCACTGGAAGAATGTCGGCTGGACCCTGTTGAAGACGATTAAACCACATAAAGACTGCTGACTCGTTCAAGTCAGCAGTCTTTTAAAAAGGAAGTCCTTATTTTACGGTTACAAAGAAAATGAGAATAACCATACAAATTAGAGATATAATTAAAAATGCAATATAATATTTCAAAATTCGAACAGTTTTTTCGTCTCCAAAGCCTTTGAATTTCACCTTTGCCAAAGTCTTTCGGCCATTGAAGACGACAAACAGGATGAACAGAATGACAAACAGGCTGCCAAACCGTTCCTTTGCGAGCAGCCAGGAAGGCTTGTGCCCGTCAACTGTCATCATCATGATTACACCGGTCAGCAAAACAATGACCGAAGTTGGGACAAACATGACCAGGTTCCAATGTTGGGCCCGCTCAAGCACATGGTTCATCTGGTCAATCTGTTTTGTCATCATGGCATCTCTCAGGAAAAATGCCAGTAAAGCGATGCCACCAAGCCAAAAGGCGACAGACACAACATGCAAAAATTTTACGATGCCAAATGCTGTCACTTCGATTACTCCTTTCTAGCCGATGACAATGTGGTAAACAGAAAGTTCAGGACGGTTCAGATCCCCTTTCCGGCCGCCGTGGGCTTTTTGGAAATGTTCGCTGTGAACCCAGTTATGAAAATCTTCTTTGGATGCAAATACCGTTTCCGCAACCACATGGGAACCATCTTCCGCCTTGAGCAACCGGAAGGACAGAAATCCGGGCACCTCTTTCATGGATTCAGGAGCCTTGGCAAACTGCTCTTTCAATCTGGCAAAGTGTTCCGAAGACTGAAGATCAATCCGATTGTTTACGAGATACATAAAAAAACCTCCCATAGCTGTATATGTAACATTTAATACTATACCATTTTTAATGCGAAATAAAGACCTGCTTTTCACTTTGAATCATTTTTTTAATTGGAGATGGATCATGTTATACTTTAAAAAAACAGGGATTGAAGTGATGCACAGATGATTTTTGTCAAAAATCTGGTCAAGAAATATGGCAGCCAGATGGTCGTAAAGGGTATTTCTTTTATGGTCAGGGAAAAACAGATATTCGGGTTGCTCGGACCAAACGGTGCCGGAAAAACGACTACGATGGAAATGATGGAGGGGCTGAGAACTCCGGATGGAGGAAGCATTGAAATTGCCGGGATCGATGCAGTGAAAAACCGGAGCGAACTGAAACGGATCATTGGAGTCCAGCTTCAGTCAACTTCTTTGTTTGAACATTTGACCGTGCGCGAAAGTTTGCAATTATATGGCAGCTTTTACCGCAAAACCAGACCATTGAAAGAGATCCTGCAGGCGTTTGACCTGACGGAAAAAGAGAAAGCCAGAGTAAAGCATCTGTCAGGAGGGCAGCGGCAAAGGCTGGCGATTGCTATTGCCGTCATCCATGATCCCAGGGTTATATTTCTTGATGAACCGACTACCGGTCTTGATCCGCAAGCGAGAAGGAGATTGTGGGATATTGTCTTTCAGCTTCGGGATGAAGGAAGGACAGTTATTTTGTCTACCCACTATATGGAGGAAGCCGAAGTACTGTGCGATCAGGTAGGGATTATGAGTCAGGGGAAAATTATTGACATCGATTCTCCGGCGGGCCTGATTCGGGGGCTTTCCTCAAAAAGCCGCATTGAGTTTGTACTGCCGGATCACCGGCTGGACCAGGAATTGACCCGTCTGAAAGGAGTGACAGATGTCGTCAGGGAAGAAAATGAGGTCGTATCGCTCCATACTGACCATTTATCCCGGACTTTGCATGACCTGGTCCCGTGGGCCAGCGACCGTTCCGTTCCCTTGATGGGACTCAGGACGCGAAGTGCAACGTTGGAAGATGTATTCCTTCAGAAAACAGGGAAGAGGTTGAGTGGCGAATGAAAGCATATTGGCATTTGGTGCGGGCGCAGCTTCTCTTGTTTGTGCGCAACAAGAATACGATGATCTGGTCTTTCTTCCTGCCGGTTTTTATGATGTTGGCATTGGGAACATTTATGAATGATGGGGGAGACCAGATTTCTCTGAAAATCGGAGTGGTGGATGCTGACCGGACTGCGGCCTCGGCAGCATGGAAAAAAGAGATTGCCGGGTTCCAGGGAGTGCAGTTGGAACCCGGATCAGAGTCTGCGCTGATGAAGCAGTTGAAAACCGGGGATATTGATCTGATTGTGAAAATAAAACAGGGGTTTCAGGAAGCATTTGAAGCGAAAGAACCCTATTCCGGCGCCAAAATGGTGGCCATTTATGCGGACCCTGGCAATCAGACGGTGACACAAATGGCAACAACCGTTGTCAATCAGGCGGTTGAACGTTTCAATAAAGAGCGCGTTGATTATCAGCCGGTGGTAGAGACGGAAATCAAGCCCGTACATAGTAGAAACCTTTCTTATATGGATTTTTTGGTGCCAGGGATTTTGTCTTTAATGATTATGAGTAATAATTTAAATGGAGTAGCTGCAACCATTGCTTCCTGGCGTGAGCGCGGAATTTTGCGCCGCCTGCAGGGAACGCCGCTGACAAGCTCCACCTTTATTGCCGGGCAGATGACGGCCCGCATACTGTTAAACGCGTTTCAGGCCATTGTTGTATTACTGGTTGCTTATTTTCTGTTTGATATCAGTGTATTTGGTTCATGGAGCACACTGATCCTGCTCATCTTTTTGGGAACATTGACGTTCATGTCGATGGGATTTATCGTGGCCAGTCTGTCCAAAACGCCGGAAAGCGCATCACCGATTGCCGGGCTTATTTCTTTTCCCATGATTTTTGTGGGAGGTATCTTTTTCCCGATTCGCGATTTGCCAGGGATTCTCCAACCGCTTGTCCAGGCAATTCCGATCGGCCATTTGACGGATGCATTGCGCGGAGTGATGAATGATGGCTTGACACTTGGACAGCTGATCCTTCCGGTCACGGTCCTGTTGGCATGGGCTGTGGGCTCGTTTGTGATTGCAGCCTTGACGTTTCGATGGGATGTGAAATAGTTGGTTACCGGAATCGGCACAGATATGCTTGAACTTTCAAGGGTTGAAAAGGTTGTTTCCCGTTTGGCCAAACGGATCTTGACCGGAGAAGAGATTTCCTGTTTGCCTCGTCATCCCAGGCGTCGTCTGGAATTTGTCGCCGGGAGATTTGCAGCCAAAGAGGCTGTATCCAAAGCGCTTGGAACAGGCATTGGTCAGCAGTGTTCTTTCCAGGATATAGAGATTCTGAATGACCAGCAGGGGAAGCCGGTTGTTACCCTTTCACCCCGGCTGATTCAGTCACGGTTTTCTGGAAGCCGGATTCATGTTCATTTATCCATTTCCCATAGTGAGCATTATGTGCTGGCGATGGCCATTATTGAAAATGACAGGTGAATGGACGGCCGGAGGAACAGGCAGCAGAATAATCATAACTTGCTGGTTGTGGACATACATATATAACGCGGTTAGGAGGGACAATCATTGTATCTGGTCACAGCAGAAGAAATGCGTCGTTTGGAGGAATGGGCAATTCATAAGGCAGGTTTGCCCGGTATCGTGTTAATGGAAACAGCAGGAAGATCGGTGGCGGATGAAATTGCAAGACGCTTCCCCAAGCCGGGAAAAGCCGTTATTATTTCCGGAAAAGGTAACAACGGTGGAGACGGATGGGTGGTTGCCCGTTATCTTATGCAGCGGAACTGGAATGTGTCTTGCTGGCTGATTGGAAATCCGGATCAGATTACTCCGGATGCAAAGGTTTTTTATCAATTGCTGATCAGGCTGAATCAGCCGGTCAAAAGATTCGATACGACCCACAGCGGGGAATTGGCGGCTGATTTAAACGGGGCGGCCGTTATTGTGGACGCGCTGTTGGGAACTGGAGTAAAAGGTCCCTTGCGTCCGATGTATCAGGAAATTGTGGATCAGATCAACCGGGCGCAAAAGTGGGTGGTGGCCGTCGATTTGCCCACAGGAGTCGATACGGATGGCATGTACAATGAAGGCAATTGTGTGAAAGCCGATGTTACCGTTACATTTCAGTATCCCAAGTGGGGGCATTTTTCGCGGCAGGGCAAAAAAATGAGCGGAGAATTGATTGTAAAAGATATCGGACTGCCGCCCATTCCTGACAGGAAACTGGAACCGTCCGCAAAAATCAATGACCCCTCATGGTGGAAAGACGCTTGGCCAGCCCGGGATGAATGGTCACACAAGGGAAGCCATGGCCATTTGCTGCTGGTTGGCGGAGGAAAAGGCATGCTGGGGGCAATCTGTATGGCAGGAGAAGCCGCCTACCGCATGGGTGCCGGTTATGTCACATTAACGGTTCCGGAGTCGGAACGGCATGCACTGGCGGCCAAAGTTACACAGGAACTGATTTGGCCCTGGCCGGGAAAAGAATTTTTTTCAGTGCAGAGTGCGGGGGAATTCAGGCAAAAGGCCAATCGGTTTACTTCTGTCGCAATTGGTCCGGGTCTGGGCAGATTTGCCGGCGAAGATGAATGGCTGAAACACCTGTTGACAGAAATAAAGGTTCCCCTGGTACTTGACGCGGATGCATTAAATATCCTGGCGGCATACCCGGAGCTGCTTTCCCTGTGTCGAAAAAGAAAGGAATCCACCATCCTGACACCCCATCCGGGAGAAATGGCCCGTTTAACTTCATTATCTGTCGCTGAGGTGGAAGCAAACCGGCGTGAAACGGCCCGTTCTTTTGCGGAGAAAACAGGAATGATTGTTATTTTAAAAGGGCGTCATACCCTGATCGCTCATCCTGACGGTACCTTGCATTTAAATCATTCGGGTAGTCCGGCGCTGGCCAAAGCAGGATCCGGAGATTTGCTGACGGGGATGATCGGGTCCCTGCTGGCTCAGAAAGTATCTCCGTTCAAGGCTGCTTGCATGGCGGTCTACTTGCATGGAAAAGCCGGGGAGATGACGGGAGTCCATGCGTGTAGTGTGATGTATAACAATTTGCTTCACGGACTTCAGCAGACCATCGATCAGGAATTTGTCGAGTAGTGTCCCTTACTAGCCGACACATTGCCCGGGAAATTGACGAAAGGGATGGTTATATGTGTCGGAAACAATGGTATTTATTTCTTTTGCTGGGCATTCTCGTTCTGGGATTGACCGGCTGCGGAATGAAAGGCGAGCAGGATGTGGTTAGTGAACTGGCACAAAGGGCGGAAAAAATGGAATCGTATCTCAGTCACGGGAAAATGACCATTTTAACCAGTTCCCAGCCGCAAGAATACGATATTGAAGTTTGGTACATGAAACCTTTTTATTATCGGATTGCCATAAAAAATGTAAAGAAAAACATTACCCAGATTTTATTGCGTAATGAAGATGGCGTATATGTGATGACACCACAATTGAAAAAAAGTTTCCGTTTTCAGAGTGACTGGCCGCAAAGCAATGGACAAATCTATTTATATCAATCTATCATACAGAGCATTATTGATGATGAAGAGCGGCATTTTCAGGCCGACAAAAAGACATACCAACTGGAAGTGGCAGCCAAGTATCCGTTCAATTCGGAAGCAACCAAACAGAAGATATGGCTTGATTCCAAGCTATTGCCGACCAAACTGGATGTTCTGAGCGAGCAGAACGAGCCCCTGATTCATGTTCGCTTTGACCGGTTTCATTTAGACGCTTCCTTTGACAAGGATGCGTTTGATACAGAACGAAACATGAAGGATCTGTCAACAGACTCCAGGCAAACTCTTGTCCCTGACCAGAAAAACAGGGAATTGGCCACGGTTTTGCCGGGCTATGTTCCGGAAAAGAGCCATTTGTCCAGCGAACAAACGATTCAAACACCAAATGGTCCGGTATCCATTATGCGCTTCCAGGGAGAGAAGACATTTACCCTGACGGAACGGGTTGCCCAGCCGGTCGCTACCAGTCTTCCGTTAATGGGCAAACCGATTGAACTGAAAAGAACCGTTGGGGTGTTGCTGGAAACCGGGGATCAAAAACGGTTGAGCTGGACCTATCAGGGTATTGATTATGAGATTGTCGGCCAGCTGACGGAGGAGGAAATGATCGAAATCGCCAATTCTACTTTTGACCAGCCATATAAATAGGAAGAATTGCTGTTTCCGTTACCGGTTTTGTCAGCGGGTTTCACACGCAAAGTGCAATCGGAAACCCGCGCCAATTCATTTTTGCATTTCATGTGTGCACAAAAACTGGTATAATACTTGTAGCATTTGGCGCAAAAAAGGATGAAACAACATGAGTCAGCCGATAGCCGAAGAATATACCTCTTATGTAACCTTGCTCTACCGGAAAATGCGTTGGATGCGTTACGGCGAGTCAATCGCATTTGTTTTTGGACTTATTATCGTGATCATGAACTTTCCTTTTCGCAGTTTCCCTTTTTTTATTGCCGTTTTCAGTCTTGCATTTGCCGTTTTTTTTGGAGCTCCGCTTATTTATAAATATTGCTTGCGTCCGTACTATCTCCTGTACCCGGACCGGTTGCAGATCGGATTCAGAAACCGTACAAAGACGTTTTCCCTGAAGCAAATCAAAAAGGATTTTGATTTGTCTTATATTTATGTAATTGAAAATAAAAGGGAAAGCTTATTAGTAAGCAATCAATTTTTAGAGAAGTTAAATGGACAATTGGAAGTGGTTAAGCATGGATGAAACTGGCTGGAAGAACCAAATTGGCAGGGATACGGTCATTGAAGTAGATTTGGATGCACTTGAGCACAACATCAGGCAATTTCGCAGGCACTTGAAGGAAAATGTGAAAGTGATGGCGGTTGTGAAAGCGGACGCATATGGTCATGGAGCAGTACAGGTTGCCAGGACCGCTTTGCAAGCAGGTGCCTCTTATCTGGCGGTTGCATTTGTGGATGAAGCGGTTGAGCTAAGAAATGCGGGGATTGCAGCACCCATTCTCATTCTGGGGTATACTCCGCCCAGGGCCATTTCAACCGCAGTCCAATACGACCTGACCTGCACGGTTTATTCACGGGAAAACTTGCGGCAAATGATTGAGACAGCCAAAAGAGCAGGAAAGACTTTGCGTGTTCATGTCAAAGTGGATACAGGGATGGGGAGATTGGGTTTATTTCCGGAGGATGTGCTTTCTTTCGTGCGAGATATGGTTCAATCCCCTTATATCGACTGGGAAGGAATCTTTACCCACTATGCGACAGCCGATGAGGCAGACAAGGAATATGCCTTGAAACAGGAGCAGAAATTCAGGCAAGTGGTAGAATCGCTTACCAGAGAAAACCTGAAACCCAAAATTGCCCATATTGCCAACAGTGCCGGATCGATTGATCTGCGTGAACGCACGTATAATATGGTAAGATTGGGGATCAGTATGTATGGTCTTTATCCCTCTGCCGAAGTAAACCGACAATCCGTTTCGTTAAAACCCATTTTAACTTTGAAAACGAAAGTGGCTTCTGTCAAGAAACCTGTTGCCGGAACCGGGATTAGCTATGGAAAAACCTATATTGTCAATGGTGAAGAATGGGTTGCCGCTCTTCCCATCGGTTATGCAGACGGAATAAATCGCCGCCTTTCAAATCGCGGGCACGTCCTGATCGCCGGCAAAAAAGTTCCGATCATCGGAAGGATCTGTATGGATCAACTCATGGTCAATGTGACAGAAATCATGCCGGTGGAAGTCGGGCAGGAAGTGGTTGTATACGGGAAACAGCAGGGAGCTGAAATCACAGTGGATGAGGTGGCTGATCTCCTGGATACCATCAATTATGAGGTTACCTGCATGTTAAGCAGCAGAATCCCGAGAGTCTACAAACGTAACGGGAAAGTGGTAGATATTGTAAACCGGCTGCGGGAGAATGTCTTGCTGAATGTATGACGGAAGAATGGGACAACTGTTAATTTTCGTGTGCAGAAATGTTGCTGAAGGAATTTTGTATATTTGAACGAATAGATTTAACTAGGCTTTTTTATTCACTTTCATATAAGTATAATTTTGCAACATCTTCGACATAATGGTAGTATTAATAGGGGAATTCTAACGGTGATGATTGGTTGGGGGTGCTTCATTTGTCCGGAACAAAAAGAATCATGATCAGCCTGCCAACAAATTTGCTTCAGGAAGTGGATGGAATGGTGGCGAGAGAAAACTCAAATCGGAGTGAGTTTATTCGTCAGGCGATGAAGATGTATCTCCAGGAACGGAAAAAACGAATCATCCGCGAAATGATGCAAAGAGGCTATATGGAGATGGCACGCATTAATCTCAACATCGCTTCAGAAGCATTTGTAGCGGAGAAAGAGGCTGAAGATACTTTGGATCGATTGGTTAGTGGGGTGTAACCGGTTTGATTGTGAAACGTGGCGATGTTTATTTTGCAGATCTATCCCCTGTGGTCGGATCCGAACAAGGTGGGGTTCGGCCTGTTTTAGTTATTCAAAATGATATTGGCAATCGATTCAGCCCCACCGTGATCGTCGCCGCGATTACAGCTCAAATTCAAAAAGCGAAATTACCTACGCATGTGGAAATCGATGCCAAAGCATATGGGTTTGATCGTGACTCTGTGATTTTGTTGGAACAAATACGAACGATCGATAAACAAAGGCTAACGGATAAAATTACTCATTTGGATGATGAGATGATGAATCGCGTCAATGAAGCGTTAATGATCAGTTTGGGAATGATTGATTTCTGAAAAAAGGATGGATGGCAAATCCATTGAGGCTGTTGACAAAA